>JBAXXU010000198.1:0-4492 GCA_037127735.1 Bacteroidota bacterium
AAGTTAAAGTCTTACTACAAATTTCTTGCAACAGAGCACCAGATAAAATTCAGCCCTGCTTTCACAAGGGGGCAAATCTTGAACCCCTATCTACCTCATTACAAGATAGCCTTTGCTTTCTTTATCCTCCTTTACCTGCATGGTATTGTGCCTCCGTCACCAGAAGCCTACCATATGCACAGGGAACCATACAGGCTTACCACGTTCCGCTCTAATAACAGGATGGGTTAGGTGCTGTCTTTACGCCGAAGGGACTATATCCATGTAGGGGATTGCAAAAGACCCTCTATCCTGCCCTTATACCTTTTTGGTCAAAGCGTATCAACAACTTTCGCTTCTTCGCATGACGACGCTTGCAACAATTCACAAATGTTCACCATACCACCCAAGCCGGCACCTTCCGATTGTTGTTACCGGGGAGGTAACCTTGTCCCGACAGCTTCACACCCGGGGATCACTCCCCACGCATGTGTCGGTAGGCTCATCTGATGGAACAGAAGGTTAACTCGTGTTGTCAAAAATAGTCATGTAACGCATTAATTAACAGTTATATAGAGCGACTTTCGTGTCGCACTTTGCCTTGCAGCTAACGGCCCGGCGGTATGGGGAGTTGCCGTCTGTGTCAGGGTTGGCATGAGTTTTTGCACAGTCCCGATAAGTGGGCAGAAGTTTTCTCGTCAAGGAAAATTTGTCCAGATGGTTGAGTCCCGGTAAACCAGCAGGATTTGTCCTGTCATGATAAAACTGTCTAAGTGGCGATGCAAAAACCATGACAACGGCGCGTCGGCCAGCAGCCCTATTGACTTTGTCTCGGCAGTAGGATTAGTCACGGTACCGAAAGTTTGATAAGTGGGTATAATTTTGATCGCATAGACTTATGGTGCTGATTACTAAGCTGTCAGGGCTGCTGAAGGCAATTACCTATACCATCCGTGTTAGCATTTCGTGAAAATATTAAAACTATCTATTATCATGAAGTCTACGGTGTTAAACTGGTTGTCTAGTCCAGTGTCACGGTACAATTTTGATTGCGTGTTGAATTTGTCTTGGCAGTGTTATTTAGTTAACAGTAATGGCGAGGACTGTGTTTGTCACCCGTTTACTGGTCCCAGTAAATATTACCGAATTCTGTAAAAATGTTGACCCGTAATTTATCTATCTCCAATTATTGACGATATGTGACTTTTATCGTTTTATAAAAGTCGCTTAATTTCTTCGCTAATTTCGTCAAGGACTCCTTTATTATGAACCTCTTTCTTGTTTCCAACTTTGGTCGAAAAGATAATGAAAACCTTTCCACCATACTTCTCTTCAAATTGTTGAAAATTGGCTTGCATACGTTCAGATAAATTGTGATTGCCAAAATTAGAGTTTGCTGTAATTGGTTTTATTTGAATGCCAAAAGCTTTACTTCCAACTCGTCCAATATAATCAATATCGCCTGAATGGTCTAAGTCAGAATCTGATTCCTCAAAAATTACAATAGGAAATTTTTTAGCAAGAAAATCATTTATAACAGATTTTTCTGTTAAGAAACCATCATAAGTTCGTGGAATTGTAACTTCGTAAACATAGTCGTAACAGTCCTGTTTCGTAATCTGCCTGAAGGCTTCCGTCCATTCAGGAATTACAACTTCCGTAATTTTTTCATAAAGTCTTTCTCCTAATTCGGTTAATATTTCTTTAGTAACCTTAACCGGGACTTTAGTTTTTGTGTATGCTTTTTCAAAATAGTACTGTTCCCACTCTTTATAGGTTTTTGGTTGACATTCACGGATTAGAGCCATAACAGCTCCAACTTTGGGTGGTCGAGTCAGATGATAAGCATTACTTGTATAATTTAAAACTTTTTCCTTTTTACCAAAAGGTTTAGCATATTTATATATTGGTTGTCCTTCTTCTAATTCGTCCATTTTTTTTGGGATGGTTAAGGTCTAACAAATAAATCAGTTCTTGTGGTCAAATTATTTTGATTTTGATTATTCCAATTGGTCATCATATTTCTTCTGCGGAGTAAAATATTTTCTGCTCTGCTTTGAAGTGAATCAAGGTTTTCTTCAAGTTCGGCTAAATTTCCAATTAAATAGAAACCACGGCTATGACTTCCAATTAATTCATTTTGAGAAATAGCATCTCTTATTACGTCTCGCATTTCGACTTCCACACCTCCATCAGAAATTCCAAAATGACTTGCTAAGTCTCCAGCAGTTATTGGAGAAGCACTACCAAAATTTTTATTGGTTCTCAGATATTGAATAAGTTGCTGAATTGTGGGCATTAGTCTGTTTTTAAAAGTGAAATAAATTTTTCTTTGTATTTAAAATCAATATCGCTGGCCAATTGTACCAAACCGGTTTTAATAAGATGAGAATTGATAAAGGTTTTATTTTCCAAGTAAACGTAGCATAACAGGTTGTTTTCATTATCGTATTTAACAATGTCGTATTTTAGAAAGACACGTTTGCCTTTTACCTTGTCAATAAGAAATGAGGTTGCTTTACCATTTTTAATCGGGTCTTCCTTAATGCCGATAAGTTTAATGGTCAAATCATTGCTTAGTCTAATTTTTTCAGGGCTGAGAACCTCTTTCACAGTAAATAATTCTTCTCGGTTGGACGAACTCTCTTTGTCAATTTTAGAACCGAACTGAAATTTTTTTACATCGATTTTTTTGTCAAGCGCATGCGGGTCTTTGAAAATGTAGGGCAGTTTTTGAATATCTTTTTCAAAGTCAGTTGTTACTTCATCTTGTTTCAGAAATTCATATGTCGTTCCGTTAAAGTCCTTTTGGGAAACGTTTAATTTCTCTTTTATAATTGGAATAAATTCTGGATTAATTTCAAATCCAGCAGAATTTCTATATAGGTTTTTTGCTGCCAATGCTGTTGTTCCGCTACCCGCGAAGGGGTCAAGAACAGTATCATCAGTAAATGAAAACATCTTAATTAGACGTCTTGGCAATTCTTCGGGAAACATAGCAATGTGACCGCTTTGTTTTGCTCCTGCAAAATTCCAGTGCCCAGCAAAAAAAGTATTCCATTCTTCTGCCGTCATTTTAGATAGTTCTTTTTGTTCTATTGATGGTTTAGGTGCTTCACCAAGTTTTTTGAAAATGAGAATAAATTCGTAGTCAAGTTTTAAAATTCCATTTCGTGGATATGGATAAGAACCCATTTGAACACCACCGCCAGTCGTGTTTGAAGTCGTTACTTTTTGCCAAATGATTGCACCCATATAATCAAAACCAATGTTTTCACAGAATTTAATTATCTCTTCACGAATTGGAATGACTTTGTAGCGTCCGTAATAAACTGCTCTGGCGAATTGATCGCCAATGTTCACACATAACCTGCAACCGTTGTGTAGTGTGCGGTAGCACTCTTTCCAAACCAAATTAAGGTTGTTAATATAGTTTTCGTAGCTGTCATGGAAGCCAATTTGATTGTCTGTTCCGTAGTCCTTGAGTTGCCAATAAGGTGGCGAGGTAATAGTCAAATGCATAGAATTGTCTAACAATTCAGTCATGTGTCTGCTATCTCCATTTATTATTCGATGATGAGTTTTCAATGCTATTTTATTTAGTCCAAATTTAGTCAAAATATTGGGCATCTACAACAATAGTTTTTTAAGTTTTCGCTTATCACTCGATGAATGTTATGAGCTTACCATTAGCCCCAACTTGTTTTAAGGATTTGTGCATATAAAAAGTTATTAAAGTATTTATAATACTGGTAATCTATAGAAAATCTACTTTCTAAAGTTAGCATTTGTGCAAGTCTCGTTATTACGTATATGTCTTGCTATAAGTGAATTGTCTCTCAAAAACAGACCCGGCATGAATGCTAACGGCCAGCGGGTATGAGCAGAAAGCGGTGGTGGCGCAGCCCGCCGTTACGAGTCCCGGTGCTTTAGCCAGAAGCCCTGAGCGGAGCGAAGGGTCCCGGCGGACAAGCCACCATGGCGCAATTTTTGCAAGTCCCGGCGAACGATATAGTTATCCCGGTAGCAGGATTTGTCCAGAGCCGGAATAATTTTGGCAGAAGTATGAGAAGTTGATCGTCATGATAAAATTGTCTAAGTGGCGATGCAAAAACCATTTGAGTGTCTCTATTCGGTGCTGAATTTTATTGAAACCTGATTCTCTTCGGTGGGTTATGTTTAGGCGGAGTCTGTCACGATGGACGAGAACTTGATAATAAGGCAAATCTGTCTAGAAATGCACCGACCGCTTAAACATAACGGCCAGCGGGTATGAGCAGAAAGCGTTGGTGGCGCAGCCCGCCGATACGAGTCCCGGTACTTTAGCCAGAAAATAGTCCCGGCGGGCAAGCCACCATGGCGCAATTTTTGCAAGTCCCGGCGAAAGATAAAATTGTCTCGGTAGCAGGATTTGTTCAGAGCCGAAGTCGCGGATCTGGTAGATGATTACAAAGTTTAGTGTCACGATAAAACTGTCAAGGTGGCGCGCAAAAATTGTGACAAGTTTATTACC
>JBAXXU010000199.1:0-4386 GCA_037127735.1 Bacteroidota bacterium
ACAGGCCTTTATATTAGGTGAAAATTTCATTGGGTCAGACGATGTCTGTCTGGTTTTAGGTGATAATATCTTTTACGGCTACGGCTTTTCTGGAATGTTAAACGAATCAGTTAACCTTGTCAGAAATGAGCAAAAGGCAGTTATTTTCGGTTATATAGTTTCAGACCCCGAAAGATATGGTGTTGCAGAGATGGATATAGAAGGAAATGTACTATCATTAGAAGAAAAACCTTTTGCTCCCAAATCGAATTATGCGGTTGTCGGACTTTACTTCTACCCCAACTCGGTAATCGAAATTGCAAAAAAAATAAAACCCTCGCCACGTGGTGAATTGGAAATTACTACTGTTAATCAGGAATATATGAACCAAAAAAAGTTGAAACTATCAACTATGGGACGTGGTTTTGCCTGGCTTGATACTGGAACTCATACTTCGTTGATCCAGGCTTCTAACTTTATCGAAACAATTGAGACCCGTCAAGGATTAAAAGTGGCATGTCCCGAAGAGATAGCTTATCATAATGGATGGATTACTAAAGATCAGCTCATTACCCTGGCACAGCCAATGATTAAAAACCAATACGGACAATACCTTATCAGGTTAGCCTCCGAGTAATATTCAACTTTTAGAACTAAAAAATGAAAGTTATTGCAACACAAATTCCTGAAGTATTGATTTTTGAGCCAGAGGTGTTCGGCGACCACCGAGGTTATTTCTTTGAATCTTTCCGTCAGGATGTTTTTGAAAAATACGTGGGTAAAATTCAATTTGTTCAGGATAATCAATCAAAATCGGGCTTTGGAGTTTTGCGTGGCCTGCATTTTCAAAGACCTCCCTTCACTCAGGCTAAACTTGTACAATGTTTGCAAGGTGAAGTTCTTGATATTGCTGTTGATATCAGGATTGGATCACCTACTTATGGTAAACATGTACCTGTACAACTTTCGGAGACCAACCATCGCCAGCTTTTTATACCACGAGGATTCGCGCATGGATTTGCTGTCCTAAGCGAAACAGCAGTCTTCTCTTATAAATGCGACAATTATTACAATTCAATTGCAGAAGGTGGTCTTTCCTGGAATGATCCACAAGTAAATATTAACTGGATCCTTGAATCATTTAACATTAAACTTTCAGAAAAGGATAAAAGTCAACCATCACTAATGAAAATCACCCATTTTGATTATAAAAATTTCCGATAGAAGTTGTATTATGAACCGGAATTATTACTTTTACGGCAGAAAAGTTACTTGTTAGAACAAAGATTGGAAATTTAATATTATAGTCATGAAAATTTTTATTAAACATTTGATTGTCTCATGCTTATTGGTTTCAGCCCTTTCCGGTTGTAAAAAAACCAGTAGTCCGGATCCTGTTCCTGTAGTTATTCCTGATACTACAAAACCGACAATTACGATTACAAAACCCACAGTAGGTCAAGCATTTGCACCGGGAAGCACAATTCCGTTTCAGGCTACTTTCACCGATAACGAAAAACTTGGAACTTACGACATTGCAATCAGTAAAGTGGTCACAGGTGGTTTAATCTTAAAAGTTGTGCCTACTTCACTTGCTTATAGCTACACGAAATCATCAACAAGCTTTAATACCGGTGTAAAACAGCAGGAAATTATTCTTTCTGATATAACTCCCATACCAGCCAATACTGCTACCAATATTGTTACACCCGGGAAGTACAATTTGAAAGTAACTTGTGTTGATGGCTCGAATAACTCTACCTCCACCACTATCGAAATCAATATCAACTAAAAACTGTTGTCACACTATACAGGGGCAATTAATATCAAATCAGCTACATTCACAATATTTAAGAATAACCGGTTAAAAATAGCCGGTTATTTTTTTGATTAATAGTTACCTGAAACAATTCGACATTGCGAAAATTAATATAAGCACCTTTTTGATTATTAATATTATAAGCTAACTATGTGTGATTTTACTTTTCATTTCGTCCCATTTTGAAAATTTTCATGTAAGTTTGTAACCTTCAAATAAATTCTCTTTATGACTGGTACAGAACATTCTTTTCAAAAATACGTCAAAATATTCTATGGCATCTTCGTTTTTGGTATTCTGGTGATAATCACCTTATTTGCCTTTATTGCAAATGGAAAACTTGGCTTTATGCCATCTCTGACTGAGCTTGAGAATATTGAATCATCATTAGCCTCTGAGGTCTATTCATGCGACAGTGTTGTGTTACGGAAGTTTTTTTATAAGGAAAATAGGACTTATGTACCCTATGAGCAAATCAGTCAAAATGTAATCACCGCATTGATTGCAACGGAAGATGAACGATTTTATCAACATTCCGGAATTGATGTTAAGGGTTTGGTGAGAGTTGTCAAAGGAGTTATTACGGGAAATGAGAGTGCAGGTGGCGGAAGTACAATTAGTCAACAATTAGCCAAAATGTTGTTTCCCCGCGAAGAAATGGACGGAAAAATAGATCTGGCATTCCGCAAATTCAGAGAGTGGATTATTGCGGTAAAACTTGAACGTAGTTTCACAAAAGAGGAAATACTTACTATGTACCTCAATAAGTTTGACTTTCTAAACCTCGCGGTCGGAATAAAATCAGCTGCCCAGATATATTTCGGAACAACACCTAATCTACTCACTACTGAACAGGCAGCTATGCTAATAGGAATGGCAAAAAACCCTTCACTTTACAATCCTCTTCGCCGCCCCGAATTAGTTAAACAACGCAGAAATGTTGTTCTTGATCAGGTTCGTAAATTCGGAACAATATCCAAAGCAGAGTATGATGAATTGAAGGTGAAACCATTAGTCCTTAATTACCACAAAGAAGACTTTAAATCGAGCCCGGGTATTTATTTTACAGAATACCTTAGGACAATTTTAATGGCTCAACAACCTGATAATGAAAAATATGCTACTTGGCAGAAACAACAGTTTCACGAAGATTCGCTCGAATGGGAAACTAACCCTCTATATGGATGGTGCAATAAAAATCGAAAGACTGACGGAACATCACATAATATACATTCGGATGGTTTAAAAATTTATTCAACTATTGATATGCGTATGCAAACCTACGCAGAATACGCTATTAAACAGCATCTCAGTATCGAAATTCAACCTGTTTTCAACCAAAGAATAAAGATATTAAGAAATCCTCCGTTTCCGAATTCAATGACAGATGAAGAAGCTCATAATCTTCTGAATTTCTGCATAAAACAGAGCGACCGTTATCGGCAGCTAAGAAGTTTGGGGATGAGTCAGGAAGAGATTGGAATAGAATTTAAAAAACCAACTGAGATGACGGTATTCAGTTGGCGCGGTGAAATTGATACTACTATGACTCCACTTGATTCAGTGAAATATACTCTTGGATTCCTGAGATCAGCTATGATGACAATGGAGACTAAAACCGGTCATGTGAAAGCTTGGGTTGGCGGCCCAAACTATAAATATTTCATGTATGATATGGTAAAATTAGGGAAAAGGCAAGTCGGATCGACAGTAAAACCTTTTTTATATACACTTGCCATGCAAAACGGTTATTCGCCGTGTACACTTGTTCCAAACGCTGAACAGACTTTTTACCTGTTTGATGGGACTACCTGGACTGCCAAAAACTCAGGGAACACTGATTATGATGGCAAAATGGTAACTTTAAAATGGGGTCTGGCTAATTCTGTCAATCAGGTTTCGGGTTGGGTCATGAAACAGTTTAATCCTGAAGCAATGGCAAATATGATGCGAAAACTGGGTATAATCAGTCCAATTGATGCTGTCCCTTCAATGTTTTTGGGTACTTCGGATGTTAGTATATATGAAATGGTAGGTGCTTATGGCACCTATGCCAATCATGGCGTTTATACCAAACCAATATTTGTTACAAGAATTGAAGATAAAAACGGCAATATTCTGGCACGTTTCTCACCTGACCACCACGATGCAATAGATCCAAAAACCGCCTATCTTATGCTAAATCTTATGGAAGGAGTTGTTAATGAAGGAACAAGCCAACGTCTGCGAAGGGAAGGATTGATCTATGGCGGATTAACAGCTGATATAGCCGGAAAAACAGGAACTACACAAAACCAATCAGATGGGTGGTTTATGGGTATTACTCCCGAGCTGGTTACCGGGGTATGGACTGGTGGAGATTTGCGTTCCATCCATTTCGAAGGGCTTACTATGGGACAAGGTGCCAATATGGCATTACCTGTCTATGGTTATTTTATGAATAAACTCTATCGCGATCAGACCTTGGGATACTCTGAAACAACGGTTTTTGAAGCACCTGCTGGATTTAAAATGGATCTTGATTGCTCAAAAGTAATGAAAGACGATGGCCGGGCAAATGAGAGTGATTTCTTCTGAAAATAAATAAC
>JBAXXU010000200.1:0-4359 GCA_037127735.1 Bacteroidota bacterium
GGCGAAGGGCGAAGGGCGAAGGGCGAAGGGCGAAGGGCGAAGGGCGAAGGGCGAAGGGCAAATTCAAGATAAAAGACATTCTTCGACAAGCTTAGTAGTCAAGTCAGAAGACAAAAATGTTTTGCGTTTAGCATCCAAAGTTCCAGAATTCAGGTAACCATTTTGAATACTACCTACTACCTACTGCTTACTAATTACCTGTTTCTTAGTCTCTTAGTCTCTTAGTCTTTTAGTCTCTGCTTCAGAGTCTCAAGGTATTTTTTATGAATCTGATCCACTTCCTGATCGGTAAGTTGAGGTTTTGTAAAAGGAGCAGGTTGTTCGGGTAGCCCTTTTATAAGAAGGTAAGCTGCAGGAATTAATAATAATGGACTTAAGCTGAGCATTTTGTCTGAAGGAATACCACCTCTCTCATAGGCATTAACTTTTTGTTGCTTACTTAATAATGCGTAGTTGTCCGCGGGGGTCCCAAGCTTGCCCTGACTGTTTCGTCCCTGGTACGCCGATACTGCTACATTGTACCTGGCATTATCGAAGTTTGCCGGGGTTTTACTACGGGCATTCAATATTTCTGATTTAAGGTTTGTGAACCTGGGAATAATTATAACTTCCCCTATTAACAATGTATCAGTGCTCATATAAATCCCTGCTATAAAATCCCCTCCGGTAAGGGTATCACTTATATACATCATTGTCTGCTTATAGCCCAGTCTTTTGAACAGTACAGTATCATTCCGGTTAACATAAATTGAAAAGATACCGTCACTACTACTGACAGAAGAAAAAGCTCTGTTGATCATTATTTGTGCATTGGCAATAGGTGAAAGAGTAGATTCATCCATCACCAGACCCTGGAAGAATATCCTGACTCTGCTATTCCCGGTTTGTTGACTAAAACCGGTATTTAGAATCAGAAAAAATGAAAAAAGCAGGAAAAATATGCGTTTCATCATAATATAATTTTGATTTTAAAGGTATTATGAACCCCGAAGGGCTCGCCGAAGGCAAACCGCACATGTTGATAAAGGTATATTTATAAATGTTTGTGTTAGTTAAACATGTGGGTTTCATTGGCAATTATCCGGTTAAAATTTAATAATCAGATCCTTTAAGTTTCGTTTAGGTACATGATGATTTTTATTGTTATCCCTCCAGTATTTGACATCATTGTTTGTAATCTCATCAATAATTACATTTTCAACAGGTTTTCCCAGAGCAATAATTAACAGTATCTCGAATTTATCGGGAATTCTGAGTTCGCCACGGAGCTCCTCTCGTTTTAATGATGCTATTATGCAGCCTCCAAGACCGGTTTCAGTGGCCCCAAGCATGATGCTATGCGCGGCAATTCCATGATCAACTCCAAACACTTCAGTTATTGTTTTGTCACCCAGTATAATTATGTACCCTGATGGCCTTTCTCCTTTGTCGGGACCTGACCAATCATTGAGGTAACCGGCCCAGGCAATAGATGGAAATATTTTTCCACAATCTTCAGGCGTATTGTAGATAAGATACTTAAGAGGTTGCCTGTTTGCTCCTGAGGGGGATAACCTGGCAAGGTCAACGAGGCTTTCAAGAGTTTTGGAATCAATTTGGTGTGCTTCATCGAAACGGCGATAGGAGCGTGTTTTGAAAATCAGGTCTTTAAGGTTCATTTAGTAGCGTTTTGCAATAATATCCCAATCAAGTATTTCCCAGAATGATTTGATATAATCGGGGCGTTTATTTCTATAATCAATATAATATGCATGTTCCCATACATCGCATGTCATTACAGGTTTTAACCCTATGCGAAGAGGGTTACCTGCATTTGATTCCTTTAGAATCGCCAAAGTATTATCTTCATTTTTTACCACCCAGACCCAACCGGCTCCGAAAAGTGTAGCAGCCGCTTTATTAAATTGCTCCTTAAAAGCATCAAAGGAGCCGAAAGAACCCTTTATAGCATCGGCAATAGCACCTTGTGGAATCTTTCTGCCATCAGGGGAAAATGATTCAAAATAAAAGGTATGGTTCCATACCTGGGCAGCATTATTAAAAATACCGCCTTCTGCTTTCTTAATGATTCTTTCCAGATCAGCCTTTTCAAACTCTGTTCCGGGGATTAGTCCATTCAGGTTATTAACATAAGCCTGATGATGTTTACCATAATGGTAATCAAGCGTTTCTTCACTTATATACGGGATAAGTGCATTCAGCTTGTACGGAAGTTTTGGTAGTTCAAATGTCATGATTTAAATATTTTGAATTTATACTTTCAACATGAAAACAATGAACAATAATCTATGTTCAAATTTAGCAGTTTTATCCCTGAATACAATTAACGGGACGAAAGAAAAATCTTGTCAGGAAGATTAGGTACGATCCCTTTCTCACTGGCAATTCTGAACAGCGTATTAATAGCTTCTTTTCCCTTGTTGCCCAGATTAAGGGAATACTCATTCACGAAAAGCTCTATATGGCTATTCATAACTGTTCTGTCCATCTCCCTCGCGTTACCGGAAACAAAGTCGTATGAGGCAAATGAATCTTTATAAGCATATTCAAGGCTTTTTCGTAGTATCCGATTGACTTTCTGCGCGATTTGGTCGGGAATATTCCTGTTTATAACTATTGCTCCGAGAGGTATAGGCAAACCGGTAAGCTTCTCCCAATACTCTCCCATATCTGCAATTTTATGAAGCCCTTTATTATGGTAAGTAAACCTTGTTTCATGGATTATGAGGCCGGCATCAACCTCGTCATTCATAAGAGCATCTTCAATGGCTGAGAAAAGATATTCCACTTTATCAACGGCGTCAGGCCAGGCTATGCTGAAAAGGAGATTTGCAGTTGTGTATTTACCAGGAATCGCGATTCTCGCCTGAGCAAGATCAGATAGGCTAATTATTCGCTTGCTTATCAATAATGGCCCATTTTTGTGTCCGAGTGCACTGCCTGAATCGAGTATCAGATAGTTCTGTGCCGCAAAAGCATAGGCATGGAAGCTGATTTTTGTGATATCAACCTCAGAACTCAGCGCTTTTCTATTCAGCTCTTCAACATCAGCAAGGAAATAATCAAATTCGAGTCCTTCAGTATCAATCCTGTCATGCACCATAGCATCAAAAATGAATGTATCGTTCGGACACGGCGAAAAACCCAGTGTTAATTTCATCTATACCTTAAAGTGTTAGAATAACTTCATTAAGCTTTTTTGACAGGTTATCAAGTGCAAGTGTTATGTTCCATTTACTTTTATCGCGGGTTTCTACCCTGTTTGAGATTGCCCGCAGAGCCAGAAAAGAAATATTTTCTTTAGAGCAAATATAGAAAAAAGTTGCCCCTTCCATCGTTTCAATATCCGGATTAAATTTTTTCAACAACTTAATTCTGGTAGCTTCATTACCTGTAGCAGTATTAACCGTTATGGCCCGAACCGGTTTTAAAATATTCTTCATCTGAACACTATACCTGGTATCAGCAATTAGAAATCCTTTCCTGAAGGGGAACTCATCATCGTTGGCCAGTCCTGCCTCATACAGGGTAAGAAAATTCTCCCCGTCTTCAATACCTGCATCAGCAAAACAGTCATAGACAGGCATAACAACATCTCCTGTTTCAATATCATTATTATAACTTCCGGCTATCCCGGCATTTATGGCAAGATCAGGCTTTTCATTTACCGACAACCATTGTTTCATAGCCCAGGCAGTTGCTATGGAGCCCACTCCGGCGATCAAAAGACTTATTTCAAATTTATCAAACAGGAAACCACCGGCAACAGGCATCATGCCCCTGATTTTTTTCAGAACATCAGCTTCAGAAGAAGTAGCTGTAACGAATAATATTTTAAATGACATAGTTATCCTTGTCCATTTAATTGAAAGAGCAGCAAATATTTTGCAGGAATAAATTTAATTAATATTCCGACATTCCTTTGCCATAACTAATCAGTACTTAAAATGAGCTAAAGTTTGGAGAACCTAAAGTTAAAAATAAGGTGTTATTAACAATAAAGTACACGAAATAAATATTTTCAATTTTTCTGAGGTTGACATTTTAAAACCGAGAACATATTAACAAATTTTATTTTAATATTTCACTATTGACCACTTAAATATAATTGATTTTCAACTATATAAGATTTAGTTCTTTGATATATTTGTAATTTCGTTATAGAAGTAGCTCTTTTATAGTTTTTTTGTTTAAAAGCGATTAACTCAGGATTTGGAGAAATTTGTGGTTTACTTAACTTACCGTTGGCTTTAGCCAACGGATCAGGATACTCTCGCGCATACGGGCTTTAGCCCAAAGAAGTTGGACTAAAGTCCTTGTCAATGAGGTCTATATACCGTTGGCTAAAGCCAACGGTAA
>JBAXXU010000201.1:0-4217 GCA_037127735.1 Bacteroidota bacterium
CCGTGAAATCGTCAGGTTTACCTTTTGCTTATGTATGATATGTATTCCCATCGATTTTCAAATGGTCCGGAATTAATCCGTATTTCGTATATCTGCCGGATTTGAAGTTGACGTACAAATTTTATTTGTGACGGTCAATGTAACCAGTACAGCCTTTTCTTTGAATACCTTTTCCGGAATAACCACAACAGGGTTCATTGCCGTTGACTGGAGGGTTCCTGTGGTTTTAAATTTCACACCCGATGAGGATAATGTATTATCAAGAATCCACAAGTATTGAATTCCTTCTTCTTTTGGGGTAAGTGTGAATAATAAATTTTTGTTATTGTCTGCCCCGGTTTTTTTCGCAATAAATACGTTGGAAGGGTATTTATAAACTTTCACAGTTACTGTATCTGAGATAAGACCTTCAAAGGAATATTTCATTTTAACATCCACAACATCTTTGTTATCCGGTATATTGACCTTGTATGGGTTGAAAGTCCAGCGTCCATTGGCCAACTGTTTGACAGTATCCTGGAAATCCGTGGGCAACACTTCAATTTTACCGGCGGGCGATGCATATATTATGATATTCCTGACATTGTTGCAAAATTCTGTCTGTTTTATCGGGAAGAGTAGTATTTTTTGACTGGCAGGAAGCTGGCACGGGTAGTTTTTTGCCTCCAGGGAAACAGAAAACAAACCCGTGTTAGCGACGATGTCCTTCCAGGCATAAATATGGTGAATTCCCTGTTCCTTTATTGTTTCATTTGTTTTATCGCCAAAATTCCACAAATAGGAAACATTTGGCAACAGGACATCATTGGTAAAATTCACCGCAAGCCCTTCACCAACAGATGCACCCACCGATTGATGGAACATTAAAACAGAACCGGCTTTCACATTGAAATTATAAAATGCCTTCAGGTGTCTCAATATGTAAATAAATTTGTGTGGCCCCTGAGCAAGTCCATCGGGGGAAAATTTATATCCGTCCTGTAGCTGGGTTTCGAGTGTGTGTCCATCCAGGCTCAGTTCTCCACCGGGAGTGCTTATTATTACATCATATTTGTCCTTGTCATTGCTACAGAAAACATTATTCGGCCTATTAACATGTATATCCAACCAAACCAAAATATCCTCTTCTTTTTTAGATTCCAGGCAGATCCCATTCATGGCGGTTAAACTGACCTTGAAAATTCCATTTTTTTTCTTTATTTCTTTTTTATCATAGGTATGTTTAATGGTCGGCCCTGCCTCAGAAGAAGTTGTACCGTCACCGAAATCCCATATGAAGGCATTCGCATTCTGTGAAAGATTATTGAAATTGACCGTATAGTTGTCAGGAGGAATTTCGTACTCGAATATCTTGACATCAAGCTCATAAGTAAAGTCAGCAACCGCTGCGGCCCCGATCGTTACGGTTACTGCCGCTTCATGACCTGATACGGAATATTTGATCACGTGAGGACCTGCACTCAGTCCTTGCGGTACAAAAAAACCATTGGATACCCCATCGCCGGAAAATGTTCCGTTCTCCGGTGTTCCAGTAATCTTGTATTGATTCGGATCTTCCGGGCAATAGTTCTTTTCTGACGAACCTTTTGGTAACTCCACCTCAATCGTTGGGTTAACCTCAGGTTCCGGGGGATTATCAAATATATAGGCCACCGGAGGGCATTCGGAGCAGCAGAGATAGGGCAGATAAAAATCTGCAATGACTGCTCCGTCAGGAATATTGTATTTCCGGGAAGGCCTTGCAGGATGAATATTTTCAATAATTCCGAGAACATTACGCTTTTTTTCCAGAGAAGCCCCACTACATTCATCAACAAAAGTCCGGATGGTCTCTAACTCCGTGATTCCAATTTTCCTGATACTTCCTGCCTGATAGGATGAAAGAATGACTGCTGGAGTTGCTTCTTTTGTAATAGTGACATCTTTTTTGGCTGACACATCAGCTTCCAGGTAAATATTTTCTTCCGTATGATAAACAATAACAAAAGTGCCTCCTTTCGGCACTCCTCCTTTATGTTCCAGGCCAGGATGTTTTTTGTAATAGGTTAAAAATCTTCTCAGGTCTTCATACACAGAAAGCCTGAGAAGATATTCAGCCTTGAGGGTTTGCAGGCGGTCATCGGTGCATGATGAGATCATCGAATTGAATTCAATGGAAAAGGCATCAAGCCCAAGGTCATTCAGTAAATTATTTTCTATTGCGTTCTCTTTATTTTGTTTGGCTATCATGTCCAGCCAGCGAAGAATTAACCGTCCAAGACCATTTGATTTTTTAATAAACGTTACATATTTTGTGGTGAAGATGGTCATGTCAATGGAGGCAATCGAGGAGTTCATCAGGTATGCCATCAAATCTTCAACCGCGTCGATGAAATAGAATATGGCCTCATAAAACCGCAGATAAAATTGTGTCGTATCATCCCCGGTAGTTATATTCTTAGAAGCTATTGAGCTATTCAGGTCTGGTATATCATGGTTATCTAAGTAGTAGTGGCCTATCGTACCATCGCCCGGGCGACAGTATTTTTTCATAAATGAACCTTTGGTGTACTTTTTAGCCCGGACTGCCAGCGTTTTATCTGCGTTAAGTTTAATATCACTTTTTAACGAGGAGAACCGGGTCAGCGAATCAAGATTAAGTGGCTTCATTGTTGAAACCTGATCAAGAGCCACCATAGGAATCTTAGTCAGGTAGCAAAATGACGGATGCATTCTGCAAATAAAGTCAGTAATAATCAGTTTGTAATCAGTTTCCAAATCAATGAGATTGCAATCAGGTAATTTGTTAAGCGCTGTGTTTAGTAAATCGGCAGAAACGGCTACCACATCGAATGGCAGGTTAAATTGTTGCCGCTTTTTCAACAGGTCCTTCAATACTGCGGTGTGATCCTTCCCGATATGACCTTCAATTCTGAAAAAATTATTTTTTTCGATATCGTAATAGAGGGGATTCCGGATAGCATCGTCCGAATTGTACAATTCAGCGTTATAGCCAAGGTTAAATCCGGCATTGCCATTAATCGTCTTACCATAGTTCCAGAAGTTATAAATATCGCGCTCGTTTTGATTGATCCTGTAATAATAGGGAATGGCCCTGTCAGAAAGGGGAGCATTTTCATACCGGCTTGGGGTAATGCGAGTAGGAATATCCCCGGATGGAACAAAGAAGGATGAGATCATCGACTTCATACGTTGAAAAATCAGCCTTAATTCATCCTGCTCATTTTTTTGATGCTCCAGCAATGAGGAATAAATAAAGTACTGCCGGTTCGGGCTTACAGAAAGTTGATCCGTATTACTGGTTGCTTCTCCAAGCGTAAGGTGCAAGGGGAATAAATTTTCATCCCCGCAACAACAAGAAACAATTTCAGAGGCCTGATGCCTGAATTCCAGATAAGTATTAAACAGGTCGTTGATAAAATCATAAAAGTATTCTATTGCAGCAGGATTACTCTGGTTGATATCTTCCCTTATTTTCCGGAGAGCAGTGAACAGGTTTGTGAACGGAGGATCGGGTTCATTCAGAATGGATTTAAAGGTATCATAGCAAAAATTGCAGACGCTGTCAATACGTTGCAGTGTAAAATCATTGGTGATTCTGGTAAAAGCATTCAACACTTCGTCGGTAGTATCGAGGGTTTTATAAGGCACATTGTACCGCCCCAGGTTTATCTCCGGGGCTTTGGTCTGAGACTGAACAGCAGCAACAGGCGGTAAATCGTTTTTATGCTCCAGGAGCGGACGTAACGTAAATATCATCTTTTCTCCCTTGTTATCGCAATCGAATGTAGTACAGTTCTTAAGATCCTTTTCATAGGCTTCCAGGAATAACACCACCAGATAATCCTGCAATACGATGCCGGGGGTACTAATGGTCGAAATTAATAAGGAAGGGTCATTAAGCTCATTCTTTTGCTGCTCTGTAAGAAGTTCAAAAACGGGTTGGTTATGCTGGAAATCGTAGAAATAATCGGGGGAATAATTAAATGGCAGGTCGGCCGGTAAAGGGACTGATTTATATTCTGTAAAATATTTATACCCGGTTTGATCCTGATCGGCTGGATTATTGAGAATAAGATAGCCTTGAGATGTAATTCCACAACCTTTGGAAATTACAATACTGTTTCCGGTATACTTAATATTCAATCCACAGGAAATACCCATCCCGAATAGTTTATTTCGGGTCAGCCTGTCTTGCTTATCGAGATAACTGAACA
>JBAXXU010000202.1:0-4136 GCA_037127735.1 Bacteroidota bacterium
TCTTATTACTTTTAACTTTAGGCGCTCAAAACTATAGGCTCTGATTAGTAACAATATTTTCTATACTGATAATATTTTTGCTAATTCCACGAGGCTGTGGTTAACATCCTTATGAAGTTTAACGGCTTTGCGGAAAGGAACCAGTGTGATTTCGCCATTCATTATTCCAACCATAACACTTTTCTGGTCATCGATAAGAGCTTCAACCGCAGCATGTCCAAGACGGCTCGCGTTAACCCTGTCGATTGCCGATGGAGATCCTCCGCGCTGAAGATGTCCCAGTACTGATACTCTGACGTCATAATCTTTAAAATCATTTTTCACCTTTTCAGCCATTGCAAATGCCCCTCCTTCCTGGTGTCCCTCTGCAACAATAATTATATTACTTGATTTCTTACGCGAGTTACCTGCTTCAATCATCTCTTTCACGTTTTGTTCTGCTCCTTTGATTTCGGGGATTATTATAGCTTCCGCACCGGTGGCAATTCCGCTGTAAAGGGCTATGAATCCTGCCTCTGCACCCATCACTTCAACAAAAAACATCCTGTTATGCGCGCTGGCAGTATCCCTGATCTTGTCAACAGCTTCAACAACAGTGTTAAGAGCAGTATCATAACCAATAGTGTAATCTGTGCCGTAGATATCATTATCAATTGTTCCGGGTATCCCCACGAAAGGAATTTCATACTCTTCGTTGAAAATTCTTGCACCGGTGAATGATCCGTCACCACCAATTACAACAACTCCGTCAATCTGAGCTTCCTTGAGGTTATTATAAGCTTTCAGTCTTCCTTCCGTTGTCCTGAACTCCTCACACCTGGCAGTCTTCAGTATTGTTCCGCCTCGCTGTATGATATCGCTTACAGAAGATGACTGAAGTGGTCTGAAATTTGCATCTATCATCCCCTGGTACCCTTGTTGGATTCCAATTACTTCCAGCCCGTTAAAGATAGCTGTTCGCGTCACTCCGCGAATAGCGGCATTCATGCCGGGGGAATCTCCTCCAGATGTCAATACCCCGATTTTCTTAATCTTTCCCATAAATAGTAATTGTAAAATAAGCCCACGAAGGTAATATTTTTTTTTTGCCTGACAAATGACGGAACATTGCTATTGTCAGATATTTGAAATGATATCCCTTATCTTTTCGATTAGCCATTTTGGTGTGGAAGTGGCTCCGCAAATCCCGGCTGATCTTTTTCCTTCAAACCATGATCTTTCAATCTCGTCAGGTGATGAAACAAAATGGGTATCCGGATTGATGTTTTTGCATACAGAATAAAGCATTTTCCCATTGGAACTTTCCCTTCCGCTGACAAAAATTATAGTGTCATGTTTTTTAGCAAACAACTTAAGATGAGGCTCCCTGTTTGAGACCTGGCCACAAATAGTTTTATTAATAATCAGACTCTTATCAGGGTCTTTTATCCCTTTTTCTTCCATCTTTGAGCGTATTATGCCTGTAAGATAACCATACTCTTTAACACTCATGGTCGTCTGGGCAAAAAGAAAAACAGGTCGGGTAACATCAATCTTCCACAAATCTTCAGGCCCGGAAATGAGAATACCCTCATTATTTATCTCGCCAAGCAAACCTACCACTTCCGCGTGGCCCGGTTTGCCAAATATTACAACTTGTCCATTGGTCTCCTTTGTTTTAAGCCATGTCTCTTTGATTCTATTTTGTAACCTTTTTACAATTGGACAGGTAGCCTCAATTATTGTAATATTATTTTCCCCGGCTGTGATATATGTTTGCGGAGGCTCCCCATGAGCCCTTATAAGTACTTTGCAATTTTTAAGATTATTAAACTGATCATGATCAATTGACACAAGTCCCAAGGCTGAAAGGCGCTCTACTTCCTTATCATTATGAACGATTGGACCCAAAGAAAAAACCTTCTCCTTCCTTAAAAGAGCTTCCTCTGCAATCTCAACTGCATTCTGAACGCCAAAACAGAAACCAGACTGTTTATCAATTTCAACTTCCATTTCTCTTCTTTTCAATAATCTGTTTTACCCACGACATCTGTTCTTCAACAGTCATCCTGCTGTTATCGAGGATAATTGCATCATCGGCTCTTCTCAGGGGGCTTATATCCCTGTTTTCATCGGCAATATCTCTTGCTATAATATTCCTTTTAATTTCTTCAAAATCAATAACTATCCCTTTTCCTATCAATTCATCATGCCTTCTTTTAGCCCGGATATCCACAGATGCTGTCATGAAGATCTTAATATCCGCATCGGGAAATACCACAGTCCCGATATCCCTTCCGTCCATTACAATTCCCTTGTAAAAGCCTATCTCTCTTTGTAGTTCAACCAATCGTTCGCGTACTTCCGGCACCTGGCTTATCCTGCTTACATGAGCCGCTACTTCAATACCCCTTATCTCCTTTTCAACATTTTCGGAGTTAAGAAATGTCTCATGTTCATTTAGGTAAGGGTTGAAAATAAATTCAATGTTGATATTATTAATTTCTGATAATAGTCCGGCAGTATTCACTCTGTCTTTTACAATAAAATTTTTTCTTATGCAAAAGAGAGTAACAGCACGATACATGGCTCCACTGTCAATAAATATATAATTAAGCATTTTTGCTATTAACTTTGCAAAAGTGCTTTTTCCACACGATGAATACCCATCGATTGCTATTACAAATTTTTTCTTCATAGCTGAAAACAAAAGTTTAATTACGGCTCCTTCTATAAATATGGCCGGGCCTTATAATCAAAGAAACATGGGTTGATGATCCTGCAAGATGGTAAGTTGCCCTCCCAAACTCAATGTCCAACCACGAAGTATTAATGCCGAATCCCCATGAAAATCCAACTGTTGACATTTTTGAGTCAACATGCAACTCACTTCTTCTCTGATAGTTGTATCCGCCACAGAAATAAATATTCTTATGAGGGATCAGTTCAACCCCAAGAATAATATGTCTTAACAGGTTCTCAGTAAACTCTGATGAAGACTGATCAGTATTTCCCGTTGAGGGGGCCCCTGTATATTGATGAGTAAGATCAAATTTTTCGAGATGTCGGAGGGTTAAGGAAAAACGTAAAGGTGCGTGGGCCAGCCTCTGTGATACGCCCACCTGAATCTCAAAAGGCAGTTTCTGACGGGGTTCCCCTGCATAGGTAGTAACCTGGTAACCGGCATTTTTAATAACCAGTCCGGCTGAAAAGAGGTTCCTGTGGTTGTGGTATGCCAAGCCGATATCAAATGCAAATCCGAAGGAGGTATAATTTTCAAGATGTGATAGTACCGGTTTAAAATTCACTCCTACACTGAATAGCGAATCAAATTCACGCGAATAGATCATCGAAAATGCATATTCAGCAGCAGTGAATTTACCGGTTATAATTCCTGAAGCATCAGCCTCGGTAAACGAACCATAATTCAGGTATGTCAGCCCGGCTGCAAAATTTCCTGTTCCGGCATAAGATTTCGAGTACATAGCCAGACCATAATTGATGCCGGCAAAATAGTTTACATAGTTTAAAGCCAGAGAATTATTCATTTCGGAATTGAGCAGAGCAGGATTGTGATATGCAAGGTTCAGGTTATTTCCCTGCAGGGAAACATTCGAACCGCCAAGAGAGGAGACAAGACCGGAATGAGTCAGGTTTAAAAATTCATATATATTACTGCCTCCTGTTTGTGAAAATGAAGGAGATATTAAAATGCTGAATAAGAGAATATTTAGAGCCCTTTTTTTCATTACTGTCGTTCAGCACCAAATATAGTACGATTTATTTAAATGTATAAGCTTTGTAAATCAGTATTAATGAACATAATATAAGCAACAGCTAAAGATCAGGCAGTTTTTCCCGTAAATGCAAGAGCTTCATCAATACTATTTATTCTTCCATCCATCTGCGACAGAAGCAGACCGGCGATCACAATGACCATGCCGGCAATGTTCTGAAATGTCAGTTTTTCACCCATAAGGATGAATGAAAAGAGAGCTGTAAAAACAGGAATGCTATTTGAAAATACATTTGCCTTTGATATTCCCATATTTCTGACCGAGTATGCGAAAAGAATGAAAGCGCTGCATGATGCGAAAACAGAAAGCTCTATTATCGGCTTAAACATATTAAATGTGAAGGGAGTTGTAATAAAATGG
>JBAXXU010000203.1:0-4102 GCA_037127735.1 Bacteroidota bacterium
TGCCCGGTGGTGTGGGGGGACAGCGGCGTGAGCCGCTTCCTACCCGATTAGAACAAGATGCTTCTCCCGACTATACTCGCCGGAGCAGAAAACCGCTAAACGAAGCAGAACAGGTACCGGCGTTACAAAAGAATGTGGTTGATGGGTTGATTGGTTAATTTGGAAATGCGGGAATTTGAAAATTTGATAATTTGCTGATGCGGTACTGAAACCCTGAAACCCTGAACCGAGGACCGCGTTAGCGGGACGAGCTCGGCGCAGCCAAACCCTGAAATTAAGTGCCGGATTAGTCCGCGGTTTGAGGAGGTATGAGGCATAGCCGTCAACCTATGGAAATAATCAGAAGTAAGAATGAAGAACATGCGAATGTTGAATTAAGAAGTAGAGACGTTGCATGCAACGTCTCTACTTTTATTTGTAATTTGAAATGACAATGCAAAATAACATATAATGATAATCCAACGCCAGTTAACCGGACATCTGCAAAAAATCAGGTAGTCTCAGATGATCTGAAAACAAATGGACAATACATTTTATCTGGTTCTCAGAGCTTTATTCTGAACAGTCATATATCACAGTCTCTGTCTGGCAGAGTGAGCGTTAACAATTTGTTTCCTTTTGATATAACAGAATTG
Organism: Bacteroidota bacterium; assembly: GCA_037127735.1. Taxonomy (GTDB): domain Bacteria; phylum Bacteroidota; class Bacteroidia; order Bacteroidales; family VadinHA17; genus LD21. The sequence continues at coordinate 636 of JBAXXU010000203.1, forward strand.
ATTGAGATTTTTGATCACGATGTGAAAGAAACTATTCTTAATTTCAATAATTTCAACAAGAGGATCATCAAGTCACCAAAGATTTACTTCTATGATATGGGTGTGGCTTCTTCTCTTTTGAGAATTAGCAATCCTGAAATTTTAAAAACACATTACCTCTACGGAGCTTTGTTCGAAAATCTGGTTATCAGTGAAATAGTAAAATGTCATGCACATAAAGGTAAGCGGCCTTCAGTATTTTACTGGCGCGAAAGCAACGGGACAGAAATTGACTGCATCGTTGACAGAGGAAACAAATTACACCGGCCAAAGTACAAGTACCATAAAAGATATTCAAATTATTTCATGGGACAGATTTGGAACTGCCATAGCGGAATTTATTTAATACCTTGCAAAGCTCTAAATGACCCCTTCGCTAAAATAAACAACCCCGACAAGTCGGGGTTTGTTCAGGCTTCGCGGAGAGAGGGGGATTCGAACCCCCGGTTCGCCGGAAGGCGAACAACGGTTTTCGAGACCGCCGCATTCGACCGCTCTGCCATCTCTCCTTTTGCCCTTAATCAGGACTGACAAAAATAGTGAAAATTTGTCTTTTAACTAACCCTAAAACCAAATTGAATAACAGTAATTAAAAACAATCATTACTGTCCGGCTAAATTCCATTGCGTCCCTACGGGACTTTTGTATTAACTTCAACTTATTTTCTACCAATATATTGTCCCGATGGGACAGTCCCGTCAGGGACTTAATATCGGTAGAAACAAAAGTCACCCCATGAATTAAAACGTCCTGTAGGGACGTAATAAAATAAGAGGTTTCAGTAGTTTTGTAAATATTTAACCGGACAGTAGTGAAAAACAATAAGTAAAATAGTAAATGGTCAAAATTCTAAAACTCTAATCTTTAGATACATTCAGGAATTTCATTAGTATCTCGTTTAATTGTTAAAATATTTTTTAAAAAAATTTGATAATCAATTATTCTTGGGCTAAAGCCCGTATGCACGAAGGGGTATTCTTATCCGTTGGCTTCAGCCAACGGTAATTTACCCTGATTGACAATGACTTTAGTCCAATATCTTTTTAGCGCCATAGCGCATTTCTAACTGTTTTCAAGGGGCAGGGTTTAAAAAACAAGAGCAGGGCCCCGATAGCTATCAGCAGGGAAAAGAGGTAAAAAACATTTTTGTCACTTCCAACAAAATCAATAAATTTGCAGCTCGGTTGAAAGACAATGAAGAAAAAAAATCTTATTTATTTTTTAGCAGGTTTGGCGCTTACTGTTCTTCTTATAATATACCTGATATACAGAACTCTTTTTGGTGTTAGTATCCAAACAGATAACAAAAAACAAGTAATTTTTATTCCAACCGGTTCATCATATAAACAGGTACTTGATACTCTTGAATCTAATCTGATTATAAAAAACCTGAAAGTCCTTGAATGGGTTGCAAAGAAGAAGAACTATCCTGCTTTGATAAAACCCGGCAGATATGTTATTGACAAAGAAACAAGCTGCAACGGATTAATCAATCTGCTCAGGTCGGGCAGTCAATCGCCTGTTAATATCACCTTTAATAATATCAGAACACTGAATCAACTGGCCGGCAAAATAGGTAAACAGATTGAAGCCGATTCTTCCCTCTTGATCAGTTTCCTGTCGGATGATTCAAACTTTACTTCTGACGGATTCAATAAGGCAAATATTATTGCGTTGTTCATTCCTAACACTTATGAGGTTTACTGGAACACTGATCCGGAGGAATTTTATATCAGGATGCTGAAAGAATACAGGAAGTTCTGGAACCAAGATCGTATGGCAAAAGCAAAAATGAAGAATCTCATTCCGGTTGAAGTTTCCATCCTGGCATCTATTATTGATGATGAAGTTTCAAAGGCTGATGAAAAGCCGCGCATCGCGGGTGTCTATCTTAACAGATTAAAAAGAGGAATTCCTCTGCAGGCTTGTCCTACTATTAAATTTGCCCTAAATGATTTTACAATTACAAGAGTTCTCTATAAGCACCTACTGATCGATTCGCCTTATAATACTTACAAACACGGTGGATTTCCTCCCGGGCCTATTGGCTGCCCTTCGGTTGAAGATATTGATGCTGTTTTAAATGCCGAAGATCACGATTATATGTTTTTCGCTGCCAGGGCTGATTTTTCAGGGTATCATAATTTTTCGAGGACGCTTTCCAGCCATAACCGTTACGCGGCAATGTACCAGAGAGAGCTTAATAAAAGGAAGATATTCAGGTAGTTCCGATAACTTCAACTTCCCGTTCCAGTTTAATGCCGAACTTCTCCATCACAGATATTTTAATTTCTTCAGAAAGGTTATAGATCTCCTTTCCTGTTGCTTTACCATAGTTTACCAGGATCAAAGCCTGTTTATGGTGTACACCGGCATCCCCTATCCGTTTGCCTTTCCATCCACACTGATCGATAAGCCATCCGGCTGCCAGTTTAATGCCTCCTGACTCATCATCAAATGTCGTTATTCCGGGAAATCTCTTTTTAAGACTCTCGGCTGCAGGGATAGTAACAACCGGATTTTTGAAGAAACTTCCCGCATTGCCAATGATTTCAGGGTCGGGTAATTTGCTTTTCCTGATATTTATGACTGCCTGTCTGATGTTTCTCAATGTTACACTTCCCAATTTAATTACCTCTTCTTCGAGGGAGCCATATTTCAAATTAAACAATTCACCGACTGTTAATTTGTAGTAAACTCTGGTTATCATGTATTTGCCTTTTTCTTCCAATTTAAAAACACTGTTCCTGTAGCCAAACATGCAGTCATTTTTACTGAATTCTGTTATTGACCCATCGTTGATTGAAACAGCCCTGACTTTTTCTATCGAATCTTTCACTTCAACACCATAAGCCCCAATATTCTGAACAGGGGAAGCTCCGACAGTACCGGGTATCAGAGACAGGTTTTGCAGGCCACCGTAACCATTATTAACACTCCATTCGGCAAGTTTGTCCCAGGTTATTCCGGCACCGGCTGAGATAATTACATGATCAGAATGTTTTTCCTCAATATTTATTCCTTTAATAACAGGATGCAAAATTGTTCCGCTAAAATCGCCTGTAAACAACATGTTACTACCATCACCCAGAATGAGCGATGGGCCGGGTATTTTTTTGCAACCACTGAACAGGGAAACTGCTTCCTCCTCTGTTTCAATTGATATCATGCAATTCGCATTGTAATCTAATCCGAAAGTATTATACCTCTTCAGAGAAATGTCTTTGCAGATTTTCAAAATATTTTTCTTCAAAAATATACAAACTACTCTGATTTAGTATAAAAGAATCACTACTGTCCGGTTAAATATTTACAAAACTACTGAAACCCCTTATTTTATTACGTCCCTACAGGACGTCTTAATTCATGGGTGACTTTCATTTCTACCGATATTAAGTCCCTGACGGGACTGTCCCATAGGGACAATA
>JBAXXU010000204.1:0-4087 GCA_037127735.1 Bacteroidota bacterium
AATCCAGCACTCGAAACCACACCATGGAAATACCGGCCCTCTCCAAGAATTTCAGAGTAGGCCTCTAGTTCTGCCATAGAGCCACTCATGATAGAGTTACCATCTATATACTGCTTACCTAGTCGTGCATCTCCTCCAAATACAGCTTTGCGATTAACAATAAAGAACTTCCCAAGGGACTCAAATCGTGGGTCCATAACCATATTCCAAGTAGGGCCGAGGGTTTGGGTCATCCCCCTATCCCCCCATAGGATATTATGAAGCACTACACAAAACTCAAATTCTTCTTGAGTAACTTGGCTGCTATCAATATGATAAATACATTTCTCAGTGTCTTGTAAACCTAGCAGGTTTCTAATTTCAATTGAACTCATATTCGTTTAACTCCTTAAATCTATAATACTTAATAAATTGAATAAAATTTAAGTTCAAATTCTGAGCAAATTGAAAAAACGTAGGCACACTAGATTCAGCAGGCCTACGTTTTTTCAATAGACTTTTTTCTAACTAATCAGGAGTCTGAACATCCCATTCTAGACCCCATACTGCTAAGATTGAGGTTAAATTAGTCAGACCGATAACAGAAATAGGCTGCTGACCCATTGAGTTATTAATTATAAGTTGATACTTTATAGTATCCTCGTTAACTTGAGCAATATGTTCAGACATTGACGCAGGATCTACCTGAACTGAAACCATATAAACAGGGCTGTTGGAATAGTAGGTGTCACCAACTACCACACCATCCCCATCCGTAACCATCAGTTTCTTTGCGTCTTTCACGGTCACTTCCACATCCGTGGATGCTGTAGCAAAATCAGTGCCATCCAAGGATGTCACCATAAGTGTGTAGGTCATAGATTTACTAGGAGTGATGGTGGTCTCACTCCCGCTCAATACGGGGAGTGACCTTAGACTTCTGTTCTTATCTAACTCCCCCTCAAGAATAGCCCCGGTTCCACCCGAGAATACGGGAATCAGAACAGTACTATCCCCATAATCAAGGTCATTACTGTCAGCCGTAAAAGAAGTAACAGTAACAGGCATGGTTTAACTCCTAAGTTTTGTTATCTTCCAAGTCTGTAAGGACCAAGTGAAGAGAGGAAATAGCCTCATTTAAGGATTCTAAAGTTGCAAAAGTAAACTCTTGCTTTTCTCCAGAGCATGAGACCATTAAGGAAAAACGGTTAGGTTTATTATCCATAGATCTCCATAATTTTAAGTCATTTATTAAATAATTATACTCTTTAACTCCTTATCTGGCAATAGATTTATTAAGTTAGTAGTGCAAGTATTATTGTACGCTTTCGTATTGAGGCACTCTGAAAATTGTTACATGCCTTGGCATTACTTCTGGCTGCTGTTCCTGCATAACTTGGCTTATAATACCGTAAACCCAAAGATTCGCGCTTCTGTCTGCCTTAAAATAACCCTGGATCTTAATACGCCTACGCACTTCCTCTAAATACCGTTCAAGATGATTGGTAGAGCTGATAAAATGCTTATCCTCCTCAAACTCAAAATAATGCAACGTATCATGGAAGCCGTCTCTAAAACACTTTATCGCGTACGGTTCATATTTTTGCCAATCGGCACAGAACTTTTCAAATCGTTCAATTGCCTGCTGCTTATTCTTAGAAGCATAAATAGCGCTTACCTGACGCATTATTCCTGGACGATTGTTTATCTTATGCCGTATATGCTTGTTTAAATTCCTCAACTTATGCACATAACAAAGTTGCCATTTAGCATAAGGATAAACCATGCTGATCGCGCTACGTATACCTTTTGCGCCATCTGAGGCCACGAGCTTAAGCTGCTTACCTTCTAAGCCGCGTCGGTAAATATCGTTTAATAACACCGTTACTTCTTCCTCAGTCTCACCCTTGGCAAGCCTAAAAGCTACAATTTCCTTCTTATTATCCAAAGTAATTCCTAAAACAAAAAGAATAACCTTTTCCTTAAGCTTATTGCCGTCTTTAACCTTAACCCAAAGGCCATCAAGAAGAAGATACTTATATTTATCTTCAATCTTTCTAGTTCTAAATACCGCAAGACCATCTTCAAGGGTGCGGATAAGTTTGGAGGCTGTGGCATGGCTTACAGCGTCTCCTATAAATGACCGGAAGAACTTACGCTGCTTACGCACCGATAGCCCAAGTAGCATCGCCAGCACAACCGCTTGATCAAACTTCTTTTGCCGTCTCTGGTACTTCTCAAAGAGCGAATAATGTATTTTTACTTTATTAAACCTGACTCGTGGTATCCGTATCCTGGATGTCCCGAATGTTGTCGTAAGACTACGCTCATAACCACCCTGACGTTCATCAAGCCGACTTGGCGCATGTTCGTATCGCCCGGCTCTCACTTGTAGAGCAAACTCTTCATTTACACAACTCTGCATCAAATCCTGAATACTTCTATGCGCTTGAGATTCGAAATCATCGAACTGATACAAAACACCAAGCTCTCCCAAATTCCTCTTTACATACTGCCATTGTGATAGTAAATTATTCTTTGAAAAGTCTAAATCTCTCATGGCATACCTCCTTCTGGGCCGCAAGGCCCGGTTAATGGTTATTGTTCGCACAACAACCATTATGGTATGCCATTTTTATTGCTTTTTCAAAGAACCTTAAAGCTAAAACCGTACAATTTATTTTACACTATCACTAGATCAGATGGGAATGGGAATAGACATCGTACCCCCCTCCCTCGAGGCTTAAAAAAGATTAAAATAATTAGCTTTAAAGCCTTTTTAGGCTTAAAAGAACTTTTTAAAAATTTTAGGCGGCCTATCGTGACAAGGCCGCGGCGTTACCATAAAAAGTTGGCACTAACAGATAACAAGCCCGCTATCGCCGTACAAGATCATGCAACAGGAATATATGAACCGAGTAAAATTAATGATGCCTTTAATAGTTCATTCTGGCAGTGGTACCGAGTTGTTGAATGGCACCACTATATCAATGATCCTTATGAGAATATAAACGGACACATAACAACCTGATACAATGCCTTTATGCTAACAAGATAAGGAGGTATCTACATGTGTCCATATCCATGGTATCAAATTATGCGAATCAGTAAAGATAAAAAACAACAACGTTATCAAATGGTTATCTATGCCAAAGAACACGGTATAAAACCAACAGCCAGGCTATACGCGACAGGCCCTAAAACAGTTCGCAAATGGCTTAAGCGTTATCAAGAAGGCAGTTATCAGGCATTAGGCGATACGTCACGGCGGCCACACAACTGCCCTAATATAACGCCGAAAGATACGACTCAGAAAATTGTAAAGCTTAAAGCTAAATACAAACGCGTAGGAGCCGAACAAATTAAAATACTTGAGAATCTAACTACTTCCGCTAAGACTATGCGTAAAATATGGCGCGCAAATGGCGTATCCAGCCGCCAGCGCCGCAAAAAACACATTACAAAACAAAACTTACGCGAGATTAAGAAACAATTTGCCTTATTTGAACGTGTTTGCGAAGATACTAAAGACCTTGACGATATTCCAGAATACTGGACAGCTATGATGCGCAATCGTCTGCCTAAGGTCCAATACACCTTCCGCGAAGTAAGTTGCGGGGTACAATTCTTAGGTTTTGCCGATGAACGCTCTATTATTAATTCAGAGCTATTTGCTAAATATGTCAATGAACACCTTGAGAAATACAACCTGATTATCAAAGAAGGCATCCGTCAAACGGACAACGGAAGCGAATATTGCGGTTCCTGGTCAGCTAAAAATCCTTCTGCCTATACCAAAGCAATCGAATCTGTAAAACTTACCCACGGTACCATTCCGCCCGGAGCCCACAGATTCCAATCCGACGTAGAAACCGTACACAATTTAATTGAAACCGAGTTCTATGAAATCGAAAATTTTACAAACAGAATTAACTTTATGGAAAAAGCCAACACTTATCAGCTATTCTTTAATCTTGAGAGGCCAAATACCTACAAAGAGAATAAAAATCCTTGGCAATTAGCTCAAGAAAAACGTCCGGATATCCCTAAAGAAGCTCTTATGCTGCCACCTGTTGATTTGGATGCCTTACTTAACAAAAAACTTGCT
>JBAXXU010000205.1:0-4019 GCA_037127735.1 Bacteroidota bacterium
ATAAAAGTTTCCGGTAAGATTTTTAATAAAGCTGACAGCGCTCTAATTATCAATGCAGTAATTTTTGTCGATCCCGGAAAACAGGTTGTTACTTCTGATCATAAGGGAGAATACTCTTTATTTTGTTCCTCCGGGAATAAACATTTTACAACACGGGTTCTTGGCTATAAATCTGCAAACCTGAATCTGAGAATTACTTCTGATACAGTACTAAATATTTATTTACAGGTTTTACCCTATGAATTAAATGAAGTCACAATAACAGGTGATTCAATTAAATATGTAAAAATCACCTCAAAAGGCAGTTTTATATTGACACCTGCAGCTATACATGAGACGCCTAAACTTTTCAGTGAGCCAGATCTTTTAAAATCTCTTCAGTTTTTGCCGGGGGTCATTTCCGGGAAAGAAGGAACATCGGACCTTTACGTCAGGGGTGGAGGTGCAGGGCAAAACATTATGCTGGCAAACGGGTGTTACTTCTTTCTTCCAAGCCACCTCCTTGGTATTGTTTCTCCATATGACCTAGATTTTCTTGAAAGTGCTGAGTTGTATAAGGATTATATACCATCTGATATTGGTGGAGGCGCCTCTTCTGTTATCAAGCTGGATTTCAGGAAACCCCTTACCGATTCGATAAGCATCCAGGTAAGGCTAGGGCTTCTTTCATCAGGTCTAATACTTGATTTGCCTTTTAAGAAACAGAAATGGGACATAAGTGCAGGACTTAAAAGAAGCAATTATTCCCTATATGCCCCTCTATTAAAAAGAATTGTACCTTCCGATGTAAATGCCTTTTTACCGCCTGACAGGTACTCGTTCTATGACGGTTTCATAAAAGTCTCTCATTATATACCTGAGTGGGGTAAGTTCAGTTACCTATTCTTTGGTAATTATGATAACGGAACGCAGGAAAACAAGTACTCGGGAAAAAGTGGTGATACAACTACTATTTATAAAGATGGAATTGTTAACGGATGGAATAGCATGACTCATGCTTTTCAGTTGGATCAGGTAGAAAAAGGTGCTCAAACCTGGAAATTTAATTTGAATTATAACAGAGTTGCAACAGGAAGGAAGATTTACTCTCTATTTGAAAAATCTGTTGCAGGTTCAGATGAAATTGGATTTGGCGGGACGATGTATTCGTTTTTCCCGGTAATAAATAATATTGGAGCATCAGCAGACATGACCAAAATTGGAGAGAAATATACATTTTCAGCAGGGATATCAGACAGGCTGAGAATTTTTGCGACAAATAACTTTGCTTCAAATAGTTCTAATGGCATAGAAATAAAGAATGATATTAGCACCAGTGATGTCATAAATGAGACCTCACTCTTTTTCTCAACCGGCATAATTCTCCCATACAGGCTGAAACTCGATGCAGGGCTCAGATTAACAGGATTGCTGGTGCGTGATGCCAATTTCATGCTGGCTGAACCCAGGATTAAGCTCTCTTACAATGAATCAGGAGAAGCATCAATTCATTTCAACTATGTCAGGTTAAGTCAGAGCGACCACTCCATAGAAGGATCCAATGCAGGGCTACGGACCACACTATGGCTGCCGGTAAGTAAGGATTTTGGACCTGAGATATCAGACATTATTTCAGGTGGGTTTCAGGGAAAAATTAAAAATGATCTTGTCTGGATGATTGGCGGTTATTATAAGATTATTACCGGCATGGTAGATTACAAGCCGGGTGCAAGTTTCATATTTGACACATCTTTTGTTGATTTGCTTGACAGGATAAGGGGCAGAGCTTATGGGCTGGAAGCAGGGCTTGTAAAAAGAACCGGAAATCTTACAGGAAGTGTAAGTTACACATATTCAAGATCAAAAAGAGAATGGGGATCCCCCGAGGGTATTATCTGGATACCTTCAATTGCCGACCGGCCACACAACCTTAACCTGACAATTAAATACCATTATAAAAAACGAACAAGTTTTGGTCTTAATTTCATTTATCAGTCGGGAGCGCCTGCAACAATTTACATGCACGAGACCTCATATGGTGAGTTTTTCGAAACTAAAAACAATGTCAGGTACTTTAATTACCACAGGCTCGACCTTTCTGTAAGACATGTTTTCCCGATGCGAAGATTAACTTTCTTTCTTGATGCTGATATATATAACATTTATAACCGGAAAAACACTTTTTATTTTAAGAAGACATTTGACAATAGCACTAAATCATACTATTTCAAAAATATTTCCCTGTTTCCGATTATGCCGACCCTCACATTGACAATAAAATATTAAAACTGCATGGAAGAAATGACTAATAATTCAATTAAGCACATAGTCTTAAAAACAGCTACAGGATTTGCTTATTTTGATTACAATGATATAATAATCTGTTCAGCTGATGGGAATTGTAGTAATATCTTTTCAACTGAAAACGTTGAACCAATTAAAATACTCCATAACCTCTATTTCATAGAAAGGAAGTATTGTAATGACATATTCATCAGATGTCATAAATCGCATATCATTAACCTGATACATCTTGAAAAGTTGATAACCAAATCTCATCAGGTTCAACTAAAAAGAAATTTTGTTGTACCTCTTTCCGATGAATGTTGGAAAAAGATAAGAGAAATGTCAGAATTAAATTCATCCTGTTTCTGAATATGGTTTATTTAGAAAAGCTATTAAATTTTACAGAATATGAATTCAGATTGTTTTTATCGAGTATCTGAGAGAAATCAAATGCTAACTAGCCAAATCAAAACGGCTCTAATAAAATTGGCAGCGAATGTATCAATAATATTAGGAATATTGTTGCTTATCAATTGCGAGAGTAATGGAAGGTTTTACCGCCCAAATTTGCCGGAAAAGCTCTGCAGCATAGGAATCATTGACGCAGATGACACTATAGATTATGAAATTTTACCTGGGCCTTTCGATAACAGGACCAGCGCACGTTTTATTTCGTTTGAAAAATCATACCAGGGAGAATATCCTGAAGAGGTAAATGATTCTCTGAGAGAGTTTTCATTTTCAATTTCTTCCTCTGACAAAGAAATATTTAATTATAGGAGTGATTCAGTAATAAAAAACCTTAAGGGATTTAATATACCCGCCGATATTGAATTTCGTAAAAGTGAAAAGTACTACCTCCGTGCAAAAGAAGAAAGCACACCTGAAATCTCCGCTGAGATTATAGTTCCTATTGCTCCTTCAGAACCGGAGTTAATTTCAATAAAAAAAGAAAAAATAACACTTTCTGAACCTACTGCATGTATTGGATATACTACTGCCAAGTCAGTAGTTATTGATTTTTCTTTTGGAAATGACAATAGTACAGATTTATATTATGCCATTTTGCTTGAAGGCTATGGTGACAATGTAAGTTCTGCGTTTCCTATTGTTAAAAGCGAACTGGAGTTTGATGTCAAATATTGTAATACTTCGGGATTCTTTGCTATTTTAAGTGGGTATTCAATGTATCAATGGACTTGCCTGGATAAGCTTACCATGATTAAAGTTCCTGTTTATGCATACTTCATAGAAGGCAGTCGTATACCGGCGAATAAATGTATTATAAAAATTTCGACACAGTTTGCGGATGAACGCTCACCATTTGATATTCTCAGGTCGCTTCGTGTAAGGCTTCTTTCAATTCCAAAAACACTTTTTCTTTTTGAGAAAAGCCTTTACTCCTTTGGCTTAAATTCAGGAGATCCTTTCTCAGAACCTGTATACCTTAATGGAAACATTAAAGGAGGAAATGGAGTATTTGCTGTATGTAGGAGTAGAGAATTTACGATAAAATTTTCTCAATGGTATTAAGATCCCTTATTCAAGATTTGAAATTCTTTTGTTTAAGTGTAATTGCAAAATAAAATCAAGAAATATTCAAGATGAGGAATGAGTAACCCATACAAAACAAAAGCGATAATCATTAAGAAAGCCTTCTTGGTCACCTACTTCCCATATTTCATACTTTCGAATAATCCCTAGTGTTATGTTAGTCATAAATTGACGGATATAATCTCTTCAGTTTGACTCTC
>JBAXXU010000206.1:0-3848 GCA_037127735.1 Bacteroidota bacterium
TAGCGGTGGATGGCACGATGCAAGCGATTTAAGAAAATGGGTCGGAGCAACAGTCTATGGCATGATCGGCCTTTCAAAAACCTATGAATTACAGATCAAAACAAACAAAAATGTAGAAAAAATCCTTGAAGAACTCATGTGGGGAAATCAGTATTTCTTAAAGATGCAGGAGCCTCAGGGATATGTAATGAATTATGTTGGTGGCGACGTTCAGAAACACTCTGACAGCAACCGCTGGACTGACAATGAGACAGGGAAAGAAGGAGGAGAACTGAAGTTTGTAAAACCATCCACCGGGGAATCTACATCTGACATGCTGGTTTTTGGAACGAAAGACGACAGAGTTATCCAGACAGATCCTCTTGATATGACAGGTCAGTATAACTTCATCACAGCAGAAGCTATAATGGCCAGGATAACAAAAACAAAAAACCCTGACTACTCGCAAAAGTGTCTTCAGGCCGCCACCAGATGTTTCGATTGGTGCATTAAAACAAATAAAGAAGCCGGTACAGGTATAATTGGCGCTTCAATACAGGCATCGGTTGAGTTGTATAAAACTACGAGGCTTGATCTTTATAAGACTTTTGCAATTGAACAGGCATCGCAATTGAAAAAGCTTCAGGTAAATACCCCGGAGGGAGGTGTCAGCGGTTTCTTCTATATCTCACAGGTGGAAAAAAAACCATATAAAAATATATGGGAAGGTTGTTTGGAGCTTATTTCGATATGCGATCTTATACAGATATTTCCTCAGCATAAAGATGTCTCTTCATGGAAAGAAATAATATCCGGTTATGCAAACAATTACCTCTCATTTTTCTCGCAGAAAAACAGTTTTGGAATAATACCTTTTGGCCTTTATTCTGAACAGGATCCGGGAGGGAACAGAAAAGCAGGTAAATATTGGTACCGGTATTTTATGCAGCCCGAACTGAGCTGGTGGGTGGGAGTAAACTCCAATTTAGCATCAGCAGGCGTTGGAATGGTGAAAGCGGCAGATATATTAAAAGATGAGAAATTAAAAGCTGTTGCACAAAGGCAACTCGACTGGATAATCGGGGTTAATCCATTTAACAGTTCAACAATAGAGACAGTTGGCTATAACCAGCCAAAACATTTTGGAGGAAGCACATTTCTGCCATTAACCCCCGTATTACCAGGCGCTGTACTAAATGGACTTGGGGGTGATAATGCCGATATGCCTGTAATTGGAAACGGTGACTGGCAGATATCAGAGTATTGGACCCCTATGGTTGCGTATTCCTTGTGGTTAATGGCAGAAATCTCCAAAGCTCTTTAATCATTTCTCCTTAACATTCGTCAGAATATTAATAACAGGCCTAAGTGGCGTCATATTTCCGTCAACTATACCAAAAGCGCCCGATTTATAATTCCAGTTCGCGTAGGCAATTCCATACTCATTAAAAATCGAAACCATATCAGAATACCATGCCAGTTTTGATGCAGGAAAAAAGTTCTCGTAAACACCAAATTCTCCACAGTATAATGGCAATTTAAGGCTGTCGGCCAGATGTATCGGCTTCTGCATCATTTTTAATAATGTATCGCGGTTATATACGCGCTGATGCTCAGCCAGTTTACTGTTTAATACAATCTGTCCCGGATAATTTACCTCTCCGTTAAAGTCTTTTAGATTTGTCCATGAGGCATGATAGTGTGTCAGAAAGAATGGTTCATAAAAATGAAAACTCAGTACAATGTTGGTATCATTCTTTGGTATCTTCAACTGGTCAAAGGTATTTGCGGATTGCCAGCGGTTTGAACCGATAACCAATACGCGTAAAGGCTCCCAGGTACGAATGGAATCTGAAACGCGCGCAAGCAGGATATTCCATTGTTCTGCATCATCAGCAACAGGCTCATTCATAAATTCATAGGCAACCATGGCATTCGGCCACTCATGCAAAAAAGAAGAAAGGTCTTTCCACAGTCTGATAAATTTATCCTGTTCAGCAGGTACTGTCCATAATGGTTTTTCCTTCGCGTTAAAATGATGCGAACGCAAAATATGCAAATCAACAACCACACGCAGTCCGGCTTTCCGGCTCCACTCCAGACCATTATTAAGAAGAGTAAAAGCATCATCATTCCTCTTTCCTGTTTCGTCCCACATTTGCTCTTCATCGATTGGTATTCTGACATGATCAAAGCCAATGGAGTCAATAAAACGGATATCCTTTTCGGTAAAAAATGCTTTTCGCGCTTCTCCCCTGGCATCACTTTGCGATAACCAGTGTGCAACGTTGGTACCTTTTGTTATGTGAAACGTCTTGAAAGGAAAAGATTTGATCTGTTCATCAGTCTTGCTGTTCTTACATGCAGCAATCAGAACGATTATGACTGATATTGCTATAAAATTTAAAAAAAATCGTTTCATGTGATATTAGTTTTATGGTTTATGCGATAAATGTATAAATATCCGGCGACAATATCATAGTTAAATAACATTAATTCTACTATTTTTGGTCAGCATATTTTGGGTGCCGCGGTACGCGAGTTTCGGTAGTTAATACTAAATACATAAGAATGCAAATAATAAACCTAAGATTAATTATTTCAAAAATCATCTACACTCCTTACCTTCCTGCTCTGAGCTGCTGGGGATTTCAGTTCGCCTGTACAGGAAAAGTAGTTTTATGAGACCTCCATAATAATAATAACGGCCAATGAAGTCTATTTACCTTAGTATTATCATACTGTTAATTTTAATAGGCAATATTTCGTGCAACCGGGATAAAGGTAAGCTCTTCACATCACTCTCGCACAAGAGAACCGGTATAGATTTCAATAACTGGATCAAGGAAAGTGAAACATTCAATGTAATAGATTACATTTATATGTATGAAGGAGCAGGAGTAGCTGTTGGTGATATTAATAATGATGGGTTACCTGATATATATTTCAGTGGTAATTTGACAAATAGCAAACTGTATCTTAACAAGGGTAATTTCAGATTTGAAGATATAACCGATAAAGCCAATGTAGCCGGTGGAGGTACCTGGAATACCGGAGTCACTATGGCTGATATCAACGGAGACGGATTTCTCGACATCTATGTCTGCAGTTCAACTGATGCCAGGCCGGAACGAAGGAAAAACCTGCTCTTTATCAATAACAGGGACCTTACCTTTACTGAAAGTGCAGTACAATATGGTATTGCCGATACATCATATTCTGTTCACAGCGCTTTTTTCGACTATGATAAAGATGGTGATCTTGATCTTTTCGTTCTGAATCATACGCTTGACAGATCAGTAAGAACAATGGACGAACAAAAAAATAAACAAAATCCGGTTTTTGAAGAACGACTATATAAGAATACCGGAGGTAGATTTATTGATGTATCCAAAGAATCCGGGATGATCCGGAATGTCATGAATTATGGTCTGAGTATTGCTGTAGCTGACTTCAATAACGACAACTGGCCCGATATCTATATTTGTAATGACTATTTCCAAAAGGATCATCTTTACATCAACCAGAAGAACGGAACCTTTTCTGAAGAGCTCGATAAATATTTCAGTAATATTTCATTTGCCTCCATGGGCAATGATGCTGCAGATTTTAACAACGATGGGTATATCGATCTGATTACTCTCGATATGCTCCCGGAGGATAGCTATGAACAAAAGCTCGTTACCGCACAAGAAAATTTTGATAATTTCAATATGGTCAAAAATACGGTGTTTAATCATCAGGCTACCCGTAATATGTTGCAGATCAATAATCACGGGAGCTATTTTACCGAGATTGGACAATATGCAGGTATTTTTAGTACGAATTGGAGCTGGTCGCCACTCTTTTGCGATTTTGATAATGACGGA
>JBAXXU010000207.1:0-3826 GCA_037127735.1 Bacteroidota bacterium
TTATTAACAGCTTTTTTACTATTTTTATTGCCTTGTGCTGCAATGTGGGTTAAAAACGCTTTAATGTACGTTAAGATTCATTCATCAAAAAAGGATAATAATAGGGGGAGCTGCAGGGACCTTATTAATTATCTGGAGAAAGAAAATCTGGAAAAGGATCTCTTGAGCCAGACAAAGTTTTTTGATCATAGTAGCAGTGACGTTTCTTTCTATTCCGCCCAGGCAATTATTGATAATAACAAAGGTAAACTGGGGAAAGACGAGACCAGGTTTTACATGATCTCTGTTAATCCAAGCAAGGACGAACTTAGGCATATCGGAAGAAAAGTTTCCGGAAGAGACATTAAAAATATATCTCAATTAACCGGCATCGAGCTGAAACGTTACGAGGAAGCTTTGAAGGATTATACCCGGAAAGTTATGGATGAGTACGCTAAGAATTTCAACCGGGGATTAACAGGCGAAAGCCTTGTTTATTTTGGAAAGGTTGAACACACCCGGTATCATGGAAGGGACTCTGCGGAGGTGAAAGAAGGATTACATAAAGCGGGAGAAAAGAAAGAGGGATTACAAACGCATGTGCATGTTGTAGTTTCAAGAATGGACGAGTCAAAGAAGATCCGCTTAAGCCCGATGGCAAATGCCAAAAACTCCAAGAATATAATAAACGGCAAAGAGGTCCAGATCGGCTTCGACCGAATGAAATTTGTACAGAGCTGTGAAAAAAGCTTTGATACAAATTTTGATTACAAACGCTCACAGTGGCATGAGTTCTCTCATTACCACACGATGAAGAACCAAATGAGAAATACCGCAAAGAGTGTTGCTATGAGTCTGGCAAGAGACGTGCCGGGGGTAAAAGAGTATAACAAAGCTTCCCAGGTTGTAAATACTGCAGTGAACCTGGCTAATGCGAAAGATCCCCTCGATGCTTTATCTGCAGTCTTTAAACAGGTACCAGGAGCTAAAGAATGTATTAAGGCAATAAGTTACGCATATAATCCGTCAAAAATTGTCCTGGATATAGGTAAAAAGGCTTTAACCATCGGCTTAAGCGCAGGATCTCTCTAAGGCATGCGTGCACATGATATTTTATCCCCTGTCAAGGAAGTCCTTTTTGACAGGGGATAATAGGTTTTAGTTATGCTTTACAATCAGTTGCTGTCTAGAAATGTTTTTCCCATCCGAAACTTCTATAATATAGGTGCCATCACGCATATTAATTAGCGGGATATCAAAACTCAAGCCACTCCTAATTTTTGTAGATATCAGAGTACCTTGACTGTTATATATTCGAATTGTAAAATTAGTTGATTTGATAACGTTTTCATTAGCAATATCTACATTGGATAAATCAGCATCAACGGTTGTTACTGCAGATGAATTATTATCCATATTTATAGTTACATTATCCGATGCCGGATTAGGATAAATAGAAAAATATCCACCGCAACCAGATCTAGGATATACTGTTATTCCTGAATATCCAGATGTACCACATGAATTAGAAATAGCAACCCTAACAGGACCATAAGTCATACTATATTGAGGAGATTTAAGATTTATAGCATTCTGAACTTGTCCGTAGTTCGACCAACCGCTTGGATATGTCCAAGAATATGAATACGAAGACGAATGCCCTCCTGGGACCTGGGCAGTGTATGTATATAAACTATTTGGACAAACTGCAGCAGTGCCTGACACAACTGTAGATTCAAATTTACCTGCCCAAACTGTTAGATTTGTTAGTTGAAAAGCAGGGCCACAATCTGAAGAAATTGTAGCTCCAATATAACTACTACCATTTCCGTTTGAAGTAAATGTGCATGGATTTGAACCTTGAGGAGAAACCCTTGTCAGATAAGATCCAGATGACCAGGTAATTGTATGTCCAGGGGGAACATTTGAAATTGAATATGATGTGCCGGATGAACAAACGAGGTAATATCCTGTAATAGGTCCAGTAGTTGCGGCGATATTTGGTACCCCAACTGCGGTATATTCAATCTTAGAATTGGCTATTGTACTTGGCACCCAGTTGTTAATAGTTTGTCCTAAATAGTTGTATCGTACATAATAAACAGCGTATCTGACGTCAAAACCCGTGGTGGTTACATTTGAAATCTCAGCCCAGGGAAAGCCAACATTTGGGTTTGCAAAACTTAAACTAATACATTCTCTGTCTCGTATCCAAACTTTTGGGATAGAACAAAAAGGGATAGCAAAATTAATATGTTTTGTAATTTGGTATTCATCAACACTATAATATGAGCCTTCTGATAAATTCCATCTATTCTCTCCTGAATAAATCCATGGGTTAAGTGTTGTAATAAGCACAGAAGTTCCTGATAATGAATTACCATGAACTACTGTATTTGGATTATTAATCAATGTTAAAGCACTGAATGCATTAACTTTTCCATAACCTGTCTCTTGGTCAAAACCAGATGAACCCATATCATCAGCCGTTAGTTCCAATATATGTCGCACATCGTCATTTGTGAGATTAAAGCTGTGATCTTTCCCTTGTGAAATAATGAGACCAGCAATTCCGGATACGACAGGCGTTGCCATTGAGGTACCGCTATGTGTAATTACTCCGCCGCCTCGATTAGTAGAAAGTATGTTTGTACCTGGAGCAGAAACATCAATATGAGGACCGGTATTAGATTCACTCCATCTTGTTAAAGTTTCTGTAGAAGCACCCACTGCGATTACTTCATTTCCAAAAGCAGCAGGGTATTCTATCGGATTGCCAGCTTGATACTCATTTCCCATTGCAGCTACAACAACAACATTCTGATTATATGCATTTGATATGGCAGAATAAAGTAATGGGACCCTTAATATAACCTCATTAATTGGAAACCCCATGCTATTAAATCCATAGCTTAAATTGATAACATTAGCTCCATTGTTAACAGCATAATCTATTGCATCTGCAACATCTGAGGGAAAGGCTGTTGTTGAAAAATCCCAAATGGTTCCAATAAAAGGAAGTTTAACACTTCCCGACCTAACCATTTTAACCGGCATAATTTTACAGTTCCACATTATACCTGAGGTATTAATACTATTATTTGTCCTTGCGCCAATTATTCCTGCTACATGAGTTCCATGTCCAGCATAACTTAAGCTTGAATGATCAGGCAAATCATCCATAGGATCATTATCATCATCTCCAGAATCGTATCCAGCAATTACCCTAGTTCTATCACCTGGGTCAAGATCTGAATGGGTGTAATCAACACCACCATCACAAACTGCAATAATAACATCACTTCGTCCAGTATTAATATCCCAAGCTTGAGCTGCACGAATATCTGCAACAGGACTATATGACGCATTTAGATACCATTGGCCGCTATAATTTGCATCATTTGGGGTCCATAGCGAATTAAACTGAATGGGGGTTTCAATATATGCTTCTTTTACCCCCTTTGCTTTTAATAATAATTTGGCAAGTTCATTTGCTTTATATGAATCATTTATTATTATTTGACGATAGATTGTTGATTCATTTGTTTCATGAATAAGATTGCCTGATTTTGAATACCTATTTCTAAATACTGCTAGTATTTTTGAAATATGATACTCTTTAAGTAAGTTTGAAACTTCCTTTGAATTTAGTGAATCAGGTTTTATGGTAAGACATTTCCCACTATCTATGTTTTTTTCCAAATTTATAATTAGCCTGAAACTTGATAAATGAGAGTACTGATTTTCAAGTTTTTCTTTTGGATTTAAGACTAAAAATATTAAAAATATTACACTAGTGTCACGTCACATTTAATATGACGTAATTAATATATTTTGTATCTTAGCC
>JBAXXU010000208.1:0-3786 GCA_037127735.1 Bacteroidota bacterium
AGAAAGGTTGTAATATGCCTTTATGCCCGATGCTCTTTTATATCTCCATAGCATCAATAAAATCAAAACCAGGTAAATAGTCAAATGCATAGGCCTTAGAAAAAAATTGATATTTGCCGGGATAATATTCAGATTAATGCTGGTTAATTGCCATTTACTTGAGTGCCAAATGCCAGCTACTGATTTTTTATACTCCCATGAGCTCAGGTAATAGGGGATCATCCCAGCCAACTGGATAACAAACATTGCAAAATGTAAATAATCATATCCCTTTAGTTCCGGATCATCTGTCAGAATACTCCGCATATAGAAAAAAGCAAAGGGCCCAACCAGAAATAAGACTGGCAATCCAGTCGTACCAAGGAGAGCTGTCCAGAACACGGAGTCACCATAAATTCCAAAGTTAATAACCAGATTAGTAAATGAGGCAAAGAAGAAGTAACCACCCAGAAAAAGGTTCGCTCTTGTATATCCCCTGTTGATAAAAACAATAATCAGGGATAAAACCATTGCTGTCAGAAAAATATAAAGCAAGAAGCTGTCCATTCACAAAACTTTATCAAATATATCATTTTGCTCTTGATAAAATCAGCTTGAGAAGGATATCTGTGCGATTTTATGCATATTTTTTAACACCTGTCGTGCTGGTATTTAAAACTTTTGTCTTAATCTTTAATGACATGCAGTCTAAAGATTTATTAATATTAGGCGGAGGACATATGATTTGGGGTGAAGTCTTTTTAAACATGATCAGGAAGAAATTTTATGAATTGGCCAGGGTTATGATCTTTGACAAAATTGAAATAGTTGAATCAGAGGCAAAATGTGATTCGGGTTTTATTGGTACAGCAGCTTTGCTGTTAGAATAAAAAAACGGCATTAAGCATATCAAAAATTGAAAAGTAAATTACAAAAGTCGTAGGACAAAGTGAGTTTTATTTCATAATGTCGTGCGTTTTAGTGTATATTTGAATAAAATTTAGTTTTGATGGAAAGATTTGCCTTTGCAGATTTACTTGATTGGAAACGATCAGACAACCGGAAACCGCTGATCATTCAAGGCGCCCGGCAGGTAGGAAAAACCTGGCTCATGAAGGAATTCGGAAAAAGAGAGTACGGGCAGGTAGCTTATATTAACTTTGAATCTTCCACAGCATTAAAATCCATTTTTCTGAATGATTTTGATATAAAACGGATTATCACATCAATCCAGATCGAGACAGGAATTAAGATAGTGGCGGAAAACACACTGATCGTTCTCGATGAAATTCAGGAAGCTGAAAGAGCCATCACTTCATTGAAATATTTCCATGAAAATGCTCCTCAGTACCATGTAATTGCGGCGGGTTCATTGCTGGGAATTACTTTGCATCAGCCGACATCATTTCCGGTTGGCAAAGTTGATTTTTTAACTCTTTTCCCATTGACATTCCCTGAATTTTTACTGGCATTGAACCAGAATTCACTGGTTGAATTATTGCAAATGAATGACTGGCAGCTGATCACAACTTTCAAGACAAAGTTAATTGAATATTTGCGTTACTATTATTTTATCGGAGGGATGCCTGAAGCTGTTTATTCATATATCATCGACAATGATTTTGACAAGGTCAGAACCATTCAGAAAAACATTCTTTACGCCTATGAGCATGATTTTTCGAAACATGCACCGGTTGAAATTGTTCCAAGGATAAAAATGTTATGGCAATCTATTCCTGCACAATTATCAAAGGAGAACAAAAAATTTATTTATGGCGCTGTTAAGCGCGGTGGAAGAGCAAAAGAATTTGAGCTGGCCCTTGCGTGGCTCGCGGATTGCGGCCTTGTACACAAAGTTCACCGGATATCCAAACCTTCTGTTCCACTGGTTTCATATATGGATTTAGCTGCCTTCAAGCTTTTTGTTATTGATGTTGGACTATTGTCAGCCATGGGAAGCATTGACTTGCACACATTATTGGAGGGAAACTCCATATTCAGTGAATTTAAGGGAGCCATTACTGAACAATTTGTATTGCAACATTTGAAAACACAGAAGAGGATGGAAGTATTTTATTGGTCATCAGAGAGTTCCATCGCTGAAATCGATTTTGTGATTCAATGGGATGGAAGGATTGTACCGATTGAAGTTAAAGCCGAAGAAAACCTCCAGGCAAAAAGTCTGAAATCATATTATCACAAATTTGCTCCCACTATCTCCATCAGAACTTCCATGGCAGATTACAGAAAAGAAAGCTGGCTGACAAATGTTCCATTGTACGCTATCGGTTCATTCTCATTGTGATCTCGCGCGTTTTCATCATTTAGCGTTTCGATGGTTTTTGTTTCATCACATCATCTATTTCTCAGCTAATAAAAACTGACAGGGAAATTACTCCCTGTCAGTTTCAAAATCCATCCATTGCACATCTATAAACAAATAGTCTGAAGACAGCATTTGTTAATTGTTAAAATGCCCGAACTGCACGTACATAGTACATGTTGCCCTTACTAAAGAAGTATTGAGCGCCAACGTTGAAGAACTGACCCGAGGCGTCGATGTTAGAGCCCTCAGTAGAACTCCAATAGAAGTTATTGGCAAACCCGCCAACCACGTCTTTTTGCAAGTATAATAAGTTAAGCTCATATTTTGAAGGTAAATACCAATCAGCATAGTTGCCGTCTCGATAGTTAGCACATAGCTGAGCAGCATAACTCCCCGCACCTGCTTGATTAATGATTCGTTCTGTATTTGTTTGCCCACCGTTAACACCATCTTTGGCAGCATTGGAAACTGTATTTATGAAAGTTGTCCAAGCTACCCCTGTGCTTTGGTCTGCAGTAGCGGCTATTAATCCGTGCTGCCCGGAAGCATCTAACCAAAAAAT
The DNA here is from genome assembly GCA_037127735.1 of Bacteroidota bacterium. Classification (GTDB taxonomy): domain Bacteria; phylum Bacteroidota; class Bacteroidia; order Bacteroidales; family VadinHA17; genus LD21. The sequence goes on from JBAXXU010000208.1 coordinate 2,868, forward strand.
TATTCCACCGCCATAGTTGTCGCCAATGGCTAATGAACTACTGCCTGTTGCATTTACCACATAAGGGCTTGCAGTTGTTCCGCTTCCTGTTACGGTTACGTTAATTCCAGCTGTTACTTTGGTTTCACTACCGTCTTGGTCGCCTGTATTGCTGCCGGAAAGGGTTGTTATGCCTAACTTTGTTTTAATGGTTTCATTGGTTTCGTCGCCTGTATTTGTACCACTTATAGCAGTCAGTTTATTCTTTTCAGCTGTAGAATAATCTTCTGTAGATAAGCCCTTCCCTGTTACATTGTCAACTTTTCCGGTAATTCCTGCGACGACTCTTGCATCGGCCATTGCATCGGTATATTGAGTTGGAATGGTTGGTTTGTTCAATATCTGTGCATCCCCGCCTGTAGCGTTCCAGTCTGCGTTTACATTGACATCTGCACCGGGGGCAATACTTGCCAGCTTAGCCGCATCTGCAGCAGGATAACTGTTTTTTGCACTGTTTGCCATTACCGCTGCATTGTTTGTCACATTGTCCTGAAAGTCGATGACCTGCGAGGAAGTGATACTTATCCCCGAACTTTTATTCCAGGCTGCAAAAACAGGATCGGTTTCAGTAGTACCGTTAGAAAAATCAGGAGTCCAGTTCTCCCACTTACCGGATACGGAATTGAATTTAAGTATCTGATTATTCTGAACCGAAGAAAAGGAGAATGGATTTGAGGTAATTTCGCTCCAGGCAGGCACATAACCTATGGGGCGATATAAACCTGCATGGTTTCCCCAACCAAAGGCTGTGTTCCAGTTATTCAGATTTGAATTTGAAATATGGTTAGCCGGTGATGATACAAAAACGGGGTCAGTCTCTCTAACACCTCCTGTTATGCCTCCGGCAGTTTTTGCATACATCGCATATGGAACTGATAAT
>JBAXXU010000209.1:0-3782 GCA_037127735.1 Bacteroidota bacterium
CTAGTCACTCTAGTCACTCTAGTCACTCTAGTCACTCTAGTCACTCTAGTCACTTTCGCCACTTTAGTCAACTCCAAACTTTTAATTATGTTACAATTAGAATAATTTAATTATCTTTGCACCCAAATTAACAAAGTGATTTCCACGAAGCGTTGTTAACCGTTTTGCCCAGTCTGCTTATGAGTTCATTTCGACCGGGATTAAGAAAATCCATCGCTCCCGGTATCACATCATAAAAAATAATAATGATAAATTTTGAAGAAATGGGATTCACTCCCGGTATCCTGAAGGCTATTCAGGAACTGGGATTTGAACAACCCATGCCTGTACAGGAAAAAGTAATTCCACTTATGCTTGGTGGTGATGGTGATATTATCGCCCTGGCCCAGACCGGGACCGGGAAAACAGCAGCCTTTGGGCTACCCCTGGTTCAGGCAACAGATACAGAAATAAATAGCACCCAGGCGCTTATCCTCTGCCCCACCCGCGAACTATGTATGCAGATAACCGGTGACCTGACGGATTATGCCAGATTTACCGGGAAGCTGAAAATACTTGCAGTTTATGGTGGCGCCAGCATAGATAACCAGATAAGAAGTCTTAAAAAAGGCATTCACATTATTGTTGCCACTCCCGGCCGGCTTATTGACCTTATCGGAAGGGGTGCGGCAAGGTTATCGCAAGTTACCACAGTTATCCTCGATGAAGCTGACGAGATGCTCAACATGGGATTCCTTGACAGTATAAATGAGATTCTTGAAGAAGTTCCGGACGGAAGAAGAACACTCCTGTTTTCAGCAACCATGTCATCGGAAATCGCAACAATTGCCAGGAAGTATATGGACAACCCGGTTGAAATAACCATCGGCACAAAAAACTCATCCGCGGCAAATGTCAGCCACGCCTACTACCTTGTTCATGCAAAAGATAAATATAAGGTTCTTAAACGTATAGCCGACTTTGAACCTGATATTTACGGCATTGTATTTTGCCGTACACGCAAAGAAACCCAGGAGGTGGCATCAAAACTCATTAACGACGGCTATAATGCCGATGCACTTCATGGCGATCTGTCGCAAGCCCAGCGCGATGCAGTGATGCAGAAATTCAGGATAAGGAACCTCCAGCTACTTGTCGCGACCGATGTTGCCGCACGGGGACTCGATGTTGATGACCTGACCCATGTTATTAATTTCAGCCTGCCTGATGATATTGAGGTATATACTCACAGAAGCGGACGAACCGGAAGAGCCGGAAAAACAGGAATATCAATTTCACTTGTTCACTTGCGGGAAAGGCATATCCTTCAACAGATCGAGAGAATGGTTAAAAAACCGTTCAAAGCTATACCGATTCCAACCGGGAGTGAGATCTGCGGAAGGCAGTTATTCAACTGGGTAAATAAGCTTGAGAATGTTGTGACGGAGCATCAGGAGATTGAAAAATTCTTACCCGACATAAAAGAGAAACTGGCCGGCCTCGACAGGGAAGAGCTTCTCAGAAGAGTTGTAACACTCGAGTTCGACAGGTTTCTTGATGATTATCGGCATGGCGAAGATATTATCGCCCCTGTTTCTGAAAAAGAGAGTAGCTTCGGCCGTTCAGGCAGAAGAGATTCCCGCGAACAATATCCGGGCAACTACACGAGACTTTTCATAAATCTTGGAAAAACTGACGGCTTTTACCCTGAACAACTTATTGAACTTGTAAATTCCAACACGAAAGGCAAAAAAGTGCCCATCGGAAAGATTGATCTGTTAAAGACTTTCTCCTTTTTTGAAGTCGAGGCAGATTATGCCGAATACCTTATCGGAGCGCTGAATAATGCAACTTTCATGGACCGAAGGGTCGCGGTGGAGGTGGCACAGGAAAAAACGGACAAACCAAGAGGAGAATATTCAAGCGGCCGTACTGCAAAATGGTCCGACAGACGACCCGAAAAGAGAAGTGCCGGGAGATCAGATAGTAAAAATAAAGATTATAAGAGAGAAAGTAAATTCGGCAAAAAAGATAAGAAGAAGTACAGCAGATAGTTATTTGTTGCTAAACAGTGGCTGGAGTTTTGAGTGACTAAAGTTTGGAGTGACTAAAGTGTATCTGAATCAAACTTCTTCATTCTGACTTCGGGCGCAGGGCGAAGGGCGCAGGGCGAAGAGCTCAGGGCGCAGGGCACAGGGTAAAAGGATGGGCTGCAAAACTCTTGCTGGTGCGTTGGCAATTAAGGCATAACGGAACTTCAAGTTGGGTCTTGAAGGCTACATGAAGTCCCATTTATTATGTTTTGTAATTTATGTAATTTACCTTGAATCCCAGCGAGCGCATTGGCACTGCCGAGCTCATCCCTATAAATCGGGATTCGGTTCCCGGCTGTATTGACTGATGGGATCATAAAGATACTTAATACAGGAGCAGTATTTGACCGGCCTCACATTCAGCTCAGGGCACAGAGCTCAGCGCAACTCATTTGAAAAAGCTATTGTGATTAAAAGCGATAGGTTTCACGTTTAGAATATTCAGTTATGAACTTTCGTATTAAGGTTTTTGTTTATATGTTCAGGTAAATTATCTTTGCAAAACATGAGAGGTTTCTGAATGTTAAAAGCAAATATTATGCAAAGACTGACAATAGAACTTACGGGGAACAAAGCTTTAAGAGCATTGAAGGATCTGGAGCATGAGCAATTGATACGGATTGTAAAAGAGCCTGATTTAAATTCATATACCTTTCCTGGCAAACCAATGAGCAATGAAGATTTCAGAAGATGGATTGAGTATGCCGGGGAGTCTCCGACGGTAACCTTAGTCGAAGCTAAGCAAAGATGGACAGAACAGAAAAAGAAGCTCCAAAAGCTTATTCATTAAGAATAACCGAACATGCCTTACAAGATATTGACAATATAACAGGTTATATTGCTTATATCAGGCATGAGCCTTTAAATGCTATTCGTGCAGGTGATGAGATTTTCAAGACTATTGACCGTATCGAAAAAAATCCTTTTGCCTTTCGGGAATGCGAAGAAATCCCGACGAAGATCAAAATATACCGCAAGGCAATTTGCCTTAGCTGGCTAATCATCTATAAAATAAAACCTACTGAAATTGTAATCCTCGGTATTTTACATGGACATCGCAGACCTTCGAGGATTAAAGTTTTACGTAAGATAAAATAGCTTTGTCACTATTAATTCAGAATCAACAATCATTTGTTTACAAAAAAACCGGGATAAGGAAGAAGTCTGACTCACTTCGTTCGTGTCTTGAGGTCTGGCCCTGCAAGCAGGACAGCCCGCCAGCCGCATAGCCGTCAATCTAAGGAATTAGTGATAATTTTTATTCCAATAACTAATGCCACGAATGTGGCCTGATATGAATAACCCCCGGCGCCGGCCGGGGGTTTTGGCCAACAAACAGATATCAAGCCCTGAAAGGGCGTAATATGGTTTGGGGTCACTCTCCGTTGGAGCCTATCAAAAAGCTTTTTAATGAATTAAGAACAACGAACAAACGAATAGCGAAATCAGAACTGTAGTTAATTTCTTAGTTCAACATTCGAATGTTCTTCATTCTTACTTTTCTTATGTAACTACTTTTATTTCAATAACTAATGCCACGAATGTGGCCTGATATGAATAACCCCCGGCGCCGGCCGGGGGTTTTGGCCAACAAACAGATATCAAGCCCTGAAAGGGCGTAATATGGTTTGGGGTCACTCTCCGTTGGAGCCTATCAAAAAGCTTTTTAATGAATTAAGAACAACGAACAAACGAATAGCGAAATCAGAA
>JBAXXU010000210.1:0-3761 GCA_037127735.1 Bacteroidota bacterium
TTCAACGCGAGAGGATAACCGGTTTTTTTGGCCACCGATAAAAGTTCCCGTTTTGAGGAGGCTACTGTTTCCTTAACAACAGGTATGTGGGCCGCATTAAGAAGCTGTTGTATTATTGCAGGTTCAAGATAACCATTTGGGGCAGCATCGATGATCTTCCGTACAAGAGTGACATCAATATTTTCAAGAAAAATCTTCTCTTCAGCAGGTGAAGGTGTATTTGATATTTTTGTAAGGGCCCTTCCAAGCACAACTTCATCGGGAAAATTGACATGGCCCTTGTTAAGAAAATATCCAAGTTCTTCAGAAGAGCTTGTCACTGAAGGCAATATCGGATAGAGAGGTTTAAAACAGTCCTTAATTTTTTTATGAAGAAGGTCATATATCTCCGTCATGTCGTTCAAACCGTTATTCCCGAATATCACGCTCATGCCGTCAATCAGGGGAAGTTGCTTATCAACGTATTCTATTACCCGATCGAGCTGATCGTTCGTTGCAGTGGCAATCAGATCGATAGGGTTATCAGCTGATGCTCCCTGGTTCATCATCGAAAGTAATTTGTCGTGATGCTCACCTATTATTTTCGGGATATTCATACCACCGGCAGACAATGCATCAGTAAGCATCACTGCAGGCCCACCGGCATGTGTTATTATCGCTATATTTCTGCCTTTCAGATGTTTGTGAAAGAATACCGATGCAACTGTTGTCAGTTCTTCACGTCCTGAGCACCTTACTATTCCTGCTTTACGGAATAATGCCTCAACTGCAGAATCTGACGATGCCATAGCTCCTGTATGAGATGATGCTGCCCTGCTGCCTGCTTCGGTCGTGCCGGCTTTTATTGCTGCAATCCTGCACCCCTTTCGAATCAGCGATGAAGAGTGGTGCAGCAATTTATCAGGATCCTGAATACTCTCGACATAGATAAGTTTAATTGGAGAGCTGACAGCAGCATCATAAGTATTGTCCCAATATTCCAGAACCTCCTCAACGCCTGTCTGAGCGCTGTTACCAACCGAATAGACACTTGAAAAGTTCAGTCCTTTCGGCACAGCCGATTCAAAAATAAAGACAGCTGTTGCCCCCGACCCGGAAACAAAATCGCATCCCCGGCTGTTAAGCCTTGGAACAGGTGAAGTAAAAACACCCTGATATGACTGAGTGATGACCCCGATACAATTTGGTCCGATCAGACAGGCGCCGGCTTTATCAATTATTTCTACAATTTCCTTTTCAAGCTTACGCCCTTCCTCCCCTGCTTCGCTGAAACCGGCAGAAATAATGATAAAAGCCTTGGTATTTTTATTTTTTACCAGTATTTCAACAGCAGTTAAGCATGACCGGGATGAGATAGCCAGTATAGCGAGATCGGTCTGCGGAATATCATTTATATCTCTGTATGACCTGATGCCCTGAACTATATCCTGTTTAGGATTGACCACATAAAGTTTCCCCGGGAATTTTCCGTCAAGAATATTTTTCAGGATTTTCCCTCCGGGTTTGAAAAGATCATCTGATCCTCCGACTACAACAATACCGGCGGGATTTATAAGTTCTTTGTTTATCATAATGCAGAGTAATAGTGCAGGAATGATTTACGATTTACGATTTACGATTTATGATTTATGATTTACGATTTACGATTTACGATTTACGATTTACGATTTATGATTTATGATTTCAGCAAATAACCTGACATGAAACTACAACCCGGCGAACCTCTTGAGGAAGCCTGTATTTTGAGCAACGACAAATAGATACTTTTCTGATATATAATAACTTACAACCAATGTCCAATAATACTTTATTGAGGCAAGATAATAAAAATTAATAGTACAAAACATAAAAACCATCATGATATTCCTGTAAAGGTATCATCAAAAGAATTACTTTTGTGATATAATCTGATTAATTCATAAACTTGGTGAGCCTTTGTGTAATCCTTTGAGTACCTTTGTGTTTAAAGAGTTTTACCACAAAGTATCTCAAAGGGAAGCACTAAGTAACACAAAGAAAAACAATGAATTAAATATGTTCATGAATAGGAAAGGATAAGTCTGTTTCAAAAAAAATGTACTATAAAACACCCTCTATGAAAAAATCAATTTTCAGAAGCTGTTGGCTAATCATAATTTTATTCCTTGGTTTTTCAATTTTAGCTCATTCACAATACTCTGATATCGACACTGATGGCCCAAGCTATGGTGAGAATTGTACTACTATCACGGTTGGAAGGCTTGCTTCCACAGATGGATCTGTAATGACTTCTCACAGCTGCGACGGTAACTACAGAACATGGCTCGAAATATTCCCTCATCAAAAATATGATAAAGGTGCAATACATCCTGTTTACCAGGGAATGCTTCATTCCGAGGAAGCCTGGGACATGACAAAGGTTACAAAAAAGGGAGAGATACCAGAAATTGCCGAGACGTATTCATATCTTAATACTGCCTATCCCTGCCTTAATGAAAAGCAGCTTGCTATCGGGGAAACTACAATTTATGGCAGGCAGGAGCTTGTAAATGAAGGAGGACTATTTCTTATTGAGGAACTTGAAAAGATCGCTCTTCAACGCTGCAAAACCGCGAGAGAAGCAATAGCCCTCATTGGTAAGCTGGCTGAGGAATATGGATATGCTGACCTTGCAGAATGTATAACCTTAGCTGATCCGAAAGAGGTCTGGCAACTGGAAATAGCAGGCTCGGGTAAAGGAAAACCTTCATCAATATGGTGCGCCCAGAGAATTCCTGATGATAATGTCGGAATATGTGCAAATATTCCAAGGATCTCAATTATAGATTTCAAAAATCCTGATTACTACATGTATAGTACTGATTTACAGAATGTAGCAAAGAAACTTGGTTACTGGGACGGGAAAGAACCCTTGAAATTCTGGAAAGTCATTAACGATAAAAAACCTTTCCAGATACGCGAATATTATGTCCTGAGTACTTTGGCCCCATCGCTTAATCTTTCATTTGATGCTGAAGAGCTGCCATTCTCAGTTAAACCCGACAAAAAAGTTTCAGTAAGAGATATAATGAAATATTTCAGGGAGACTTACGAGGAGACACAATGGGATATGACAAAAAACCTTCTTATTACTGTAAAAGAAAAAGACAAAGATGGTAAAGAGACTGAGAAAAAAATCAAGTCACCCTTAATCAGTAACTGGATGAATAATGACCTCCGCACTTTGCTGAACGAAATAAAACCCGGCATTATAGAGCGCCAGAGAACCATCGCTATTGCCGGCTGCTCCTATTCACATGTTATCCAGTGCCGCGACCGGCTTCCCGATGAGGTCGGAGCAATAGCCTGGTTTGCATTTGATAACCCCGGCCAGAGTCCCAGGATACCAATTTTTTCAGGCGCCCTCGCTCTTCCGCCTTCTTTTAATATTTGTGGCCAGCAACGTTACAGAACCGATGCAGCCATCTGGTCGTTCCGCGAAGCCAACAGACTCGCTACCGTAAACTGGTCGAAGGGAAGAACACTTATTGAAACTGCTGTTAAAGAGTTTGAAGATAAAGCATTCGAAGAGCTGCCGGCTGTTGAAAAAAAGGTTGTTGAATTGGTAAAAGAGGGGAAAAATGAAGATGCAAAAAAATACGTTACTGCCTATACTAATAATTTTGCAGGCTCAGCGATGAAGAGATGGGAAGATATGAAAGTTACCTTGTGGGGAATGTTCGGGAGAGGGTTTTGAGGAAAGACGGGGAGAGGGGGAGACGGGGAGAGGTGAGAGGTGAGAG
>JBAXXU010000211.1:0-3729 GCA_037127735.1 Bacteroidota bacterium
TTGTCACAATTTTTGCATTGCACCTTGACAGTTTTATCGTGACACAAAACTTATCATCCGTTTACCAGGTTCGTAAAACCGGCTCTGGACAGTTCCTGCAACCGAGACAACTTAATCGTTCGCCGAGACTATCAAAAATTGCGCCTTCACTTCCGGACGAGACAATAATTGCTACGACCACATAACAAGCGGGTATGAGCAAAAAGACTTGTCACAATTTTTGCATTGCACCTTGACAGTTTTATCGTGACACAAAACTTATCGTCCGTTTGACAGTTCCGTAAAACCGGCTCTGGACAGTTCCTTCAACCGAGACAACTTGATCTTTCGCCGGGACTGGCAAAAATTGCGCCATGGTGGCTTGTCCGCCGGGAGAAATTTGTAGTACCCTCCTTCGCGTGAAAAACGCTTCGGAGGGCAAAGCCGGGACTCGTATCGGCGGGCTGCGCCACCAACGCTTTCTGCTCATACCCGCTGGCCGCTATAGTGCATTCGACCCAAAATTTAATTCAGCAACCACCACGACACGGACGCTAACTAACTAACCGCTTTACGATAACTGATACAATTGATTTTCTGGCACAGTAATTGTTTAGAAAATGAAAACGCCAACAAACAACCTGATCAGATGAAAAAAAACAACTTATTTGTTACGGGGTTGATTTTATTATTCACCCAACTTGCTCTCGGGAGTAGTATAAGTTCTCAATATCCACCTACCTTTGACTCTCTCAGGATCATTGAAAAAGTGTATCTTCATATCGATCGTGAAAGTTATTATCCGGGCGATGATATATGGTTTAAAGCATACCTCATTGATGCCACGGGAAAGTTGCTTACTAACAATAGTATGAATCTTCATGTTGAACTCATCTCTCCCGATTTAAAAGTTATCGATAGCCATATAATAAGATTAGATAATGGGCTGGGAAACGGCGATTTCCATTTGTCAGAAAAAATTCAATCTGGCAGATACAGGTTAAGGGCGTACACAAACTATATGCGAAACTTTGGTGATCAGTTATTTTTCAATAAAGACATCATAATTCTCAACTCTTCAGATGCTCTAAAAGCATTTTCTGACAGCATCAATTATAATAAGAATAAACCTGAAATAAGTTTCTTTCCCGAAGGTGGTTCGCTGGTTGATGATGTCACTTCACTGGTCGGATTCAAGGCGGTTGATGCGACCGGAAAAGGATGCGAGATATCAGGAAAGGTATACTCCTCACATGGTGATACGATAGCTTCATTCAATAGCACTTTTAAAGGAATGGGCACTTTTAATCTGAATCCTGCTCCCGGTGAGCAATATTATTCCATTATTTATGATAAGAATGGCGACTCATCAAAAACTCAGATTCGAAAAAGCCTGAAAACCGGGGTGGTTTTAAATGTTTCAGAAAAACGTCCGGGAGAGCTTGATCTTACCATCCGGACTAATAAGGAAACACTTCATGTGCTCACAGATCATGATCTCTCTTTAACAGTTTCTGTTCACAGTACCATTTTGAATACAATATTCTTCAGGGTAAAATCTCTCAACAGTCACATGACCCTGAAGACTGATGAATTCCCTAACGGAATAGTGTCTCTTACAATATATGACTTTGAGGGTAAACCCTTTTGCGAAAGACTAGCTTTCGTTCACAACAATGATGATGCTGAACTTACAGTAAAAACCGATAAACCCATTTATGACACTATGGATTCAGTTTCGGTCAGAATATCTATTTCAAATCATCCAGTTCAGGATGCTTTTCTTTCTCTTTCAGCTTCGAATGAGATATCTGAAGATGAAACCGATCTGTACTCCAATAATATCTCTTCATGGTTCCTGCTCGAATCGGATGTGCATGGAAATATCGAGACGCCATCTTATTACTTTGACCGGTCGAATGCTGACCGACTGAAAAATCTCGACAATCTTCTTCTGACCCAGGGCTGGCGCGATTTTAAATGGAAGTATGAAAATTATTTTGAGACTGAAAATGGATTCACCATTTCCGGGAGGGCGAGGAAAAAACTGGTCAATGATCCTCTTGATAACTCTTCAGTGACCCTCGGAATATTTGAAGGAAAAAAACTAAGTCTATATTTGGTACCTATCGACTCCACCGGAAGGTTTTTTATCAAGGGAATTGATTTCACAGGAAAAACAAGTTTAATTGCCAGTGTTACCAATGATAAAGACAAGCTGAAAGGCTGGCTTATTCTGGATTCATTAAATTATATACCGGAAAAGGTACATATTAAAAACGTAAATATCAGACAAGTTATTAAATATGACCCGATAAAAACTATTTCTAAATCATCAGTTGAATTTAATGACTCCCTGAAGAATTATAAAAGCAATAACAATTTAAGAAAGAAATACAAACTGTCTGACACTATTGAGATTGGCGAGGTAATAATAAATCCAAAGCCAAAGTTCGAACCATGGAACAAGCTCGAACCATATCTACCACGTCGTCAGAATGAAATGAACCTCAGAACATTGTTTCCCGATCGCGAGCTCCCCGTAACTGCTGATCTTGAAATATACAATTCATTAGCACAACTTTTGTCCATGAAGCTACATATTTACTATAATGATAGACCCCAAGTCGTTGAAGTTAATGGATTTAGGACAACACAAGTGCCCGGAAAGAGCTCATGCAACAAAATGACCAATCCTCTTACAATGCTTAATGGTATGGAAGTAGGATATGAATATATAGAATCCATTCCGATAAACATGGTGGAGAAAATTTATGTTCTTTGTCCTATAAACGGCGAGTTGCAATGGGGTGAAAGAGGAGGTAATGGGGTCGTTTCAATTCTATTAAAAAGTGACTGGTCAAGCACAACTATTACTTATCACTCTGTAAATAAATCAATTACCGGATATAATGAACCGCGTATTTTTTATTCTCCAAAGCATCATAGCTCCCTGAAAGCTGATAATAAACCAGACATTCGGACAACCTTGTTCTGGGAGCCCAACATTAAAGTGGAAAATAACAAAGAAGTATTACTGAATTATTATAATTCTGATAACCCTTCAAAAGTTAAGGTGCTTGTTGAGGGCATAACCACCAGAGGAATCCCGGTGACAGGGGTTACAGAATACGAGGTAAAATAAGGCATAATCAAAAACTTCGAACAAGACTAGAGCAAATTATTCATGGTATAATTGTATGTTTTTCAAAATGATCGAAGAGACCTATTCTAAATATTAATTCGAATTTCTAGACTCCTGTTACACAACTTTTAAAAGAATTTTTGGACCAAATCTGCATAACATAATCCGAGGGGGAAATTACTAAGAATTTTGACAATATTTCTGGATAAATTTATTCGAAAATGGATTAAATCATTGAAGACAATTCTGATTTATAAATATTTCTCTGATAATTTGGAGATTCTAACGAGACTAATAAATAAAACGGACTATAACACGGACGGTTTAATTAATTGCCTTTTGCAACCTATACTACTTCTCGATCAGCCCCTATAGTCTATTCGAGCAAATTCGTTTCAACTTATCAAATTTTGTTGCACCCGGACAGATCCTGCTGCCGAGACAAAGTCAATAGGGTTGCAAGCCGATGCTCAAGTTGTCATGGTTTTTGCATCGCCACCTAGACAACTTTATCGTGAAACGACAAATCCTGCCCACTTATCAGGACTACGCCATCTCTTAAGTAACTACTTTTTTAAAGCGTTGAATTTTAATCTTTTAAGCAG
>JBAXXU010000212.1:0-3729 GCA_037127735.1 Bacteroidota bacterium
AGCTTGAAAAATATTCTTTCCGGGCAACTTTCGAAGACGACAAACTTGAAGAGGTGTTCCGGTTATTGTCAATGACCTCTCCTATCAGATATAAGATTACTGAGCGTAAGCTTCTTCCGGACGGAACATATGAAAAAGAAAAAGTAACTATTTATCTTAAGAAATGATAATTCTAACTTTTAATAAACCAAAAAGCCTATGGAAACAAAAAAAAGGAAACCGCGTCAACGATTTCCTTAAAAAACAACCTTTCGGATTTTTTTAACTTAATAACATTACAAATCTATGAAAAAAAACAATCCTTTCGGAGAATTGATTTATCATTCTCTGAAAAAAATCCTGTTAATCATGCGTATTGCAATTGTTCTCTTGATTCTTGGAGCGCTGCAGGCCCACGCCACCGATGCCTATTCACAGAAAACAAGATTTTCGCTCAATTTTTCTGAAACCGAGCTTGTCAAAGTGCTTGACAAAATTGAAGTAGAAAGTGAATTTTTCTTCCTGTACAATGAAAAATTGCTTGATACTGACCGTAAAGTCAGCATCGATGCAAAAGATCAATTAATTAATGTGATACTGGATGATTTATTTGCCAGTACCGATGTGAAATACACAATCATTGACCGTAAGATCATTCTGGCGCCGGATTTTTTGACGTCTGAATTACAGCAAAATAAAATTACCGGTACAGTTACCAGTAAAGACGGTGCACCACTTCCCGGAGTAAACGTTGTTGTTACCGGAACAACTCTGGGAACAAATACCGATATTGCAGGTAAATATAGCCTTCAAGTTCCTGAAGGCTCAAAGAGCCTGACATTCTCATTTATAGGGATGGAACCTCAGGTAATCAATACTGGGACATTAAGCCAAATTGATTTAACTATGTCTGAGTCGGCAATTGGTCTTGATGAGGTGGTGGTGATTGGTTATAGAGTTGTTAAGAAGTCCGATCTTACGGGTGCAATGGGAAGTGTACAAAGTGCTAAACTTTATGAACGACGCGCAATAAACGTTAAGCAATCACTAGCTGGTAGGATTTCTGGCGTAAACGTTCAAACAAATTCCGGTATGCCTGGAGGGAGAACTGTAATCGCTATTCGTGGTTACTCCTCTATAAATGCCACAAACGATCCGCTTTTTGTAGTAGATGGTATTATTTCGCCAGGAGGAATTGACAATCTTAATCCAAATGACATTGAATCAATTAATGTTCTGAAAGACGCTTCCTCCACTGCTATTTATGGTACAAGAGGATCTAATGGAGTAATTATAATTACAACAAAAAGAGGTAGTAAAGGGATTAAAGGACAAATAAGCTATGATGGTTACATGAGCATCAACTGGCTACCAAATGATAGGAAACAAGTTGCTCTTAACTCAAAACAATGGCTATACATTGAAGAGGAGCAATACAAAAATGCCCCTAAATTTGATCCCGTAGGCTTTGCAAACGGGAAATATGGCGATCCAATTAAGAAAAGAATGAATTACTTAGTTGGCAATAAACTTGGAAATCGGGAACTCTTTTCATTAGACGAAAATGGCATACCACAGCCATTGTATGATGTTAACTGGGAAGATATGTGTATCAGGACGACCATTAGTCAGAGTCATAACTTATCTTATACTGGCGGGGATCAATTAACTAACTATGGTTTGTTCCTCGGTTCTACAGACGAAAATGGGATTATTAAAAGAAGCTTTGCTAAAAGAATTAGTGTCCGTGCTGTTGTTGATCGCCAGATGTTGGATTGGCTGAAAGTAGGGGGTACCTTTAGCTATGCTAGAATGAACCAAGGAGGAATTAATGATGGTAATTCATATGATGTCTTACGCGAAATGGTTGAACAGGTACCTTTTATCCCTTACAAATATGAGGATGGATCGTTTGGAACAGCAATTGATTATAAGGGTTTGGAAAGTCAAGACAGTCCTTTGGCAAAGATTAATGAAAAGACAATATCTTTTAATACTAATACATTCAGCGGAAATACCTATGTAACCTTTAAACTTATTTCAGGATTAGAGTTTACTTCTACTTTTGGGTCAATTATTTCAAACAATATTAATAACAATTTTAGTAGTAGTAAACTTATAGGTAATAAAAATACTGCCAGTATTAATAGTAGTGAATCAAAGTTCTGGCAATGGTCAAACAAATTTAATTATATCAAACAAATTAACGATGAACATGGCATTGATGTACTTGCTGGTGTTGAAATGCAGAGCCAAGAATCTCTGAACTGGGGTTCTAGTACTAATGATATGCCAGATGATTATTACTTATGGTATAATTTAAGTGCAGGTGCTACAGCAAGCCCACCCAGTTCCCAGTCATCTGGGTATCAAATGGAATCGTATTTTGGACGATTAAATTATAATTTCAAGGGAAAATATTTAATGACAGTAACTGGGCGTTCTGATGGTTCTTCCAGATTTGGGGCGGATAATAAGTTTGCCTTTTTTCCGTCTTCAGCGCTTGCCTGGAAGATATCAGAAGAAAATTTTATTAAAAACATCAGAGTCATTTCGAACTTAAAGTTGCGTGTTAGCTACGGCTTAACAGGAAATTCTGAAATTGGCTCTTATCGGTCGTTGGCTAATTTAGGTACAAACAACTATATTTTTGGAAACACGAGAGTTATAGGTGCTACTATTGATCGCCTTGCTAATCCAATGCTTCAGTGGGAAAAAACAGCAGAATTTGATATTGGATTTGATTTAGGGCTCCTGAAGAACAGAATCACACTGGAAGGAGATTTTTATTTAAGAAGGACTCATGATTTGTTATTTGATGCACCCGTTCCTGCTACAAGTGGTTATACGACTGTAACTAAAAATATTGGTAGCATTGAAAATAAAGGAGTTGAACTTTCGTTAAGTACAATTAATATTCTAAAAGTTAATTTTTCATGGTCTACAAGTTTTAATTTCACCACATTAAAAAGCACGATCCTTTCTTTAGGCAAAAACAATGAGGATATTTATTACGGATTTAAAGAAGCGCTCATTCTGCAGGTGGGAGAATCTGCAGGTTCAATTTTTGGATATGTCCGTGATGGAATCTGGAGTATTGGAGAAGAAAGTGAGGCAGCTGTATATAAGTCGCTACCCGGTGACCTCAGGATTGTGGATCAGAATAAAGATGGAGTTATTAACAATCAGGATCGTGTTATTATAGGTAAAGGAATACCTGACTTTTATGGTACGCTCTCCAATACAATCAGGTATAAAAACTTTGATTTTCTGGTAGAGCTTCAATATTCATATGGGAATGACATTTTTAATAATGCCCGGAATTCTGGAGAGGCCCGTCAGGGAATTGCCAACAGTTATGCAACCGTGTTGGATGCTTGGACTCCAGAAAATCAGGACGCCTTACTTGAGCAAATTCGGCCCACGGCAGCCTATTACCATTACTATATGGATACTCGTAAGTTGAGTGATGGTTCATTCATTCGGGGCAAGAACATGGTTTTAGGTTATATATTACCTAATTCAGTAAGTTCAAAATGGGGGTTAAATACTTTACGGATTTATGCTTCAGCTCAAAACGTCTTTTTAATAACAAAATATTTTGGTTATGATCCAGAAATATCAAGCTACTATGATAATGCTGCAATTTCTCAAGGAATGGCATATAGTGGATATCCAAAACCAAGAACTTTTATGCTAGTGTTATGTTAGTCATAAATTGACGGATATAATCTCTTCAGTTTGACTCTC
>JBAXXU010000213.1:0-3709 GCA_037127735.1 Bacteroidota bacterium
TAAATTTTATCTCCCGGTGAGGATAGTATTTTCTCACGTAATGCAATAATAACCGCATGAAGACGAAGCTGTAAAATAGTATAAATCTTTTTACCTGTGTCGGTAGCAACATGCAGCAAACCTTCAATATTCCACGGATTTAATACCAAAGGTTTTTCACAGATCGCATGAGCTCCTCTTCGTAATGCAACCCTGATGTGCGCATCATGGAGATAATTTGGAGATGTGATACTCATATAATCTATGGCAATTCCTTTGTCATATTTCAATTTTTCAAGGTATCTGTCGAACCGCTCAAATTCAACAAAAAACTTTGTATCAGGCGAATAACTGTCTATAATTCCAACGCCATCATAAGGATCATAAGCCGCAATAAGCATATTACCAGTTTCTTTTATGGCTTTCATGTGACGGGGAGCAATATATCCTGATGCTCCTATTAATGCAAAATTCTTCATATCAATTATTTAAATTCGAAATATAGGGTTCCGCAATTTCCATTCTATCCTTTGTAAAAAAGAAGAAATCACCTTCAATATCCTCAAGGTTATCCGTAACTGGTGACAGCAGCCTACCGTTAAGAAAAAATGCGAAATACGAAAGAGAATTTAGGAAACCAACAATCGTACCCCTATTTGCAGGTTCAATTTCAATCTGAATAATTGGTTGAAATGATTTAAGAAGGAATTCCAACTGAGGTATAATATGAACCTCATAACCCTCAACATCGCATTTTATGTAGTCACATCTCTTCATATCTCCCAAAAGTGCAAATGGTGTAAACATTCTCTCATTAAATGTGTATTCACATAACTCATTTTCATTAGGATTCAATACCCTTGTCAATCCATGTCGAAGGTATTTCGAATTTTTAGGAATTCCCATCACGATTGGCTTATCATCATCCTCTCCCAAAGCATAAGGAATAATGGTTGTGTTTCTTAATCCGGAAGTATTAATTTTCAACACCTTTCGAAAAAGAGTGACAGGTTCAACACTAAAAATTTTCCCGTTATTTCCAACTAATTTTGCAAATAATCGCGAATAGTACCCAAGATTTGCCCCGATATCTAATACATGATCATTTTTGCGAATAAGATTCTTAATAAAGTAATGGCAATCAAAGGTTTTATTCTTTTTTAGACATCCCATGTAATATGAAATAAAAAAGAGTCTGCTAACAACAATCAAGTAATTGTGAACTCCTAATATTTTATAAAGCAATTGTTTAATCCACATTAGTTAAATATTTAAATTAAAAAATTAGATTTTGCATTTTGCAACCTTATTTTTGATTAATATATACTTTTCGCCACTTTCGGGACAAATAGCTAATCCTTCGTTGTCAAAGTTGAGCTTGTGACCATATTCGCTTACCCACCCTTTTCGACGAGCCGGATTACCATAAACAAGCGCATAAGCTGGGATCTCCTTGGTTACAACAGCTCCGGCTCCAACCATAGCGTACTCTCCAATTTCAATTCCGCAAACTATTGTTGCATTGGCTCCTATTGACGCTCCTTTGTGTACAATTGTTTTCATGTATTCATTCTTTCGGGTGATAGCACTTCGTGGGTTTATTACGTTGGTGAATACCATTGAAGGTCCAAGAAAAACATCATCTTCACAAATTACTCCAGTGTAAATCGAAACATTATTTTGAACTTTAACATTGTTGCCTAAAACTACTTCAGGTGATATAACAACGTTTTGACCAATATTACAAAATTTACCTATTTTACATCCTGACATTATATGACTAAAATGCCATATTTTTGTTCCCTCTCCTATCTCGCAGCTCTCATCAATTATTGCAGATTGATGCACAGAATATTGTATCATAAGTATTTATCTCATGTTAATTGAATGTATTAGCGAATTTGCTACATATTCCTGCTCTTCAAATGTTAGCTCTGTGTGAATTGGCAAAGCAAGAACTTCGTGACAAAGTTTTTCAGAAACAGGGAAATCTCCCATTTTATAACCCAAATAGGAATAGGCTCTTTGAAGATGCATTGGTGCTGGATAATAAATCATAGTCGGAATCCCCAAGTCTTTAAGCAAGTCACGAACATGATCACGTCCGGCTAATCGAATTACATACTGGTTATATGTATGTTTTGACCATTCACTTTCTGAAGGAGTTACAATAGGAAAGAAATCTCTAAAAAACTTATTATAGCGATGACCAGCTTCAATACGACTTTGAATATAGAGGTTCAACTTACGGAGTTTTACTCTTAGTATTGCCGCCTGAATAGTGTCAAGTCGCGAGTTGCATCCAACCATTTTATATTCATATCTATAAGCCTGTCCGTGAGAAGAGATAACAGCTGCTTTTTGTGCAAAATCTTTGTCATTTGTTGATAAAGCACCGCCATCACCGAAACAACCAAGATTTTTTGTCGGGAAAAATGAGAATGTATTGATGTCCCCCATGGTGCCGCTCATAAGTTTTTTACCATCTGGAAAAGTGAAATCGGAACCGAGTGACTGGGCGTTATCTTCAATCACTTTCAAACCAAATTTATGGGCAATTTCAATAATTGGTTTCAAATTTGCAGACTGTCCGAACAGATGAACCACTACAATAGCTTTTGTGGCTGGGGTTATTCGCTCAGTGATTAGGTTTTCGTTTATGTTGAAAGTATCTTCCCAAACATCAACAAAAACAGGTTTTAGTCCAAGCAAAGCTGCCGCTTCGGCAGATGCCACATAATTAAATGTAGGCATAATTACCTCATCACCAGGTTTGAGATCGAGAACCTGATATGCAATCCTAAGTGCATCGGTGCCATTTGCACAAGGAATAATATACTTTGCTCCAGTATAATTGGCCAGATCGAGAGCAAAAGCCTCAACAGCTTTGCCATTAATAAAGGAAGATGAATTAATCACTTCCTGAATGGCCTGATCAATTTCATCTTTTATTTTAATATACTGCCCGTGAAGGTCCACCATTTTTATTGAATACCCCATATTCTCTTTTAATCGTGCTTGCAAAATTGCGAATTATTTGTCGATTGTTTTAGGCGGGTTGCTATCAGATAATAAAAAAACGTCTTTTGAGGAAAAAAAGAGCAAAATGATGAACTAGTACTGAAGGTCATTTCATAGTTGATAATCCTACTATAGTTAAAAGAACAAAAATAAAGTTTTAAATCTCCTAAAAACCTTATTTCTTTACCTTGGTAACGGGTTAAATTTTTTTTTAGTATTTGAATAATTGTTTTTTGATCTAATATTTTGATTCAGCTCGGACTATTTTCGTAAAAATTAATACAAGATAACCACAGAGTGGTTTAACGTAAATAGCCCCCGGTGTAGTTTACGGAACCGGGGGTAAAGGAACGGTCATATCGCGGCAACCCCGGAGTGGGTTGAACATTTTTTAATAGATTGATTATAAAGATTATGACCTAATATTTTAATTCCGTTCGGACTATATTCATAAAAATTAGCACATAGATACTTATGTTATTTTTTTGGCACATAGATTTTTAAACTATGTATCTATGTGTTTTTTAACTATGTATCTATGTGTTTAAAACTGTTTAATTCACAGAGAACTAGAAAAAATTTCTCGCAAAGGTGCAAAGACGCAAAGCCTTCCCTCAAAGACGCAAAAAAAAAATCTCTCGCAAAGACGCAAAGGCGCAAAGCCTTCCCGCAAAGACGCAAAGAAAAAATCTCTCGCAAAGACGCAAAG
>JBAXXU010000214.1:0-3596 GCA_037127735.1 Bacteroidota bacterium
TGAAGATGTTTACCGTTTCGACACTATTCGTATAAAATATTGCGATACAAACTGGCAGGAGTACGATGAGGTCTTTACCGGATTTATTGCACGTGTATTACAACACGAATACGATCATCTCAATGGAATCATGTTTGTTGATTATTGTTCACCTCTAAAAAAACGACTTCTAAAAGGGAAGTTGACAGATATTTCCAAAGGCAATGTGACCACAAGTTACCGAATCAAGGCACCAAAAGCTTAATGGCCGAATGTGTGGGTTTTTGGTTGGCGGGTTTTAGGTTATCGGTTATCAGTTATCGGTTATCAGTTATTGGTTATCGGTTATCAATTGTCGGTTATCGGTTATCAGTTATCGGTTATCGGTTATCAGTTGTCGGCTGAGAGTTTCTGCGTATGAGCAAATCTTTTGAAAACGATGTGAGGCTGAAATATTTTTTTGAAAAACCCGCCATAAACTATATAATATTGTTAATTTCGTAAGTTCATTTAATTCATATAAAATCAATAATTTTATGCGCCTCACTACACTTTTTTCGGCAATCTTTATTGCTCTTCTTTTTCATGCTTGTCTTACTGCTCCCCGAAAAGGAGACGTTACAAAAATTGATGCTACAAACATCGAAAAATATATGGTGCAAAATGATGTTGCTGCATCAAATGAAGGTTTTTTGCTTAAAAATAAATCGTCTGCAATTTCTACAAAATTTAAAACCAGGAACTTTGAATTTGCCGCTAAACTAAAAACTACAGCCGGTGCAGAAGGTATTCTGGTTTTTGCAGCACCCGATTTGAATATCCCCGAAAAGGGATATGTTGTGAAAATTAACAACAGCGACTATCGGGTTGGTAATCCTCAAAAAACCGGAAGTTTGACTCAAATCAGGAATAATTTTGTCCGTACAGTCTCTGACAGCCAATGGTTTAATCTTACTGTAAATGTTAATGGAAATCATATCAAAGTTAGTGTTAACAACAAGCTTGTTAGTGAATATACTCAACCTTTAAATATTAGTCGAACCGGCGATTTGACTGACCGATTCTTATCAGAGGGTCATCTGATTATCAGAAAATCGGTTTCTGAAGGTGAATTAGTTATTGGTGAGATGAGTATTCTTAACTTGAATGATGATAAAGTTGAGAATATCGAAGTTGCTCAACAGGATAGTCTGATGAAAGTAGTTGATTTTCTCAATCAGCAGCTGTTTCCATTAATAGACTTTCATTGTCACCTCAAAGGTGGGTTAACAATGGAGCAGGCCTGCCAACACGCGCGGGATAATGGCTACAATTACGGTGTTGCTGCAAATTGTGGATTAAAATTTCCGGTTACAAGTGATTCTACCTTAATATCTTCTCTTGAGGGTATCAGTAATGAGCCGGTTTTCAAAGCCATGCAATGCGAAGGTCGCGAATGGGTTACACTGTTTACGCCTGAAGCAGTTGCACGTTTTGACTATATTTTTACAGATGCTATGACTTGGACTGACAATAAAGGCAGACGTCTTCGACTTTGGATGCCCGATGAGACATTTGTAGATGATGAACAGAAATTTATGGATATGCTTGTTGGAAAAATTGAAGCCATTCTGGGAGGTGAACCAGTTGACCTTCATGTCAATCCTACTTTTCTTCCGGCTAAGCTTGTTGCTGATTACGATCGTTTGTGGACTCCCGAAAGGATGGATCGCGTAATTAAAGTGCTTAAAAACAATGATGTAGCCTTAGAGATCAACGCCAGGTATAAACTACCGAGTATAGCTTTCATTAAGCGTGCGAAGGATGCTGGTGTAAAATTCTCTTTTGGTACAAACAATGGTTCAAATAATGATCTCGGAAGACTTGAGTATTGTCTGAAAGTTATCAAAGAGGTAGGATTAACAGCTGATGATATGTTTCTTCCTCGTTCCGCCAAGGACAAAAAAGTAATGAAATCGGGGCTCCCTTCTAAAATAACCGGTTAATAAAACAGCAAAATATGTTCGATAAAAGTGTTTATTCAGAGCGAAGAAACAGGCTTCGTGAAAAGGTAAGGAATGGTATTATTCTTATCCCCGGGAATGTTGAATCTCCTATGAATTACGGAGATAACACATACCATTTCAGGCAGGATAGCACGTTTTTGTATCTTTTTGGTCTTGATATGCCCGGTCTTTTCGGAATCATTGATGCAAATACGGGAATTGATACTCTTTTCGGCAACGATAACTCTATTAACGATATTATCTGGAGTGGAATAAAACCATCAATAAAGGATTTGGCTGCCTCGGTAGGAGTAGGAAACACATTACCATTCAATGAAATATACGGTAAAGTAGTCAAATCAATAAGTAAGGGAAGCTCATTCCATTTCTTACCGCCGTATCGGGCAGATAATAAACTGCTGTTGGCAAAGATAATCGGATTAAAAACAGATGAACTTTCCGAAAATATTTCAATGGATTTGATTCATTCCCTTATAGAAATGAGGTCTGTAAAGGATGAATTTGAGATTTCTGAAATTGAAAAGGCTTGTGAAACAGGCCATAAGATGCATGTAACGGCAATGAAAAAGGCAAGGCCGGGTGTTATGGAGCAGGAAATAGCAGGGCTTATTCAAGGAATTGCATTTGCTTATGGTGGCGGTACATCATTCCCTACAATTTTAACACAAAATGGACAAACGCTTCATAATCACGATCATTCGTTCCGATTAGAAAAAGGGAGGCTAATGATTGTAGATGCCGGAGCTGAATCGAATCTTCATTATGCTTCAGATTTTACGAGAACAGTACCCGTGGGAGGAAAGTTTTCGCAGAAGCAACTTGAAGTTTACAATATTGTTCTTAAAGCCAATAACACAGCCACATCGTTAATAAAACCGGGCGAAACTTATTTAAGTATTCATCTTAAAGTTGCTGAAGTTATCGCCACGGGGCTAAAGGAATTGGGATTAATGAAAGGAAATGTTCAGGATGCAGTAGTGAATGGGGCCCATGCTCTTTTTTTTCCTCATGGGCTTGGCCACATGATGGGTCTTGATGTTCACGATATGGAGGATTATGGTCAGATTTATGTCGGC
Source organism: Bacteroidota bacterium (assembly GCA_037127735.1). GTDB lineage: Bacteria > Bacteroidota > Bacteroidia > Bacteroidales > VadinHA17 > LD21. The sequence continues at coordinate 3,062 of JBAXXU010000214.1, forward strand.
TATGATGAAGAAATACAACCTGTAAAACAGTTTGGAACTGGTTTTTTAAGATTAGGAAGGCGACTAAGGGAGAATTTTGTAATTACCAACGAACCCGGAATCTATTTTATTCCTGCTTTAATTGAGAAATGGAATAACGAAAAAATCAACCATGCGTATATTAATTTTGACAAGGTAAACCAATATCTTGACTTTGGGGGAATACGGCTCGAAGACGATATTCTTGTTACAAATACCAGTGCAAGAATTCTTGGAACCCGTATTCCAATAAATCCGGAGGAAGTTGAATCGTTGCAATAGTAATCAAAAATAAATAATTAATAACTCTTTATAATAGGAGAACCACTGTATGAAACGGATTAAAAATGTAGTCTTAGTGTTATTCGTATTGTTTTTGACTACTTATTTTGCATCAGCTCAGAATATTGTTGGACAATGGTCTATTGTAGCCAACGGATCTCCCGGAACCTTAACTATTGAGTCCACTGGCTCTGGATACACCGGCAGTTTCAACGTTGGCAGCAATGAAGCAATC
>JBAXXU010000215.1:0-3595 GCA_037127735.1 Bacteroidota bacterium
GTAGATTGTTGGTCTGATATTCCGGCATAAAACATTGCAGCATCCTGCATTACATCACCACAATTAACAATCCTGCAATCGTAATTATCGTAGCCTTCTTTCTTTAGATTTTTGACTGCAGTTTCTGTAGGACAGAACAGAATTGATGACATCCTGTCGGTAAGTGCGCGGTTTATTTCCTCAGGCATTTTGTTGTTAAACGACCGCAGGCCTGCCTCTACATGTGCAACCCGTATATTAAGTTTTGCGGCAGCAAGAGCTCCCGCCAAAGTTGAATTTGTATCTCCATAAACAAGCAAAAGATCGGGTTTTTCCCGAATCAGGATTTCCTCAATAGCTTCCAACATACGGCCTGTCATCGCCCCATGACTTAAATTACTGATTTCTAAGTTATATTTTGGCTTTGGAATTTGCATCTCACCGAAAAAAACATCAGACATATTTTTGTCGAAGTGCTGACCGGTATGAGTAATAATTTCCTCTATTCCAACTTTTTCCAAAGCACGGCTCACCACAGCCGCCTTCACAAACTGGGGGCGTGCCCCAACAATAGTGACAATTTTCATCATAAAACTATCTTATTAAGAATTTCAGTTAGTTCTCCTGTTAAGTTCCTTCTTGAATATTTTTCTATTCCAATAGGCAAAACTGATAAATCGTTGCAAAGGTATTTTTCATACAACTGAATAATGATTTTTTTCATCTGCTCTGTGTCGTGATAATCTGCAATCACACCTGCCTCACTATCTTTAAGAATTTGTGCCACGTCTCCGTCTAAAGGACCGATTGCCAAGATAGGTCTGCCTGCCGCCAGATATTCGAAGAATTTTCCGGTAAGTATCCCTTTTGAATTGGAACTGTCATTTATGGCAAGAAGAAGAACTGCTGATTGTTTCATCAATTCAGTAACCTTATTATGAGAGACATAATCAATTTTGTTTAGATTTTCGTTGAGTTTGTGACGTTCGATGTCTTCAAAAACTGAAATATCCACTTTTCCCACAAGTTTAATTTCAAGATCATTCCGAAAACCTGGAATTGTTATTACCAGCTCTTCAAGTACACGCCATAAAATTTTGGGATTTCTATTTGGTTGTAATGAGCCTAAATGGGCAATCGAAAATTTTTTGTCAGCGGTTATCGGGTGATTGTCTAAATCGGCTGTATCGAATCCATTTGTGATCAGAACCACATTATTAGCACCCATCTTTTCATAGTTCTCTTTCATTTCGCGGCTCACAACCACCATTACATTACATCCTTTAATAGTTTTTAGCTCAAGCGTCTTATGCTTTTTATCGGCGAAATGGGAGATTTTCATGTCTTTATAAAAATCTATATCCGTCCAGGGGTCACGGAAATCGGCAAGCCACGGGATATTCAAACGCTCTTTTATACCTAAAGCAATCAGGTGCATTGAGTGCGGTGGCCCGGTTGATATTATAGCGTCAACGGGGTTGTTTTGAATATACCTGACAAGAAAAAGTATTGAGGGCTTTATCCAGTATTTCCGGGCATCAGGGATAAAAAGGTTGCCTCTGATCCAAATTGCCAATCGTTCAAAAAGACCAGGAGACTTTTTATCGTTTAAAAAACCGTTATTTATTTTCTCAGAGCTTTTTTTACCTGTGATTTTTTTATAAAACTGGTATGGTTCCCAAATAGGCTTGTTGATTACTTCAATGCCAAAGGGTATTTCGCACGAAAGAGTTTCGTCAAGTACCGGGAATTCAGGATTTGAAGGAGTATAAATCACCGGTTCCCACCCAAAATCGCGAATATACTTCACAAATTTAAGCCATCTTTGAACACCTGCGCCACCGCTTGGCGGCCAATAATAGGTAATTATTAATACTTTGCGCATTCTTAATTATTTATAAACCATTTAACCTTTAAAGATATTTTTAACAGGAATTGTTGCAATAAAATCTTTCAGATAAAATGGTTCGTAATAAGCAACATCCACAAAATTTTTCAAACCGAAGCTGTATTCTGCAAGTGATAACATATTTTTTGCCGAAGTGATTATATCATTGAGGAATATTGCTTTAGGATGTGTGATTGCCTCTCTGCATTTAGTAGCACCGTTTCCAAAGAAAACAATTGTATTGTTCTCAAGATAAGTCATATACGATTGATGGTCTATAATATCAGCTTGAATTCCACGTATTTGCTTGGCGGATATATCGTAAAAGGCAGTATAGACTTCCATTCTTCGGGCATCAATCATGGGACAGAAAAGGATATTTTCTTTTTCAGTGATATTAAATTTACTTCGGTTTTGAATAACATGATGAGCCATTGATTCAAGTGAGGTTATAGTTATCAGCGGAAGTTTTAAGGCATAGCAGATCCCTTTTGCAACCGAAACGCCAATCCTTAAGCCAGTATATGATCCTGGTCCTCCGGATACAGCCACTCCATCTAATTTTTCAGGTGTGAGATTCAACTCTTCCAAAAGTTCGTTGATATATACAGTTAAAAGCATGGCATGATTCTGTCCTGTAACGTTTTCGCGTGATTGAATGATCATGCCATCATTCGCAAGAGCTACGGAACACACTTCGGTTGAAGTATCAATGTTTAATATAAGTGCCATTCTACTTTTTTTGCAAAGATGGGAATTATTCAAAAAAACTAATCATTTTCAAAGATTGTTTGTTAATCTATACAAAAGGTCAGATATAAATGTTTTTATTTGAGAATCAACGTATTTTTGTGGCCTTAAAACTAGTTTTAACAAACAGAATATGATTAAAACGGTAATAATTGATGACGACTATGTTTCAAGAGAAATTTTGCGTGATATGCTGGAAAAATTCCTTGACACAATTGAAATTATAGGAGAGGCAGGTTCAGTTGCTGAAGGCGTAAGACTAATCGAAAATTCGGATCCTGAATTAGTGTTGCTCGACATTAGCATGCCTGATGGTACAGGTTTCGAACTATTAGATAAACTGAAAAAGATTAATTTCAAATTGATCTTTATCACAGCCTACAGCGAATATGCAGTTAAGGCATTCAAGTATTCTGCTTTTGATTACATAGTCAAACCACTAATTGTCGAAGAACTTATTATGGCAATCCAGAGGATTCCTAATATTCAGCGTGTTGAAGATAATATGAGAGTTAACGCCTTAAAAGAAAACCTTCTGGTATCAGACGATGGGGCTTCAAAAACTGTTGCATTGCCCGAAATAAACGGATTTGCTATTGTCAATATAGAAGATATTGTGCGATGTGAAGGGAAAAGAAACTATACTCGTATCATTTTTAAAGAAGCTCCTGAAAAGGTGGTAAGCCGTACTTTACTTGAGTTTGAGCATCTTTTATCCCCCCTGGGTTTTTTGCGCATACACCGGAGTCATTTGGTAAATATCCTTAATGTAGTTCGATACCTTAAATCTGATGGAGGTATGGTTGAACTAAAAACGGGCGAACTGCTAAAAGTCTCCCCAAAACATAAGGAGACTTTATTGAATAGACTATTGTTTAATAAATTATAGATCAAATCCATTTTAATATTCTGAAATCCTGCCTGTTAGGAAGTTCAGAGTTTTTAGGGAAAATCCTTATGCCGTAATTATACGAACCG
>JBAXXU010000216.1:0-3568 GCA_037127735.1 Bacteroidota bacterium
GTTATTAACAGCTTTTTTACTATTTTTATTGCCTTGTGCTGCAATGTGGGTTAAGGGGAAAAACAATGACTAAGAATTTTTCCAATACAAATAAGATGTTAGTCACTACCATTCCGGCTCAAAAGTCCAATCCGGAATGATTGATTATACATTTTTGCTCCCTGGCAAAAATGAGCGTCGGAGGGAAAGTGTTAGCCGGTTGGAGTGAAACGGAAATCGGCTAACACTTTCCTGGCAAAATGGAGAGCAAGTTCAGTTTTTATTCCTCGTTAAACAGAAAAAAATACCCCGAAGGGTATTAATTTTAAAGTTGACCTTCATCAGCAAAGCTTCTGTAGAGATCCATTTCAGGAGTAATGATTATATGATCCAGGAGCTGAATGTCAAGAAGATTTCCTGCCTCTTTTATTTTCTGAGTTATTTTCAGGTCGCTTTCGCTTGGGTTTTGATTTCCTGAAGGGTGGTTATGAGCGACGATAATTCCTGAAGCGTTACCCTTGATGGCATACTGGTAAATCAGCCGAACATCGGTTACAGTGCCGGATAGTCCTCCTTCAGATATCGTGGTAATACCAAGGACTTTGTTTGCCCTGTTAAGTAGCAGCATTTTAAAAGTTTCCTTCTGTTCAATTGTGTTTTGGTTCCAGGAGTCGAAGAAGATCTTTTGTGCATCCCTGGAACATTTAACTGCAAGGCGATCTGATGGTTTAACTTTAGTCACGTAGATAAGGGAAACTTCTGCTACATGAAGAAAATCGATTGATTTCTGGGTGGACTGTGCGTTTTTCATAATGCGATAAGATTTAAGTTAAACAAAGTTTTTACTGCGCAGCTCTCAGCCAGAAGTCCTAAATAAGTGCAAAAGGAAACGGAATAAATAGCGTAGCGGCTTTATGCCGTAGTCTTTTGCGTGGGGCGGCCATTTGAGCACCCGGCCAACGTTTTAGGACTTATGGCTAACTTTGTAAAAAACTTGTTTATAGAGTGAGCCCTGAGGCGAACACCACTTCTGTATTATGATTTTAGCGTGTACCATTGTACCGCTCAAATCATCGCATTAGCGCTGTGAAGGGTTTAGAACACGAGAAGTTTTTTCAGCTTCGAGGCTTCCGCAAGCGAAAGCGGAGCCCGGAACATAGCGACCCGGATTAAAGTAATAAAGTGAGCAAAGAGAATACCATCGCCCGGGGAATGCCCAAAGAGCTTTAAGTAGATAGAAAACAATTCAAGAAGTGCTTGTTGTTAAGCTATGTAGATTAATAGTAATCTACTTTAGAGAGATCCTGCGCTTAAGCCCATGGATAAAGCCTTTTTGCCTATATCCAGGACAATTTTGGACGGATTATATGCGTAACTTATTGCCTTAATACATTCTTTAGCTCCTGGTACCTGTTTAAAGACTGCAGAAAGAGCATCGAGAGGATCTTTCGCATTAGCCAGGATCACTGCAGTATTTACAACCTGAGAAGCTTTGTTATACTCTTTTACTCCGGGTACGTCTCTTGCCAGGCTCATTGCAACACTCTTTGCGGTATTTCTCATTTGGTTCTTCATCGTGTGATAATGAGAGAACGTATGTTGCTGTGAGCGTTTGTAATCAAAATTTGTATCAAAGCTCTTTTCACAGCTCTGAACAAATTTCATTCTATCGAAGCCGATCTGGACCTCTTTGCCGTTTAATATGTTTTTTGAGTTTTTGGCATTTGCCATCGGGCTTAAGCTGATCTTCTTCGACTCATCCATTCTTGAAACAACTACATGCACGTGTGTTTGTAGTCCTTCCTTCTTATCTCCGGCTTTATATAGTCCCTCTTTCACTTCCGCTGAGTCCCTTCCATGATACCGGGTGTGTTCAACCTTTCCAAAGTATACAAGGCTTTCGCCTGTTAATCCCCGGTTGAAATTCTTAGCGTACTCATCCATAACTTTCCGGGTATAATCCTTCAAAGCTTCCTCGTAACGTTTCAGCTCGATGCCGGTTAATTGAGATATATTTTTAATGTCTCTTCCGGAAACTTTTCTTCCGATATGCCTAAGTTCGTCCTTGCTTGGATTAACAGAGATCATGTAAAACCTGGTCTCGTCTTTCCCCAGTTTACCTTTGTTATTATCAATAATTGCCTGGGCGGAATAGAAAGAAACGTCACTGCTACTATGATCAAAAAACTTTGTCTGGCTCAAGAGATCCTTCTCCAGGTTCTCTTTCTCCAGATAATTAATAAGGAAGTTACAACTACCCCTGTTATTATCCTTTTTTGATGAGTGAATTTTGACGTACATTAGAGCAATTTTAAGTATTTTTTGTACTCGTTAATTTCTCCCATTGGAAGCTCAATAACTGGTTTTCTCTCCAGCCCTGTAGATCTATATTCAGTGTGAGAAAGGATATTTTCAAAATATTCCCTGGTTGTTTTTAATTTCATTTCTGATTTAATAAGCTTTTCCTGAAGTTCTTTATATTGGTCAGAATTTACATCATTTTTTACAGATTCACTGCCAGCAGATCCTTTCTTTTCTACCGTGGATATTTCCCCGGAAAGAGCTAAAGATTTTATCTTGTTTTGCCCAGGGATATCTGCTTTTTTTGGAGCTTCTTCATTTATATAATCTGTAAACCTTGCAATCAAAGTATCCATCTTTCCGAAGGTGGGTTTGATAAAATCATTCTCCTGTTTTCTCATGAATGACACTATTGTATCCCGGAATTTTTTAAGTTCTTCTGCGGGAGAAAGTACTACCTGGTCCTTTGGATTAAGACCAGTAATTTCAAAGTATTTTGCCATTGCTTCCATAAAATCAACAAGGCTCATGTCAAACTTTTTGGCTAACCTGGCAATAGTTATTTTTGTTTCACTATTTGAGTTTAAAGTTTCATATTTTGCCATATAATAGCTATTTTATAGTTACTTTCAGATGCTAAATTATTAATATTCTTTGATATAAAATAATAAATAGCTATATTTTTTATTAATTATAACTATCACTATTTTTATGAATGCTTGTATTTATCTGTATATCTATATTATATCAGGCGGAGCCAGATAACAGAATCAGGTTAGCCTGATTCCATTTATCTTTCCTTTGGCTTTCCTTTGGAAACACTTCTAAAAACATCGATTTCTAATAAACATTATTTTTTTACTGCTTATATTAGTGCTATTTATATCTATGCCGGTTACAAGTTAAAAGATGAATTTTCTTTTTTGCATTAGCACTGTGAAGGGTTCAGAACCCGGAGAAGCTTTTTTCAACTTCGAGGATTCCGCAGGCGAAGCGGAGCCCGTAACAAAGCGACACGGAATAAATAAAAAATGTGAAAGAAAAGAACACCCTCTCCCGTGAAATGCCCAAAGAAATAAAATAGAAATATATGTGGAGCTTCGCAGGGTTGTATTATGAATTTTCTTAGTTTTTTTTGCTCAATGAATCTGGGTGAAAAAAATAACAAGGCAAACGAGCGAGTAGAGTTATTCTCGTCCTGACAGGGGTCCTTAAAAACCCCTTGTCAGGACGGGAAATAACTCGGTTTTATTTAGAATAAATATAAACTATGTCAGTGTTGAAAAAT
>JBAXXU010000217.1:0-3541 GCA_037127735.1 Bacteroidota bacterium
GTGGGGGGACAGCGGCGTGAGCCGCTTCCTACCCGATTAGAAAAGAAGTTGCAGTATAACCCAAAAGTCCCGTAGGGACGCAATGGAATTTAGCCGGACAATAATGTAAAAGAATTTCAATGAACTAAAATGAAAACTCAGATTCACTTATTTTAAAATTCTTAATTGTCAGGATGCATTACATTTTAAATAAAGTATTAATTTGCAGATGATAAATTTTATTTACCTAACCTGAAAATAATCTCATCATGACAACCAATCGCCGTAATTTTTTAAAGACAGCAACTATCGCCGGAGCAGGAGCATTGACCGGTGGTTTAATATCAGGCTGTGCTCCGAAACAGCCCGAATCGAACCTGGCAGCCATTCGGGAATCAGTTAAAAAATCCCATAACCAGAAATTTAATATGTCGGGATACGCGGCGCCGGCTATTCCTACTGTAAGAGTTGGTATTATCGGACTTGGCGACAGAGGGAGCGGGGCGTTAGAACGGTTATCATATATTGAAGGTGTTGAAATAAAAGCATTATGCGATAAAAGAGAGGTAGCTGTAAAAGAATCGCAGAAGTACCTGAAAAGAATTGGAAGAGCTGAAGCACAGGAGTTTTACGGCGATGAAAATGGCTGGAAGAAATTAGTTGAGCTGAAAGACCTTGATCTTATATATACATGCACCCCCTGGATTATGCATACTCCTATTTCGGTTTATTCAATGGAGAAGGGAAAGCATGTAGCATGTGAAGTACCAATAGCACGTACCATTGATGAGGCATGGCAGCTTGTTGAGACGTCTGAAAGAACGAAAAAGCATTGCATGATGCTCGAGAACTGTTGTTATGATTTCTTTGAACTGCTTACTCTTAATATGGCTCGCCAGGGTATGTTCGGTGAAATCATTCACGGTGAAGGCGCTTATATTCACAACCTTTTGGGAATGAATTTCAAGAAACCAAATGATGATAGACAGACTGACGGAGCTTATACCGATATGTGGAGGCTGAAAGAAAATGCTACAAGGAATGGCAATCTTTATCCGACTCATGGTTTAGGTCCTGTATGTCAGGCAATGAACATCAACCGCGGCGATAAGATGGAATATCTCACCTCTATGTCAACAATTGATTTCACGATGGCTCCGAAAGAGAAGGAACTCTCATCGCAGGATCCGTTTTTTGCCACCTGGAAAGATGCTAAGTTCAGAGGAAATTTAAACACAACATTGGTAAGGACAACACTTGGAAAGACAATAATGATCCAGCACGATGTATCATCTACTCAACCCTATTCAAGAATTCACCTCGTAAAAGGTACACAGGGAATGGTGCGAAAATATCCAAACGAATTAATAGCTCTTGGTGAAGAGTGGGCTGATGAAGCAAAAATGAAAGAACTCTCTGACAAATATTCTCCTGAAATTGTTAAAAGAGTAGGTGAAATGGCTAAAAAAGTTGGCGGCCATGGTGGAATGGATTTCATGATGGACTGGAGAATGATTGACTGTCTGAGAAATGGCTTGCCACTCGATCAGAATGTATATGATGGAGCTCTCTGGAGTTCAGTAGCTCCTTTAAGCGAATGGTCGGTTGCCAACAGATCGCAGTCTATTGATGTTCCTGATTTTACCGGAGGCTCCTGGAAAACCAATAAACCTCATGATATTAATCTTGAAGCAGGAGGTACCACGAAAGTACTGGAGATAACTGAAGTCAAAGAGGAGATGCAACTTAATGTTAAGTAGATTCTCAACCTCCACCTCAGCCTCTACCTAAGTTAAACAGATTGTTTGAGTGATAAGGTGATTGTGTTGCTCATCTCTTGTCCAGTTTTTCCAGTATTTCCATAATTATATTGTTCTGGTTTTCGAGGTGCATAAGTATTGTCTCTATCTCAAGTTCGGCTTTTGTATTCACTTCAAAATCTGCTTCAGCGCGTATTTCGGCATGATCGCTTTGCAGGTTCTGCCCTATCATAATAAGCGGCATCAGGAATATCTGAATCATGTTGGAGATAAAGAGCCATAGTACAAATGCAGGGAAGGGATCGAAGCGCGCTTCTTTTGGCGCCAGTGAATTCCACCCGAGCCAGACGGCGGTCCATATAAAAATGGCAAAAAAGAATCCCATCGTGCCAACATGTTTTGTGATCCACAGGGCAAGTTTATCAAGATGGGATAATTTTTGCTTCGTTACAATATTAGCATTGAGGACGGGTTTACGAATGGCTTTTAGTTCCTTTAGTGTTTTTGGTTCGTGATTTTTCATGGAAATATTTATAGGGTGTAACAACTAAATGAACACAACTTGTGGGTAAGTTTACCACAACAGATCTTGTGACTATTTTCTCTTACTCTTTCTCTTTGTATGGAATGGTGAAATAAAATGTTGAACCTTTTCCTTCTTCACTTTCAACCCCGATTCTGCCACCGTGCTTTTCTACAAACTCTTTACAAAGCAGTAATCCCAATCCGGTACTGAGTTCTCCTTCGGTGCCGGGGCGATTGGTATTTATGTCAATGTGGAAAAGGTTATCTGTCATTATACTGCTCAATCCGATTCCGGTATCTTTAATCGCTATTACAGTCGCGTTATTTACATCTGTTCCGGCTGAAATGGTTACTTTGCCTTCTCTATGGGTAAACTTAATGGCATTTGAAACCAGGTTACGGATAACGGTTTGAAGCATATTTGTATCAGCAAAAACTTCATTATTCTCAGGGATATCAACGGCTATTTCGATTGCCTTTTTCCGAACAGAATCAGCAACTATCTTTAAACATTCAGTTATTATCTTATTTAAATCAAGTATTTGTGGACTGAAAGTGGTGATTCCGCGCTTCATTTTTGACCATTCGAGCAGGTTATCGAGCAAGTTGAAGATATTACGCGCTGACAGGCTCAAATTTAAGATCAGCTCTTTTTTCTCATCAGGGGTAAAAGATATTGATTCATCAGCCATCATTTCGGTTAATCTCATGAACCCACCCAACGGGCCACGCAGGTCGTGAGCAATTATGGAAAAGAATTTATCTTTAGTGGCATTAAGTTCCTGAAGTTCTTTTCTTTGTTGGTAAATTTGCAGGTGTGTGTTTACCCGCGCTAATACCTCCTCAGTCTGAAATGGTTTGCTTATATAATCAGCTCCACCCGATGTTAGAGCTTTTACAATATCTTCTGTGCTATTTAAAGCGCTGATAAAGATAACTGGTACATCTTTCAGGTTTGGGTTTTTCTTTAATCGGCAGCAAACTTCGAATCCATCCATATCAGGCATCATAATATCAAGAAGAATGAGGTCGGGTTTTTCTTTTTCTGCAACTTGCAATGCCAAAATACCATTAAGAACCGGTCGCACTTTATACCCGTTATCTTTAAGTATTTGGCTCAATAACATAAGATTAGCAGGAGTGTCATCAACAATAAGAATGTCAGGGATATTTTGGCTTAATAGACTATCATTTCTCATTGCTATTCTTTTTTTTACTTAATATTTGGTTACTAATCAGAGCCTATAGTTTTGAGCGCCTAAAGTTAAAAGTAATAA
>JBAXXU010000218.1:0-3482 GCA_037127735.1 Bacteroidota bacterium
TAATTCGGCCAGATCATAACCATTCCGGTCAGCAAGGTACAACATCTCATCAATTGAAGAAAAAGGCAAGTCGTCACTGATGCCCGAAAGAATAGGCAATACCGGATCAGTTTTCCGAATCCATTTAAAATCCACAACTTTAATCCACTCCTTAATATTGAATAGTAAAGATTCTCTGGATTTAATATTTATAAGAAAATTGTTTACTCCCTGTTGACAGAGATAGATTTCCGAATGATTAATTTGAGTCTTCAATAGTTGTAAGAGCCCCTGTAGTTTATCAACAGGTACCGAATCACAATAAATCAATGTCTCAAAATAATCGCCTTTTATCGAAATTTTAAATCCATTTATTCTGTTAATTTCGACCATCCCTCCACCGGTTGATATGGCTATGAATTGGAATTTTTCCTGTAACTCGCTTTCAACAGATATTTTATAGGTATTTGGATGACTTGCGTCATAATCAGTAATAAGAAATCTGATATCCAATCCCTTTTCTTTTGCTAATTCCTTGTATCTTACAACATCGGGATCCAGAATGTTTACACCGAGCAATCCACAAATCAAGCCCATAGCAGAACCCTGTCCTTCATAAGTAGTAGCTAAGGATCCCTTTCTGTCGAATTCAACTACTACCTTTCCGTTTTCGGGAGAACAAATTTGCCTGATAAGTGATCCAATACGATGAGAGGCTGCAGTATGTGAACTCGAAGGCCCTCTCATTACCGGACCTATAACATCGTTGAATATACTTGGTTTCATAAATTAGATTTCCAATATTTTGCCATTGTTTGTCTAAGATGATATGTAGTGTTTTCCCTTTCACTGATACAATGTGAGCGCATTGGATAAGACATCATGCTGAACATTTTATTCCATTTGATCAGTTCGTTGGTAAGCATTTCAAAACTTTGATAATGAACGTTATCATCGGCAGTACCGTGAATAATCAGCAGGTTTCCCCTTAGGTTTTTAGCAAAATTAATTGGTGAGCCATCTCTGTAACCTTCTTTGTTATCTTCCAATAAACCCATATACCTCTCCTGATAGATATTATCATAAAGCTTCTGGTCTGAAACAAAAGAAACTGCGATGCCTGTGCTGTAAATTTCGGGATATCGGAACAAGCAATTCAAGGTCATTTGACCTCCGCCGCTCCATCCCCAGATACCGAGCCTTTTAGAATCAACAAAACTGAACATTGAGGAGATTTTCTGGGCTGCTTTGGCCTGATCAGATGAAGCAAGTATCCCAACCTGACGATAAATACATTTACGGAATTCCGCACCACGTGGTACCTTTGTTCCTCGGTTATCAACGCTTATAATTATATAACCTTGCTGCGCCAGATACTGATGCCAAAGGTCACCGCCTCCCCAAGCATCAAGAACTGTTGAACTTGCCGGTTCTCCATAAACAGAGAAAATGACCGGGTACTTTTTTGCATTATCAAATCCAATCGGTTTAATCATCCAGGCATCAAGCACAACTTCGCCGATATCAACCTTAAAAAATTCTTTCGCATTTAGTCCGAGTTGATCGAAACTCATCTTTGCGGCTTTATTGTCTTCAAAAAGCCTAACTTCTTTATGCGAAGGTAAACTTACAAGTGAAATTCTGGGTGGTGTAACAACATTGTTGAATGTATGAATAGCCCATAAGGCATCGGGTGAAATTTGATATGAATTCTGTCCGGCTAAGTTAGTAGGTGTAACCCTTTCGGCAATCCATTTTCCGTCAATACGGCTCCTGTAGAGAAAACGCTGAGTAAAATTCTCGGGAGAGGCGATGTAATAGACATAGCCTCCTTTAGAATCAATGCAACTTATGCTTACAACATCTATTTCACCTTTTGTAATTGGGGTATTAACTTTCCCATCTCGTGAAACGAGATACAGACGCAGCCAACCATCTTTTTCACTTGTCCAGGTAAAATACTTCTCATGGTCTAACCATTTTATATTATCATGAATGTCGAGGAAGGTTTTGTCTGTATCAGTCAGAATATTTGTAAGTTCCATAGTACCGGAATTACCAATCCAAACCCGATTTGTATTCTGCAACCTGTTAAGTTGCTGAATCATAACTTCGTCAGAATTTGGGATAAAATCCATCCTTGCCAAATAATTATCACAAGGGTCACCGGGTATGTCGAACCAGCGAGTATTTCCACCTTCCGCAGATACAACGCCGATTTTTACAGCAGAGTTTGAAGTACCCACTTTCGGATACGGAAATGGAATGATTTTCGGATAAATGGAATCAACATTATTGATCATATAGAAAATACCGATTCCCTTGGTGTCAGATTGCCAATAGGCTATTTTTTTACCATCGGGACTCCATCTGAATCCGTCCCTACAGTCAAGCTCCTCTTCATAAACCCAATCGAAAGTACCATTAATAATATTGCCTCCACCATCATTTGTGATCTGAGTAACTTTACCCGACATCAAGTCTTCGACAAAAATGTTAAGTTTACTAATATATGCTACCTGAGAGCCATCCGGCGAGAATTTTGCAAACATCATCGTTGTAGGTTCAACAGATTTGCCCAGTTGCTTTAGGTTTCCTGATTTAAGATCAAGAACCCAATAGTCGCCGCGTGTATTGTATCTCCAAACTCTACGTGTATTAGTAAATATCAGGAGCTTGGTATTATCTGACGACCATACATAATCCGACACAGAAAGAGGTTTATTTTGTCCTTCCGGGATTAGCGATTTTGCCGAACAAATTACTGTTCTGTCTCCTGATTTCGCATTATACAAAACAATATCTCTTCCGGCAAAATCATTATTCGATTCAAAAGTAAAATAACCTTTACTGTCTTTGCTCCATCTTATAGGCCCATAACCCTTGTCGTGATAAAGATTGTTTTTGTAAATATCCTCTAATGTTAAAATAGGAGGAGTATTCTGAGCTGAAGAATGAAGTAGTATCAGCGAACCCAAAAAGAAAAACATTAAAAAGACTGACAACTCAAATTTCATAACAAAAAAGTTTAAAATAAAATTTAAACTTGTTATTTTACTATTACAAATATATATAAAAGAACAATCAAAATGAAAAGGCTTTAAATATCCATATTCAGGATTTCTTTAATCACTAACCCAATTGCACCGTACATTGCAGCCCGATCAAGAAAAGTTACTGGTAATAACTGATATTTTGTTGAAATACGGTCAAATACATTTTCCTGTATGATTTCTTTAAGAGGATTCCAGAAAATTTCCCCATTTTGAGCTACTCCGCCACCGATGAAAATAGCCTGAGGATTGAAGGTGTTAATCAAACCGGCAATTGACAATCCCAAGTAGCGAATACTTTGTTGGAATACTTCAAGAGCAATCGTATCTTTTTGAATAGCAGCCTCAGCAACCATTTTTGCAGTAATGTCTTCAGGAATATTATGGCAAAGATTATTAAGTACTTCAGATGGTCTTTCCTTCATTTTAAGTATTGCTCTTTGAGCAATG
>JBAXXU010000219.1:0-3472 GCA_037127735.1 Bacteroidota bacterium
AACTTGTCATATTTTATTAACATTCAGATGTTTAAACCTTTTTCACCAGACCCTAATTAACGTTTACTCAGAACTCAGAACTCTGAAACTATGGAACATTCTTCAGCGTTTAGTTTGAAGCGTTTAGCGTGAAAGGGTTAGCGTGAAGGGTTTAGGGTGAAGCGTTTAGGGTGAAGGGTATGGTTTAGAACTCTGAACTCTGAACTCCAGAACATTTTTAATCGTTTGGCTGTGCCGAGCTCGCCCCACTAACGCGGTCCTCGGTTCAGTCTCTTCGAGCGTTTAAGGGTTGAGTAATTTTATAACTTATAGACAATGAAAATCCGATACTTGAAACGGTGAGCTTTTACAGTAGAGAAGTTATGACGTCGTTTGTTGGTTTTATTGTTATTTTTTTTTTGCCCTTGTCTAGGGACAATCTATTTTTTACTTTTTTGTATTAACTCTATTGTTGTAACAAATCTCTTAAACCCTTTATTTATTAATGCTTTCATTAATACTTTATCACCTGTCCATAATTTACAATTCAAATGAAGCGATAATGCAACAAACAACACATCATCAAAATCAACATCTTTTGTAAGTTCACCAGCAATTACGAGATTTCCCTTCGGTATAAACTCATCAGAAATAAAATGAATCTTTGTGTATAAAATCTCAATAAGTTCATGCAACTCATAATCAGTTAACTTTGTTATCTTTTTAATCCTTTGAAAATGATTATGAATCTCAATTTGAAGATATCTCGGACTATAGAACTTAACAGTTTTATCAGAATGAAGAAGAATTTGACCTATCCAACTTTGAGAATTTAGAATTGCGCTAAAAACAACGTTTGTATCAACAACAATCTTCATTTCAGAAGTCGCTCTCTATTTGCTTTGTACCAATTCTTATTAATTTCTAATGAAAGCTTATCAACAACAGATTGTGGTGTAGAATATTTTGATGTAATTTCCTTATATCTAAAGTAGTTAGCCAACTCTTGAAGCTCCTCGGTATCAACTGATGGTAACAATCTAATTATCACCTCCGTATTAGTCCTCTCTATTATCATATCAATCAAGTTTCCACAAATTTAGTCATTTAAAATTTAAAGGCAAAGTTTATAAGTATTCATATTCATTGGTTTGGCTAACAAAAATTTTCGGGGGTTTCGCGCAGGCACAGTTTCATGCTCTTTGAGCGTTTCAGCCTTTGCCAACCGACTTCGTCAGCCGAAGGGCGACTTCATCGTCCGAAGGCCGAAGTCGTAGGCGAAGGATGGGTTTCAGGTCGCAGGGTAAAGAGAGCAGTTTGAGGTGCTAAAATTGCACCTCAATGTTTCAAACTCGGTTTTTGATAGTTCAAACATAAAATCAGGCGGAAATCTTTTAATATTTGCTCTTACTGCTCTTTTCAGATACTTTGTTTCTATTTCATACAATTCAGCAAGATCGAAGTCAAGCATTACTTTATGGCCTCTGATTTCATAAATTCTATTTTGTATGAGTTGCAATTCCATTTTTATGTTTATTTTAATTTAAAAACGAGAAATAAATTCACTTTTTTATTTTGCAGGCGCTATGTTAAATTGTTGATAAATAGAGGATAATCAGGGTCCCAGGGCGAAGAGCGAAGGGCAAAGAGCGCAGGGCGCAGTTTTTTTGCACCCGGATTCACAATTCTAAAACATCCTTTAAAGCCTATATTGCCTTCTTATTACAACTTCGGGTAGATAGAAATAAGGGGCGTTGCCCCTTGCCCCAGTTACTTTTATTTTAAAAAGATAAAAGACAAAAGGCGAAAGATAAAAGTGAAGAAAAAAGCTCTTGTTACTTTCTTTGTCTTGAAACAAATAAAGTAACCAAAGAATCCCGATAATTTTCGGGACTGGACAAGGCTTCAGATAATTTTAGGGCTTCTGTTTCTCAGCTTTTCCACGATCTATTTGTTCATTTGGCTTCGCCGAGCTCCGCTTCGCTACGGTTCTTTTGTTCGTCCAAAAGAACCGAGGAAGGCTTTAGCCTGACGAGCTCAACGCAGTTAAACGAACCAAAGAAAAGGGCGCCGAAAATGACATTTTCGGTCTGCCATCGCACCACTAAAGTAGTAAATCAGTTTCATCGAACATAGTCAGTGCTCTATGCTGGAAATTCTCTGAGGCCGGGTGAAATCCTTCGATAAAAAAAATATCTTTCTAATCTTGAGCTGATATTCTAACAATTCAATCCTTAATACTTGATTTTCAATTATTTTCAGAAGCTAAGAATGTACTTTCTGATACAGCTTCGCCCCGTCAGTCCCATGTGGGGAGGCTGTTATGGCTGCGATATTTTAACTTATGCGGTTTAATCTGTTTCAACAACTTTGGCAAATATACTCATCAGAGTAGAAATTCTACTTGTTTTATGTTAAAAATTAAAAATAATTGTTTTAGTGGTGGCGCAGGGCTCCCGATAGCTATCGGGAGAGCTCAGGTTCAAGGTGGAAGGCTTTCGGTATTCTAAAAAAGAATTCCACTAATTAGCTGTGGTTATCTTTTATAATAAATCAGGTCGACAATTTCAATCTTTTTAAAATAGTGAATTACTTTTTTAGCGGGTCTGTATTAAAGCCAATGCGGTTTCTTTGCTTTTGTTCAATTTGCAGCTTGTCCTAGTTTAGCAAATAGTTTATTGCTTCGTAAACATCCGTAAATTTACTTTCAATTTCTTTTAGCTTATCAGCCAATTCTTTATAGGTTAGGGCATATTGCCTTACCAATACAAAGGCTCTCATTATTGCTATATTTACATTTATTGCTTTATCGGAGTTTAGTATCCCACTTAACATTGCAAGCCCCTGTTCTGTAAATGCATAAGGTAAATAGCGTCTTCCCCCTCTCTTTGAGGTTTCAATTTGCAACCTCAAACTTTCCCATTCTGAATCTGTGAGTTAAAACATAAAATCAGATGGAAATCTTTTAGAATTTCTTTTAACCGCAAGATTCAGGGCTTTTGTTTCAACTTCATAAAGCATGGCTAAATCGAAATCAAGCATTACTTTATGTCCCCTGATTTCATAAATTTTATTTTGTATGAGTTGCAATTCCATTTTTATGTTTATTGTAATTTAAAAACGAGAAATAAATTCTCTTTTTTGTTTTTCATGCTGCTATGTTAAGTTGCTGATAAATAGAGGATAATCAGGGTTTGGCTTCAGACTCCGTCAGAGACTTCGTCTGACAATGTCGCAGAGCTCGTCCAGCTAACGCGGTACTCGGTTCAGTGTTTCAGCTTTAATCAAGACAAAAGATAAAAGGAAAAAGACAAAAGTAAAAGGCGCGGGGCTCAGGGTTCAGGGTTTGGCTTCAGACTACGTCAGAGACTTCGTCTGACAAAGTCACAGAGCTCGTCCCGCTAACGCGGTCCTCGGTTCAGGGTTTCAGCTTTAATCAAGACAAAAGATAAAAGGAAAAAGACAAAAGTAAAATCGAAATCAAGACAAAAGA
>JBAXXU010000220.1:0-3472 GCA_037127735.1 Bacteroidota bacterium
CGGGGTGTAGCGCAGCCCGGTTAGCGCATCTGGTTTGGGACCAGAGGGTCGCAGGTTCGAATCCTGCCACCCCGACAATTCAATAGCTCAATTATCGAATTATCTGATAGTTGAGTTTTTTGTTTCCCTGCATTTTTACCACAACTCAAAAAACTGGCTTTTTTTAAGAGATTTTAAACAGTAAACCCAGGCTTTAAATTTCCGGGGTAGTCATCTTACAATTTCTTTGCTGCTTCTGAATCCGCTCGTTTTTTATCAGCTTCTTCCAGATCAGTAAGCTTGACACTAAAAATGAAGATAGTCGCATCATCAGTTATTATAGAATCTTGATCATAACTCATATATACTTTTTTACCCGACCAAATATATTCTTCAATTTGATTGATTTTATATCCTTTACCATAGGCTTGTTGAAAAATACTAAGAACACCCCGACTATTAGTATATCCTTTTGTTTTAATAATGATTGTGGCTAATTGACCTTTATAAAAACCATAATACACCCTATCTAAGACATATTCACCCAAATTTAAATCTTCGTTAGTTGATTTGTAAAAGTCTTTAAAGTCTTTCTCATTCTTGACCAGATTTTTAAATGAATCGAATGGCATTTCAAATTTTGCTTCTCTAAAACCATATTTTTCATCTAAGGCTTTAAGATTTTGTCCAATTAAAATTGTCGGAATAAAAAACAACAATAAGATAGTAGTAAGATTTTTCATAGATCAGGTTTTTAGTTAATCCTTTTTCAGTATTTTTATTTTAACTCAAATTTATAAAGTTGCTCAATACAAAGCGATTTCCCTTTTTATTCAGAATAAGCAACAAAATTAACTTTATAACTGAATTGCTTCCTGCACACGTGCATGCGCAAGAGCTTCATTAATTTATTTTAATGAATTATATGCTTCAATTTGTTGTTTCATTACATAAACAATCATTGTCCAATCAGCACTCCAACAAGCTTGAACAGCATCAATTTCACTTTTCTTAGTTTCTAAAGTTTTATTTGGATCTTTTGTTATAAAAGTATCTGTACAATTAACCCAATCCTCTTTACACCAATCTTTTAAAGCTAATATCATTATATTAGTCATAATATCTTCTGGAACAATAGCTGACGCACGCAATTCTTGAAACTCATTATATGATTTACATTGCTGATCAATGACATATTTCTGCATTGTATAATCATCAGGCCATTCATTTGCTGCATTCTTAGCAATATTAGCATAAGTAAGTGGATATTCTTTTTTAACATCAATCTGAGCAAATAAACATATCGACATGATTGTTAAACTGAATAATAATAATAGTTTTTTCATATCAATTCTTTTTTATAGTGTAAGATTCGTACAGTTTTATAACTGTTTTCAAATAAATAGGGAAACGACGTAAATCTTTTTTGTCTGAAATGTGCCGCAAAACCGACTTTATTGAAAAATCCCGGTAATTCGGGATAAGTCAACCACTTATTTACAATTATTTGGCACGCCATTATCTGGATAAATCGGGAGTCCGACAGGTTGCTTAGGCATTTTATTTATTAAAGCAATTACTGCAGGAGTATAAAGAATAAATGCTGTACTCATGTAACCAGTATACTCTTTATATGATACTTTGAAAAAAGGATAATCAACATATCCTGTAATGGTTATAGGTTCACACATTGGTACTATAACAACAATACTGCTGTCTACACTTGGTCCACATCTTAAAAAGCCAGGTATTGTAGTTGTAGCCTGTATTGGTTGTGCAACTATTGGAGCTGGAGCCGGTTCAATCCGTGTTTCAACTACTGCACGCTTCGGCACACAACAGAATAAAACACTACATAAAATGCAAATTGTAATAATTAGTTTTTTCATTTCATCTTTTTTTAGTAAATATTTGTAATTGTGTTTAATGAGTTATTTTGTTTCATACTATTTCTTTTTAACATATGTTTTATTACCATTTTTATTAATATAATAAGTCCCTCCTCTTGGCCCAGTCATTATGGTTTTTCCTGATGATGTAGTTCCAGAACTTTTTGTTGTACTTGTAGATGTACTTTTAATTGTTCCAGTTTGATTATTAACATTTTGTTGTATATCTGCATTTGTTCCCACATAACCTTGATGTTGCCAGCAATATTTGCTCCCAGGTTGGGCATTACGTTTACATTGAGTTCCTGCCTGAGTTATCGCTTGACATCTTCCAGCCGAAATAGTAGATTCCACCGGAGCAACAATCTTATTATCTGGTTGTCTTGAATTATTAATAATAGGATTCTCGGTTGCATTACTTGTATTAGTTACCAGACCCCAAGCCCCGGCATTATTTTGAGATTCAAGGTCATTTTCAAGATAGTCAGGAAGTTGAGAAAAGAAGTCAATATTGGTGAGCTTTTCAACATTATCAATTGTTGTAGAGTAGTTAGAAAGCGGCTCAGTTACTTCTCCGTTTGGAAGAACAAATGCAATTGCTTTACAAGGAGGAGTTAAATCTAAAATGACTTTATAAAAATAGTTAGGAATAGCCACTTTCCCTTTTCCTAATTGCTTCATATTACCTTGGAGTATACCACCGGTTGCAATATATACATTACCTTCTTCGTTTGCCCAACCTCTGACCCTATTTTCTAATTGTTTCCAGATTACTCTGTTTAGTGATGGAGTCTGTGGACTGATATTAATATAGGAAAAGCAATCTTCCATTGCCTGAATACTGTATCCCATATCAGCAGCAGGTGCTAAATGTCCTCGATCATATCCTGATTTTAAATAATCCTTATCAGTTGCTGTGGAATACCTATTATCAGGGGTAAAATTATCAGTCCGCTCTGCAATTTTAGAACTTACTTCATCCTTTGTAAGTTCATAAGCTACCCAACGAGCTTGTTTTAATTCTTTATTGTAACCTATTGTAAATCCTGTTTTTTCAATAGTTACATCAGGGAAAGTAGAGACTGGAAGATAATTACTAAGTGGTTCTACTTTATATTCCCAAGTATGGTTCTTATTCAATATTATTTTTTCTCCATCTTGAGTTACAATTTCTTTATATATCTGGGAATACCCTATTAAAGAAATCAGGAAAAATGTAATAAGACATAGATTCTTTTTCATACGCTTTTTGTGGTTGGCACAAAAAATCAGCGTGGGTTAGTTGCATTTACTTGTATCTGTGGGATTCGACACCCATACCTACGAAGTAAAGCAACGCCCACGCTTTGCGTGAGCATTTACTGAACTTCCTCGTAGGTATTTGAAATGTCGAATTTTCAGATACAGGACTTTCGCTAAACGCTAATTTTTATATGTCTTTAGTTTTCTATTTTACCATATATTACTTTAATTTGATACAAAAGTAGAACTTAATTTTAAATTACCGGTTTTTAAAGTTAGGTTTTGGTTAATCAAAGTTACTAATTTTCTGACAATATTGCACTGACTTAAATATACCTGTTACAAATTTTAACATAAAAAGC
>JBAXXU010000221.1:0-3457 GCA_037127735.1 Bacteroidota bacterium
GCTTGGAGGTATGTTGACTGCTGCAGGAGTTAGTGCCACAGATGGGAATCACCAGCTTCATTCGGGAATCTGGAACGAATTTCGTGAAAAACTTAGGGTTCATTATGGCGGAAAGGAAGCCCTTGAAACCGGATGGGTGAGCAATACACAATTTGAGCCTCATATTGGAGACAGCATTTTTAAATCAATGGCTGCTAATGAACATAACCTATCGGTAATCTATGGATATCACTTAACTAAAATACTGAAAGAGAGCAATAAGGTGGTAGGAGCGGAATTTCAAAATGAGCTTGACGAGCTTCTAACAGTATATGCCAAAGTAGTGATTGATGCTACTGATCTTGGGGATGGATTGGCTATGGCAGATGCTACATTCGATTTGGGAATGGAAGCAAGATCGGTAACAGACGAGAAATGTGCTCCTGAAACAGCAAACAATATTATACAGGATCTTACCTGGGCAGCAGTTTTAAAAGATTATGGCTCAGGTACTGATAAAACCATCAGTATGCCTGAAAATTACAACCCTTTACTGTACAGAGGATCTTGTGCCATGACCGTTGATTCAGTTTTGATTGATTGTGAAAAAATGTTGAATTATGGTCGTCTTCCCAATAACAAATATATGATTAACTGGCCACGTCATGGTAATGATATTTATCTTAATGTGGTTGAAATGGATTGGCTGCAACGAAATGAAGAACTTAAAAAGGCAAAAGAACGTACACTTGGTTTTGTTTATTACATCCAAACCGAACTTGGATTTAAGCATATTGGCCTGGCAGATGACGAATTTCCGACCGTTGATAAGCTTGCTATTGTGGCTTATCATCGTGAAGGAAGGCGTTTGCACGGAGTTCAACGGCTGACAATCAATAATGTAGCTGATATTTACAGCGGAATACCTATATATCGTACAGGCATTTCTGTTGGTGACTATCCTGTTGATCATCACCATGCTTGCAACCCTGATGCACCTAAAATCATTTTTCCATCAGTCCCGTCCTTTAATATTCCGCTTGGGGCTCTGATTCCCGAATTGATAGACGGTCTTATTGTTTCTGACAAGGCAATCTCGGTTTCAAATATTATTAACGGGTCAACCCGTTTACAACCTTGTGTTCTGCTGACAGGACAAGCGGCTGGTGTACTGGCGGCATTGAGCATCCGCAATAATCAAAATGTCCGTGAAATCAATATCCGTAAAGTACAGCAGGCACTTCTGGATGCAGGAGCTTACCTGATGCCTTTAGTGGATGTCAGTACGAAAGACAAAGAATTTCAAGCAATTCAGCGTGTTACATGTTCCGGAATTCTGAAAATAAAAGGTGAATCATGGAAATGGGCAAACCGTAGTTGGTTTTATCCCGATTCGACCTCAACTGTTAAAGAGTTTGCTGAAGGACTGAACGCTTTTGATAACAAATTTTCAGTAACTGATGATTTATCAAAGCTAACGTTGGGAGAAGCCTCACAAATGTTGTCATCCTTGTTAAAAAGGGATGTGACACCAGAAATTCAGAAAATATGGGAAAGTAGTAATAACCAGAAATTTGATCTCAAAACTACAGTTTTTAAACGAGACCTCAGCATTTTGGCAGATGAACTGCTTCGTCCTTTTGAAACCAAATTGATCGGTTTTGATGGAAATTACCGTTAGTTCAGGAAAAACTATTATAAGTGAATAATAAATTATTAAATATTTTATAATGAATGAATTAGCAAAGTACGCAGGACAATACAGAGATGAATTACTTGAATCAGTAATCCCATTTTGGCTGAATAATTCCAAAGACTCAGTTGATGGCGGCTATTTTACTTGTTTGAATCGAAAGGGTGAAGTTTATGATACAGACAAGTTTATGTGGCTTCAAGGTCGCGAAGTCTGGTTATTCGCAATGCTTTACAATAAAGTTGAGAAAAAACCTGAATGGCTTGAAATGGCATTGCATGGCGCAAAATTTATGGAGAAATTTGGAATGGATGAACAAGGTAACTGGTATTTCTCGCTCACAAGATCGGGTAAACCGTTAGTTCAACCTTATAATATCTTTTCTGATTGCTTTGCTGCTATGGCTTTTAGCGAACTATACAAGGCAACAGGAGAGGAAAATTTTATGCAAATCGCCTTAAATACATTCAACAATATTATAGCGCGACAGAATAATCCGAAAGGTTTATATAACAAAGCATTTCAGGGAACAAGACCATTGAAAAGCTTTTCGTTACCTATGATTCTGTGTAATCTTTCATTAATTATGGAGGATATTCTTGGGAAAGAACATGTTAACAATACGATTAAGCCACTTATCAAAGAGGTAATGGAAGTTTTTTATGATCAGGAATCGGGTCTTATTCATGAAAATGTGACACCTGAAGGTGGATTCAGCGATTCTTTTGAAGGGAGACTTCTCAATCCCGGACATTCCAACGAAGCTATGTGGTTTATGATGGATCTTGCAGTACGTAATAATGACAACGCTTTGATTAATAAAGCAATCGAAATTTTAGTTCGTACCACAGAATATGGATGGGACAAAAAACATGGAGGCATTTTTTATTTTCTTGATATAAAAGGTTATCCAACTCAGCAACTCGAATGGGATCAGAAACTTTGGTGGGTTCATGTCGAAACCCTAATTTCGATGGCAAAAGGTTATCGCCTCACAGGAAACGAGGTATGCAAAAACTGGTTCGAAACCCTTCATGCATATACCTGGAGCCACTTTAAAGATCCGGAGTATCCAGAATGGTTTGGCTATCTTAATCGTGAAGGTAATCCACTTCTTGAACTTAAAGGAGGGAAATGGAAAGGATGCTTTCACGTTCCCCGCGGTTTGTTCGAAATCTGGAAAATTCTTGAATAAGTATTAAATATATGTAATAGACTATTATTAAAACTAAAAACAATTTCATGAAAACAAGTTCAAAAAAATGTCGTGGCCGACATAGAACATTTGGATTTATCGTACTATTTTTTATCAGTACAATGCTTTTTGCGCAAATTGTATCTGGTCAAATTGCTGTTAAAGGTAAAGTTACTGATGTAAATGGTCTTCCTCTTCCATTTTTAAATGTTGTTGCCAAAGGAACCACTATTGGAACTATGACCGATCTAAATGGTGATTACACTATTCAGGTTCCATCAAAGAGTTCTGTATTACAATTTTCTTTTATTGGCTACTTAACAAAAGAGCTAATTGTTGGTGATCGTACAAGGATAGATATTATGCTTGAAAACAAAGTTGAAAACCTTGACGAAGTTGTTGTTGTTGGATATGGAACTCAACGCAAAGCAACCCTGACAGGAGCAGTCAGTGCAGTATCGGGCGAAAACCTGAACAAACGTACTGTGGCATCCTTATCAACGGCAATTCAAGGTGTTATGCCTGGTGTAACGGTACAGCAAGGCTCCGGCGAACCTGGTGCTGATGGTGCCAGTATTCGAATTCGAGGC
>JBAXXU010000222.1:0-3444 GCA_037127735.1 Bacteroidota bacterium
ACCGTTGGCTTTAGCCAACGGTATAACAACCTCATCTAAAGGGACTTTAGTCCATAAGGTTTGGGCTAAAGCCCTTATCATTAGAGTAGTTTAATCCGTTGGCTGAAGCCAACGGTAAATTAAAAAAATTACAACATTCTCTCAATATTAGTAACTTTCATTCTGGCTAAATTCCTCTTTAATTGTTACTTACAATTCCCGATTACCAGGATGTCAAAGAGCTAAATTGTATTCAATTGAAAATTAAATACATTTTAATGGACACTAATGATACCATATTATATATACATGCAGTTAAGAAACGCGGAAACCGGTTCAGAATTCTAAATCATTCCAAGGAATACTGCAACCCGTTTTTTTTCATAATTTTACTCCATGAAGATATTGATTGTCGAAGATGAACCGAAGGTAGCATCATTTATAAAAAAGGGACTTGAAGAAAACAATTATGATGCTGAAATAGCTTATGATGGATTGTCAGGAGAAAAGCTTGCCCAACTTTATAAATATGACCTTTTTATACTGGATATTATAATTCCCGGAATAAGCGGTCTGGATTTATGCAAAAAGCTCAAGAAGCTAAATTCAAATGTACCTGTTTTGATGCTTACCGCCCTAGGTACAACTGATGATAAAATTATCGGATTTGATGCCGGCGCTGATGACTATCTTGTAAAACCATTTGAATTCAGGGAGCTGCTCGCCAGAGTTAAGGTTTTACTGAAGAACGCTAATCAATCACACGACACGGTAAACAGGCTTATCGTTGGTGACCTGGAACTTGATCTGGATAAGAAAGTTGCCCGCAGGGGAGGTTCAAATATTGACCTGACTGCCAAAGAATTTTCGTTACTTGAATACTTCATGAGGAATACCGGACGTGTATTATCGCGAATCGATATTGCTGAAAAGGTTTGGGATATAAGGTTTGATTTTGGCACTAATGTTGTTGATGTTTATGTTAACTTCCTACGAAAGAAAATTGATAAAGGATATGATAAAAAGCTGATCCATACCAGGGTTGGTTTTGGATATGTTTTTGGAGACATTTAGGATGCAGATAAGAACCAGGTTAACATTACAGTTTCTACTGCTGGGAGGAATAATTATGATAATTGCATCAATTGCAATTTATTACTCTTCAGCCGGTTTCAGGAGAGATGACTTTTATAACCGACTCCGGAATAAAGCCAGGAGCACAGCTAATTTACTGATTGATACAGATAAAGCTGAAGCTGACCGTTTCCTTAGAATTGAAAAGGATAGTCCTGTTAACCTGCAAAATCAAAAAATAATTATACTCAATTTTAAGAATGATACAGTCTATACCTCCGACAAAAACGGCGACATAAAAATAAGGTATAGTATTATTGAACGAATAAGATCAGGGTATAAGGTATTTTACAGGCAGGATTCATTTGAAGTTTTGGGCACATTGTATTCTACAAAATATGACCGGTTTGTTGTCATCGCTGCTGCTACCGATATTGAAGGGTCCCTGCATCTTGAAAAATTAAAGTATATATTAATCTTTGTATGTCTGGTCAGTCTTTTTTTATTTTTTATTGTCGGCTGGTTCTTTTCGGGCAGAGCCTTAAAGCCTATATCTGATGTGGTAAAAAAAGTGGAAGATATTTCTGTCACCAGCCTTAATTTAAGAGTTTTAGAGGGTAACGGTATCGATGAGATCGGCAGACTGGCAAAAACATTTAATAATATGCTTGAACGGCTGGAGACATCATTTGCCATGCAGAAGACTTTTATTGCAAACGCATCCCATGAACTAAGAACCCCGCTGACTTCAATAAACGGCCAACTGGAGGTTCTAATGATGAAAAACCGGTCTGTCGGGGAATACAAATTAGCGCTTGAATCAGTTCTTGATGACATTAAATCATTAACTGATCTCTCAAACAGGTTACTGTTGATTGCCCGGACAAGCGCCGAAGGACCTGTGAATTTTAATAAAAAGCTCAGGATTGATGAGATTCTCTGGCAGGCACAGGAGGAAATGAAAAAGTTTAACAAAGATTATTGTATTAGTATTACTATTGATGATTCATTAACCGATTCAGACCAGATGATTGTAGTTGGAGATGATTATTTGCTGAAAGTTGCTGTCGCAAACATAATTGAGAACGCGTGTAAGTACTCGTCCGACCATGCAGTTGTTATGAAGTTCCGACATATCGAAAAATTCATAGAGGTTGTATTTGAGGACAGAGGGATAGGCATTTCAGCAGATGATCTGCAAAAAATATTTGAACCTTTCTACAGGGGCGCCAATGCCCATCATGTTTCGGGTAGTGGCATAGGACTTCCTCTTGTTAATCAGATAATTAAAAATCACAATGGTACAGTGAATATATCATCACAAATAGGTAAAGGGACAATTGTTACGTTAGCGCTTCCAACCATTTCATAAAGACTTTCGTGCTTCCGGCTATGGCCATTAATTATTATGAGTAAGATTCCCGTGGACAGTACTAACAACAAGCTTTTAAAAATTTGTATATTTGCAGCCTTCCAATTTGTACGACCGGTTTACAATTTAATTGAAAATATAGTATTAAGAACAATAATATATTCATAAAAGAAAACCCTGACGATGTTTTTAAGAAAGACGTTCTGCTGCAATTTAAATGAATCGGGGTGCCTGGTCTTCCTTTTCATATTTTTACTGACAATTTTCTCATGCCGGTCAAACACTAAATCTTTATCCGGTCCACAAAAAAATTCTGTGGCAACTGTCCCGGATGCAAATGATGATTATTTTCAGGAGATCGGGAAAGAGATCGGATTGGACTTTTTTCATTCAATCGGAGACAATGATCTTACCAATATTGTTGAATCGAGCGGTGCAGGCGCTGCTTTTCTCGACTATGATAAGGATGGAAATATAGATCTGTATGTATGCAACGGCACCTGGATTAAAGGTATAAGCAGCGGGGAAAAACCTGAAAAAATGGCTGGGAACAAGCTTTACCGTAACCGCGGAGACGGAACCTTTGAAGATGTAACCAAAAAAACAGGTGTTGGCGGACCATGGTATAGCATGGGAGTTACATCCGGTGATTTCAATAATGATGGCTATCCCGATTTATTTATAAGTAATTACGGATTTAATGTTCTTTATAAAAATAACGGGAACGGCACCTTTACAGATGCTACAAAACGTGCCGGTGTCGCGGGAGGTGAAAATGATTTCAGTGTTGGAGCCGTGTGGCTCGATTATGATAATGATAGTTTTCTTGATCTCTACGTGGGCAATTACCTTAATTTTGATCCGGATTATAAATATTATTATGGCGCTGATGGCTTTCCCGGGCCAATGGCCTACGATGCCCAGCCGGATATTTTGTATCATAACAATGGGGATGGCTCATTTGAAGATGTAACTAAAGCAATGTGAATAAATGATATTGATGGAAGAGCAATGGGCGT
>JBAXXU010000223.1:0-3361 GCA_037127735.1 Bacteroidota bacterium
GTCGTATGCCCGGTGGTGTGGGGGGACAGCGGCGTGAGCCGCTTCCTACCCGATTTTGGTGTCACGCTCCGTTGGAGCTTAGCAAAAAGCTTTTTAATGAATTAAGAACAACGAACAAACGAATAGCGAAATCAGAACTGTAGAGACGTTGCATGCAACGTCTCTACTGAGTTTTTATCTTAATTTTAATTCTATGCCGGTACGTATAATTTCAACTGCAAATGGATTATTTGAAATTAAATCCTGTTTTGAAATCGGATGCGGTTCAATCCGGTTATCTATCTGAAATGCTAACATCATTAATCTGACTTGTGTATCAAATCTATCAATATCTAACAAATTGTCTATCACCAAAGCAACATCTATGTCACTATCTAATCGTTGCCTATTTGATGCATAAGAACCAAATAGAAATGCAGAAATTAAACCTGGTTCCTGTTTAGCTACACAATCAATATATTTTCTTATTGTTCGAC
This sequence comes from Bacteroidota bacterium, assembly GCA_037127735.1. Classification (GTDB taxonomy): domain Bacteria; phylum Bacteroidota; class Bacteroidia; order Bacteroidales; family VadinHA17; genus LD21. The sequence continues at coordinate 477 of JBAXXU010000223.1, forward strand.
TAAGCTCTTTATCCATAATCTATACGTTTTAAGCTTTTCAATCCAGATAAAAGAAAATTCCGAAGTACAGATTTTTTGAAAACTCATTTTATAGTCATCGTATCTTACATTAATATTGAAAGCAGTTACTGTTGCAAAAAACAATTTTTGATCCTCGTTTAAATCCAGATTACACTTTTAAGCTAATCGGAGTAAATTATGAATAAATGGAGGGAAATCGCTATTTGTCTTGACAAATAAAGCTTTAAGCAATTTTTCGATCATTAAATGACCAACAAACATACTCCAATTGCATCTTTGTGAATCAAACATGGCTATCATGGTTTCAAAATCATCATCAGAACTGTCAATCCAGTACCTGATGATCTTTTCTTCATTGAAATCTGCTTCTCCCATCTTACAAAGCTATTGAAAAAACACGACTTATCAATATTTTGCTTTCTGTTGTCATGAACAAAAGGCATTTTTTTTGTTAACCAACATTCCTTTTTATAACTACACAATATCGATAAAAAGAATCTGCTCGCCGGCTACCAGAATTGGAACCACAATTATCCGGGAACCGGCAAAATAGCCCAACGTTTCTGGTTGGAAATCCCATCGCGTTTCATATTTGTGAAATTGAATGAATTTGTGATTGAATATTTCGGGACATATTGACCCCCTTCGTTGTTTGATTATCAGCAGGTTTTATTATTTAGGGGTTTAAAACCAATGTAGTTTAGTTAAGCCCTGAATATCTGTTTTTGTAAATATATCATTATTGTCCGGCTAAATTCCATTGCGTCCCTACGGGACTTTTGGGTTAAACTGCAACTTCTTTTCTACCGATATATTGTCCCGATGGGACAGTCCCGTCAGGGACTTAATATCGGTAGAAATGATACAATAGTTCGTTAAGTTATTATAAATTACACATTATCAATGCATTATAAAAATAATGTTATAAAATACAAAACATTGATAGTTAATACTTTGCGGCTTGGCGTCTTTGGTGCGCCACGAGGCGTGCGTAAATATACATAAATACCTATAAGGATGAAAGAACCTTACAGCCCAATTTGCCGTTCAGGCTGAAGAACACCTGACGCTCTGGTCGGAAACGATCTTTGCGAAGCTCAGGAGTTATGGTTTTGTAAGCTGCATCAGTAAGGCTTCGTTACGCGAGTGGTATCGGTCAATCTTCCAGAGATGCTGAAACCTGCAATGTTGGTTGAAGAAATGGCAAAGAGCAAACCAACGGATACCCGGAGTAGGATGATGTTGCGTGCAAGACAAAGGTAGCGCATGAACGTGGGAGGCCCTAACGGTATGGGACTAGTCACCCTATGGACCGAGGGAGTCGGATATGCCCGTATTAGTGAAGATCCCCGGAAAGGTAAAACCGGGAGGAGCGAAGGGGCATTACTATAAATAAAGTTTCAAAGAATAAAGACCAAACGAATTGATAGTAATGAATCAGGAAAGAGTTGGAGCAGAAGTACAAGGGGAGTTGTTTAAAAGACGACGAGGCGAAATACCCGATGCAGAAAGAGTGTCTATATTACAGGAGAAACTATATCAGAAAGCCAAGCAAGAGCGGGGGTATAAATTTTATGTACTGTACGATAAAGTGTTCATTCCGTATATGCTACGAGAGGCATGGGAATCAGTCAAGTCAAACGCTGGGTCAGCGGGAGTTGACGGGATAACCATAGGAAACGTAGAGGAAAACGGAGTAGACAACTATCTTAAAGAACTGGGGGAAGAGATACGAAAACAAACATACAAACCCCAGGCAGTAAAACGGGTAATGATACAAAAGGCAAACGGGGGATTACGCCCGTTAGGTATACCAACCGTAAGAGATAGGATAGCACAAACAGTATGCAAGATGATCCTTGAGCCGATATTTGAAGCAGATTTTGAGGATAGTTCATACGGATTTCGCCCAAAGCGCAGCTCAAAAGATGCGATAACAGCGATAAAGGAGAACTTAAAACAAGGCAAGGCAGAGGTTTACGATGCCGACCTGAGTAAGTATTTTGATACGATACCCCACGACAAACTTCAGATAGCACTGAAGCAGCGTATAGCCGATCCGAGGATACTAAAGTTGATAAATAAATGGCTGAAAGTATCTGTATATGAAGATGGCCAATACAAGAGTGGAAAAGGGAATAATATGGGAACACCTCAAGGGGGAGTAATATCACCATTGTTAGCCAACATTTATTTACATCTGATAGACAGAATAGTAAATAATCCGACAAGCCTGTTTTGGAAACACGGAATAAGGATGGTACGGTATGCAGATGACTTTGTGTTAATGGGGGAAACATTACCGGAAGAAATTACAGAAAGGCTAAAAAGCTTGCTAAATCGCATGGGTTTAACTATCAATGAAACAAAGACCCGGCAGATAGATGCAAGGCAAGACAGCTTTAATTTTCTTGGGTTTACAATACGTTACGATAATGACATAAAAGGCAGGAACACCAAATACTGGAACATCATGCCAAGCAAAAAGTCGGAACAAAAAATCCGGGATAAGGTAAAAGAATACCTAAAGACACATGGACATTACAAAGCACAAGACGTTGCCATAGGTCTAAACTCTATTATGAGAGGGTGGCTCAATTATTTTGATATAAAAGGAGTTAGCTACCCAGCAATGAGTAAAAGGCAACTAAGATTTTACCTATTCAATAGTCTAAACCGTTACTACAAACGCAAGAGCCAACGGAAATGCAGGCTTTATGGACATAATGCCTTTGAGGCGTTGATAACCAAATTTGGATTGATTGACCCCTCAAAATATGTATATTCGTCAGCTCACTTGTGAATGCTTATGAAGAAGTTTATAGGAAAGCCGTATGCGGGAAAACCGCACGTACGGTTTGACG
>JBAXXU010000224.1:0-3349 GCA_037127735.1 Bacteroidota bacterium
ACTTTAGTCACTCCAAACTTTAGCTCACTTTAGTCACTCCAATAAATAAATGCCAACGATCCTTATAACCGGTGCTAATAGTTTTGTCGGCAAAAATTTTATTGGCTCTTCCAGATTTAAAGATGTCGAAGAAATTTCTCTGTTCGACAATAAACCTGCGGAAATAAACTTTAGCTCTGTTGATGTAATAATCCACCTTGCTGCAATTGTTCATCAGTCGAAAAAAATAACAGAAAGTGAATATTTTGCAGTTAACAAAGATCTTTGCCTTTCGGTTGCCGGTTATGCGAAAAAGGCAGGTGTGAAACATTTTGTATTTATGAGCACTGTTAAAGTTTATGGCGAGTCCGGCCTGAATTCAAAAATACTCAACGAAGATTCACCCTGCCTTCCTGATGACTCCTATGGCAAAAGTAAGCGCGAAGCAGAGATTGCCCTGAAACAATTGGAAGACACTAACTTTACTGTTTCAATAATCCGAACTCCACTGGTCTATGGTAATGGTGTAAAAGCTAATATGCTGAATATAATTAAACTGGTTGATAGATTACCTGTTCTTCCATTTGGCACGGTAAATAATAAAAGGAGCTTTACTTATGTTGGGAATCTTGTTGCATTTATAGATCGTATAATCGAAAAAAGAGCTTCAGGGCTGTTTATTGCAAAAGACAAGGATTCTCTTTCCACATCCGAACTTGTACAACTAATTTCAAAATATCTTGGGAAAAAAGTCATCCTGATCAGGATACCTGGTATATTCCTAAGTATTGGCGCTCTGTTTTTGCCAAAGATATTTAATCGTCTATATGGCTCCCTCGAGTTCGATAACAGCAAAACTCTTGAACTGCTCGATTTCCAACCTCCCTATACAACCAATGAAGGAATAAAGGAAATGGTGGGGGCGTATTTAGTGAAAAGTGAAAAGTGAATAGTGAACAGTTATGACTGACAGAAACTTCCAGAGATCTGTTAGCCGACAATAAAGAACTCCTAAGCATGCTTGTTTCTTCAATTAATACCGCGAAAAAATCACTTAATTGAGCATACTGAAAACTATATTTTCACTTTTCACTTTTCACTTGCTTCCCTGAACTCACTACTTACTCCTCACACCCCATTGAATAACATCTTACTATTATCCGGCTTTCTTCTCTTCTTGTCTCTGGTACTGACATACCTGATAAGGCATTTTGCCCTTCGGCATAAAATCCTTGACATTCCAAACGAGAGAAGTTCACATACCAACCCTACACCGCGGGGCGGCGGATTAGCCATTGTATTAACCTGGTATATTGGTATTTCGATATTGTTTTATCTGAAATACCTTGATAACAATCTTTACATGGCCCTGATGAGCGGAGTATTTCTTGCAGGTGTCAGCATTGTTGATGATCTGCTTGGTCTGAAACCGTTTACCCGCCTTTCGGTACAGGTTTTAACTGCTGTTCTGGCATTTTTCTTTTTAAAAGGCATTGATCCTGTTGACATTTCAGGTTTCGCGATAAGCACAAAACTTCTGCTTTACCCGATCGCTGTAATTGGAATTGTCTGGTTCATCAATCTATTTAATTTTCTTGATGGAATTGATGGCTATGCATCACTCGAGGCTGTTGTCATTTCATCAGCAATGTATCTTTTTACCGGCAACGCCATTTGCCTGGTTTTGATAGCTCCTGTTTTTGGGTTTTTATACTGGAACTGGCCGGGAGCTAAAATCTTTATGGGTGATATTGGAAGCACTCAGCTGGGATTTATTCTTATTATCCTGGGGATATATTTTCATAATAATGCAGAGTTGTCGATTATTCATTGGGTGATGTTGTCCTCGCTTTTCTGGTTCGATGCCACGCTTACCCTGTTTCGCAGGTGGCGAAACAAAGAGAAGCTCACTGTGGCACATAGAAAACATGCTTATCAGAGAGCGGTGCAGTCAGGCCTATCACATCAGAAAACAATAATCATTTCTGTCCTGATTAATTTTATTATTGTCGGATTAGTGTTTTTGTCACGCGTTTATGAAGGTATGGTAATGCCGTTATTCCTGATCAATGTCCTGTTCCTATATGCCATTACTAAATTGATAGATAAGAAAATACCTTTCAAAGAAGTATGAAAATTCTGTTTTTGATGATTTCTTATCCCGACATTAAAGAGAATTCTTCAATGTACACCGATCTGACTAAGGAATTTTCTTCAAAAGGTTATGAAGTTTATGTAGCTGTTGCAAATGGTCCCCGTAAAACATTTTTAAACATAGAAGGAGGAATAACAGTGCTGAGGGTAAGAACCCTGGAATTATTCAATACTTCAATTATTAATAAAGGATTGGCAAATGTTTTACTTCCATTCCAGGTAACCAATGGAATAACTAAGTATCTGAAGGGTATCTCTTTTGATGCAGTTATTGTTCCAACACCTCCGATAACCTACCTGACCACTGTCGCCCGGCTGAAAAAGAAATTCAAGTCAAAGGTTTATCTTGTGCTCAGAGATATTTTTCCTCAGAATGCCAAAGATCTCGGTATCATTAAAAGCACAATTATTTTTGAATATTTTCGCGGAAACGAAAAGAAACTCTATACTATTTCCGATTTTATTGGCTGTATGTCGCCACGGAATATTGAATATGTAACAGAGCATAACCCGGGTGTTAACCGACAAAAATTACATCTGTTGCCCAACTGGGAAAATGTAGTGGAATATGATCAGCCCGATCCGTTCTTAAAACGTCAGCTTGGTTTAGAAAATAGATTTATTGTATTATATGGAGGCAACTTTGGTAAACCGCAACAGATTGATTTTATTCTTGACCTTGCAAAAGAGTTGTGCCATCTTGAAGATGTTGTTTTCTTATTTATTGGAGTAGGATCTGAAAAGCAGAGTATAATCAATCTGGCAGCAAAAAGAAAGCTTTTCAATATTATTTTTAAGGATTCTTTGCCCCGCGACCAGTACCGGGAGCTTGTTAAGATTTGTGATGTTGGACTTGTCAACATAAGTAATAAATTTACTATCCCGAACATTCCTTCCAGAACACTGTCATACTGGGAGGCAAAGATACCTGTTCTTGCCGCTATTGATAAAAATACAGATTTTGGTAATATAATAGATCAATCAGGCAGTGGTCTTTGGAGTATTTCCGGGGATATGGCAGCTTATAAGCAAAATTTTGAGAAGCTCTATTCTGATAAAGAATTAAGGAATTCAATGGGAGAAAATGGTTACAAATATTTAAAAGAAAACTGCACCACCTCTCATGCATTTTCTATAATTTATGATAAGCTGACGTCTTAGCTTCTTTTATTCATAAACTTTGTGAGCCTTTGTGTATCCCGATAGCTATCGGGAC
>JBAXXU010000225.1:0-3344 GCA_037127735.1 Bacteroidota bacterium
TGGGCGAATTCAAATGGGCCAAAGCACAGTCAGATATTCTGAAAGCAGGGTGTTGATGACGCAATTCTATACAATTTCTAACAAAATTTACCAATCCTGCATAAGGTATTTTTCTTGACCAGTCTATTTGATTAATATAATCTGGCGATCGATAAGAATCTGGATGACCGCCTTTTGAACGAAGCATTTCTTCACCTGCATGAAGAAAGGGGACACCTTGAGAGGTAAGAATTATACCAAAGGCAAGTCGAGCCATCCGTTCTATTGTTTCGGGAGAAGCTTCGGGACATGAATATACAAGCTTGTCGAAAAGAGTATAATTATCGTGACATGATACATAGTTAACACACTGACCCGGACTATTTGCCCAAGGTATTTTTGATGTTCCCACGTAATCGTAAAAAATCTGATCGTGTTCAATAGCTCCGATTATTGCAAATTTTATCTGCTCCTCGTGTAAGGTTACTCCGCTAATAAAACCGGCATTATTTCTATCGAAAGGAGACCCTTTCAAACCATTACGAAGATCATCACAAAAAGATGCAATACGGTCAAGTTGTTTTGTGTTGCTTTTAACAGCTCGATTTTTTTCAGGAAAAGGACTTTCACCTGCTCCCCATCCTTCGCCATACATGAATATTTCAGGCTCTATGGTGTCGAGTTTTTTTCTGATCTGATTCATTGTTTCGATATCAATCAAGCCCATCAGATCGAAACGAAAACCGTCAATATGGTATTCTTCAGCCCAGTAAGCGACCGATTCGATGATATATTTCCGGACCATCTCACGTTCAGTAGCCAATTCGGTTCCACATCCACTGCCATCTGAAAAAGTACCATCTTTATTAAAACGGTAAAAATAGCCGGGTACCGACTGATTGAAATAGGATTCAATAATAAGCCCGGTATGATTGTAAACAACATCAATTATTACACCTATTCCATTGTCATGTAAAGACATAATAAGCTGTTTTAATTCTTTTATTCGTAGAAGTCCATTACATGGATCAGTCGAATACCACCCTTCAGGAGTGTTATAATTTAACGGGTCATAACCCCAGTTATACTGAGGGTTTGTATTTAATTCATCAACTGTATAGAAATCGGCAATAGGGAGAAGGTGTACATGAGTTATTCCAAGTTCTTTTAAATGATCAATGCCTGTGGTTTCTCCTGATATAAGACTGGTTCCTTTTTCAGTAAAACCAAGATATTTCCCTTTGTTTTTTATTCCTGAAGTGGGAGACATTGAAAAGTCGCGGATGTGAACTTCATAAATTATCATATCGGAAGGATTTGCCTTTGTGCGCCTTATGTCTTTCTCCCACATTGTTGGATTACTATTTTTTAAGTCAGCGATTAACCCGCGATGCCCATTTACTCCGGTAGCTTTTGCGTAAATATCGGGACATTCCTTAAGCCAGCCATATTTGTCACGTATCTGTATGGTGTAAAACAAACCCTCAAGATTTTCTCCGATTTCATAAATCCATGTTCCGTCTTCAGAGGGTAGCATCTGAAATTCTTTAAAAGACTCGCCACCTTGTCCTGTTTTATACAATCTGAAGAAAACCCTTATTGCACTTGGAGCCCATATTTTTATGTATGTTCTTTCATGCGTCCAGATTATTCCCAGATCGCTACCTTCGTAATGAGGGAAGTCGCAAAAATCGCTATCCTTAAATTTCCAGTCTCTCATTTAAATTAAAACCATTTCAATCTGATTGTCTGACTTTTGAATATCTTGCCACTACGATCTTTCATTTCTACGCTCATTCGAAAGGCAAGTTGTAATTCAGGTGCAGTATTATAAAATTGCTCCAAAGAGATATTTAGATAAGACGACTGGCCAGGTTCAACAAGAATTGGATAAATCTCTGAGTGTTCAACCCTGAGTACTTTAAATTTCCGTTTTGAGAACCATCTTTTAAAAGTAATGACGGGGGCATACAGGTCAATCTCTTTGATGCCGGTATTTGTAACCTTCATTTCGATGAGAAACGGATTAACCTTCCGGCTTTTTGAAAGGCTGATTTCAGCATTGTAAGGCATCCTTTTTTTGTTAAACGACAGTTTTTTACCCGAAGTTCCTTTTGAAAAAGTTCGTGTTCGGCTATAAATGAAAAATCCCACCACTAAAACAGTGATTATCAGAGCCATTTTTAATAACATCAATACAAAAGATGACAATTCCATCATAGCAAAATTTCAAATTTCTGATACTTCCAAGGTATAATTGACTTGGATAAAAACTTCGGTAAAATTCCGCAAAAGAATAGAAATTAACAGAGACTAACAAAAAATAATGAATCTGAAATGAAATTTCACGTATTCATTGCCACTCTTATACTTTCGACTTCTCTTTGCAGGGGTTTTCAATTTTAAAGGTGGAACTTCTCCAACAATCCTGAAATCGAGTTGTTTTTTGTCAAGATTAGCTCTTGCAATTTCAATTTCGATACTGTCTCCCAGTTGGTATTTTTTATGGGTATGCCTACCAATGATACAATAATTTTTTTCATCAAACTCGTAAAAATCATCGGTAAGCTCGAATAAAGGAATCATGCCTTCACACTTATTTTCGTCCAATTCAACATAAATACCCCAGTCTTTACTCCCGATATCACCCCTTTGAATTGCTTACCAATTTTATCAGCCATAAATTCAACCTGTTTATATTTTATTGAAGCCCGTTCTGCGTTGGCAGCTTTGTTTTCCATAGCTGATGAATGTTTGCACATCTCTTCGTACTGATCGGTTTGGACCGATCTGCCATCTTCGAGATAACGTGCAAGTAAACAGTGGACCATCATATCCGGATAACGACGAATCGGAGATGTAAAGTGGGTATAATATTCGAAACCTAAGCCATAATGACCAATGTTCCGGGTCGAATATTCGGCTTTTGCCATTGTCCTGATTGCAAGTGTTTCTATCACATTCTGCTCTTTTTTCCCAGTCACATTCTCGATCAGTTTATTCATGGATGCCGTAACTGTCTGGGGAGTATTAGTCATGATGCCATATCCAAAACGTTTGATAAAATGGTTGAATTTATCAAGCTTCTCTGGATCCGGTTTGTCATGAATCCGGTAGACAAAAGTCTTCTCCTTCTTCCGCGGACCAGGTTTGCCGATTAGTTCGGCGACCTTCTTGTTGGCCAGCAACATGAATTCCTCAATAAGTTTGTTGGAATCTTTAGACTCTTTGAAGAATACATTGATGGGTTTCCCGGCAGGGTCTACTTCTATCTTTACCTCAACACGATCAAATCAACGGATCCGCCCTCGAAACGTTTGGCTCTAAGTTTTTTAGCAAGTGTATCCAGCGTGAGAATTTCCTCC
>JBAXXU010000226.1:0-3330 GCA_037127735.1 Bacteroidota bacterium
CCACCCCGGCGGGAAAATACGTGTACGATAAAACCGCCGTGAATGCCATCAATAAAGCGGTTGAATCGTACCAGCAACAAACCTCCCAGTCGGGTCAGCAGGTAAGTGTTCAACATACAAATGAACCTGTTGAAGTTCAGTTCTTCGATCGCACTGTTACTTTCCTAAATGATTATGCATTGACCACAGGAACCGATATGCTGGGAAATAAGTATCAAACCGATCTCTCTTTGTGGTACGGAAATGAACCCGGGATGGAAATTGTCCGTATCTCCAACACGGACCTTGCGCATAGTCATTCATTTGGTAGAGGATGGAAGTTTCTGACACCTTACAGTGTGGAGATCATCAAGCACGATTCAGTAGAATTCGGCGATTACATAATAAAAAAGTATTGCATGGTGAAAAACCTCATTACCGGTCTCAATGACACCATGGTGTTCAACGCAGACAAGTACAACTATGCAGGCTATATTCCGGTCGATTCGACGCGGAGCGAATTTATCCTCTTGATTCCATTTATGAACGGTTCCTTTGAACTTGCAGATAAACTGGGGAACACCTTCAAGTTTAATGCCGATGGTATCATGAGTGAAATGATACTGGGTAATCAACGCAAAGAACAATTCGAAATTACGATTGAGAACTGCGATCCTGAAACGAACCCCAAGATACCAATGTGGATTACTTTTAGTGACAAGAAGGTCAAAGTGGGTGGTTACATGATCGTTGAACAGATTACCCTGCATACGAAAGAAAATGGAAAAACCACTGAACAGTCATTTATTGTGGATGAAGAAGGAAGGTACATTTCATTTAAACCAGTTAAAAACACAAAAAGCAATTACGAGGAACTCACAATTTTATCAGATCAGTCATTTCTATTGACCGATAAAGCCGGGGGTAAAATATCCTTTGATAAATTCGGCTGTATTACAAAAAAAGTTTCCGGTTTTGATTATAAGGTCAATTATGAATATTTTGATGGAGGAATTGACCGCTTTGACGATACTCCTTTAACACTGGTTGCATCAAACGAGAGAGTTACGGCAGGCGAGCTGACCCTGCCTAAAAAAATGATTTTGAATAATAAAAATTCCGGAGACACTGAATCTTTCATGTTTTCTGATACAAGTCAGTACATGGTTTATTATCCAAAATCAGCCGGTGGTATGTTCTCTTCTATCAGGCTTCTAAGCAATGGTCATTTTTGTGCTCTTGACAGTTTGGGAAATAAGGTTTATTTCGATGGTTCAGGTACCTTTTCCAGCATTGCACCTGCTATGCAAAAGACCGATTACCTCAAATCACTGTCACAGGGTGATTATTCCGCAGAATTCATTTATCAGTTATTGCCTGACAATAGTCCTGTTGTTTCAAAAATATTCGTATACAAGACACTGGAAGGGCAGGTTCTTTATACCGTTAATTATACCTATGATGAAGCTGGTTTCCTTGTTGATCAGAAAACGCTTCTCACTTCAAATTAATCATGTCCATTAACCTCCCAATAACTATCATTATGAAGAAATTGACCGTATTAATTTCAATCCTTTTCATCGCCTTTTGTAATTATCCTTTATCAGCGCAACAAAAAAAAGCAGATAATGCTAATAAAAGTAAAGCGACCATGGTTCTACCTGATACCATAAAACTTGACACGATAGGCCTTGTATCGGCAGCTATCTCAAAAGCAATACGGAAGGGCGGATTATTCGAAATGGAGAAATATGCTCCTTCGAAGATCAAACTGACAAAAGAAAACCCGTTGAAGGTGAATTTAACTTTCAAACAAGGAATAAGTTACCAGGCAATTGATTCAATAAGGACCATGACATTGTCAATCGCTGATAATAGTGCTTTCAACTGCGGGAAGTTCGCATTTACCTCAGATGTTGCCGGGACAACACTCTCGATGGATAAAAACGGATTTGTTGATTTCAGTTCCATCAAAACCACAGGGAGCAAGATTTCACAAGGGGAAGTGACATTTCAGGGCGAGTTCACATTGAATAAAATGTCATGTCATTTTGAATCAGGGGTTTTGATATTCGAAGACAATGTTCTTCCAGGCCAGTATTCTGAAGGTACGGTTTTTTCGTTCAATGGCCGGAATTATATCTATGCAAACAAGCTGTGGGTGAAGACTAATTAATCTCAAAGCGAAAACGATGAAAAGCGTTACATGTATTTTTAGCTCCTTCCTGTTGCTTATAATATTAACCACAGAGGCATATTGCCAGGATAATGCAACTATAAAAAAAGCACAAAAACAATTAACTGAACTAGGATACGAACCAGGACCAATAGATGGTGTCTGGGGCATGAAAACAGAAAATACTTTAAAAATGTTTCAGAGGGATAACTACTTGTCCGAAACAGGTAAACTTGATAAAGAGACGTTGGACAAATTGACTTATCTTCAAAGTTCAGGGAAAGGAATCAAGAAAGGTATTTCGACTTCAAAGGAATTTATTATTCCATTTGATGTTGAGTCTGCAGAAGAGACAACTACACGAGGGGAAATGAAGTTTGTTAAAGACTCGCCTAGTCTATTACTTTTTTCACTTGATTGTACCGGATGTAAAGTTGAAATGCCCATGACAATGAATGGCTCTGAACCATCAATCTGGACAATAGGAGCTGAACATATATATAATGGAGATACTATCTTAAGTAATTCTAAGGCGGAATTGACATCTTCTGAAATGGCTATTGGAAAAGGAGGAAGAATAATAATGGTTGCAAAGAGTGGTTCGGTTTTAACTTCGAATAAGGTTAATAATTGGGCTATTAAAAGTGATCATTCAGATCCTATAGTATTTAAGATTGTGAAAAATAAGGGCTATGTTTATCTTAATGGGAAGGGTATTGTACAATCACCGGAGGGTAAAATTTATACATTCAAATGATTTCATCGAAAAAGATGAGAAATATACCTGTTGCAATTATTATTGAAGCAATTTTATTTTTCCTTTTCAATCATTTAAATGACTAAAAATAAACAATATAGCTTGACTTCATATGACAATAAACTAATACCTGAAGCTTTTCTTTAAACATTGGTCGGAATGACATGTAAAGCTTCAATTATTATTTCTTTAGTCCTGATGGTTACAGGTACTTCGTTAGCCCAGAAAATGGGAACATTTAAAGATGTCCGCGATGGGAGAACCTACCTTTCTGTGACACTTCATGACCAGGTATGGATGGCCGAAAATCTTTCTTTCAGGTCAGGCACCAATTCGGAAGGCTGTTGGGCTTATTTAAATAACCAACAAAATGCAGAAGTATATGGTTATTTATATTCTTATGAAACTGCTCAAAAAG
>JBAXXU010000227.1:0-3308 GCA_037127735.1 Bacteroidota bacterium
ATGATAGCTCATAATATCAGCCTTTTACAAACCTAAAGCTGCAATGTGGGTTAAGGAAGTACCGAGGGACGATGTATGGGATACTATTATTCGGCAAATAAAGGATCAGAAAATCCTGGCAAAAGTAGCATTGAACTTAGATTATTTAACTTCTAAGGGGCACACGATACTTGAAAGCATAAATGAACCACAGGCGCTTGCTTATGTATACGAAAATACAGATGATGGCCTCATGAAGAATGAAGCTTTTCGGAAGCTGGAAAGAATAAAACCTGAAATAATCAAAGATGTTAAAAACGGGAGATATACGTTGGCGGAGTATTTTAAAGTAGAAAAGGATAGCCTCTTAAGAAAACTAAGGTTTCAAAATGATTCTTTTCAGTATTCTGAAGTAATTAATGGGTGGGAAGTGATTTATACTTCTGATCTTTATCAGGAGATAGTAAAGCTTAATATCAAAGAGTATCAAATTGATTGCCTATTGGATGGTGTAAAACTTAAAACTCGGAATCGCACTTTATTTGAAAATGGTGTAAATATCGAAGCAAAAATTGTTTGCCCTAAGTGTCATGAAATGTTCGATTTTAAAGATTTTGTAGGTGCGGGAATGGGAAGCTACAATTTGAAATGCTCAAACTGCGAATTCTATTTTGATTTGTTCTTTAGTGGGGAAAATAATTACTACTATGTATTCGCTTATACATATGTAGGTAAACCCTATGATATCAGAGAAGTACCTAAACCATCAATATTCATAACCGCTATTGAAAATATAATAGTCTGATTTACTGAATCAAAAGCCTTAGGTACTATTATTAAAATGTGATTAGACCTTATTAAATACACCGTTGATAACAAATCTTTTCAGGAACGTAGAATTTTATGGTTCTTTAATGATCTTTAATCCACAAGATCAGTTTATGTTTTGCAGTAACATTGGACAAGTAACCCTACCTTATTATTCAGGTTGAGTAGCAAAAAATTATCCAAAGAATTCTCGAAAAAAATAATCAACTGCTAACACGGACAATATGGGTAAGTTGTTCGTCACACTTTTTGCTTTTGCTCCTGCACCCAAGACAGCTTTGTAATGGTATATGCACCCGGACACGCGCATCTGCACGCAATTAAAATCCTGCATCGTGACAGTTTTCTGGCTCCGAGACAGATTGTACCGCGACACTGCGCAAGTGCCTCTAACAATCTTTCATTATCGTGACAGTTTACCGGCTCCGATCAAACTTGTACCGCGACACGCGTAATGCTAAATAAAATTTTTACCCGGACGGCAAAAAGTGCGCCATACCCTCCTTGCACCGTGACAGCTTTCTGGCCTACCGAGACAGATTTGTGGCGGTGCTTGCGTCGGGTAACACAACCTCCCCATATTGCCGGGCCGTTGGCAAAAATATTTCAGACACATGGACTTAGCCCTTGCGCCGTTTTTAAAATGTTTCGTCTTGACAAGATAGTTTCTGCACTTTTACCGGGACCTGCCATCGCGCGGCAGACAATCGGCTCTCCCGCCTTCATCCATAAACATCTGTTATTTAATTAACAATGCTACTTTCTATCGGGACACTGCCATCGCGCGACGAACAAATACTTGTGCTAACACTTTATGCAAATTTCCTGCAACATGACAGATTCGTTCCGCTTTGATAGCTGGATTTTAACACTTAAACACTTTTACCAAAATTCTTCTATCGAGACAATTTCTACTCATTTGCCAGGATTAAAATATATCCTTATAAGCCAATTTCTTCGGCCAATCCCTTTGAAGAATATCGAATGTAGAGAAATACCTCATTATATAAAAATCTCATCAATATTATATCTTTGGATTAATGTTAATTTAATAACAGTGGCATGAAATTTGACAATTATATGAATAACTGACGTCTAACTTAAATAGAAAATGGTTCTTAAACCTCTTCAATTATTATCAATAAAATTTAACACCATGAAAACAAAGTTATCATTATTAGAAATGTGCAGCTTAATGATTTTCTTAATATTAAGTTGTCAAAAAGATGATATTTCTACTCAAGCAAATGCTAAACTTAAACAAGTTTTGCTTTACTCAAACATAGATTCAAAAGACCCAATCAACATAGTCGAAGAATATGAGTACGATGATAATGGGAAAATAAGCAAAGTATCATCTCCAATGTACAACAATGGGTCGATCGTAGGAACTATAAAATATGATGTATACGAGTATAATGAGTCAGGCCAGTTAATAAAAATCATGAATTATAATGCAAACATAAACTCCCCAACAGGCTTTATCAATTTGAAAAATACTTCGTTAACATACTCGACAGATGGAAAAAAAATAAAAGAGACAAAAGAATATCCTATGGGAGGTATAACTGAATATTTGGAGTTCGAATATCAAAATGGATTACTTTCAAAGACTAAAAAGTATTCCGGCAATCTTCTAGAAAATTACACTGAATTTCAATATGATAAATCAGATAAATTAATTAAAGAAACATTTTATGCTTCAGATGGTCAATGTATTTCCTATACCATCCACTCTTATACAGGAGACCTACAAACAAAATCGGATATTTATACCTATACAACAAATGCCCACTATCGCTCAATAAACCGGACCTTTGATAAAAACAATAATATCATAATTCTTGAATCAAAAGAATTATCATTGTATAGTTCAATGATGAGCCATGTTCTTAGGTATAAGTATTACGAATAATCTAATGGATGATTATGCAAGGAAGTGTATCCCTCTTTTTGATTGCTGGATTTTAATTGTTTCTAAATCTTAATAAAATCCTGATAGTGCGACAGTTCCGCCACATATTTCAAGATTAAAAACTACCATGACAGTTTTTCTGCAACCGTGACAGTTTTAATCCACTACTTGTGCTAACAAGGTCGGTTTAATTAATGGCCTTCGGCAGCCCGGACAGCTTAGTAATCAGCTCCATAAGTCTATGCGATTAAGTTAAATTTCACTTATCGAATTTTGTCTACCATGACTATTCCTGCTGCCGAGACAAAGTCACATGGGCTGCAGGCCGATGCGCAGCTGGCGGCGTTTTTTGCTCGTCGTTTAGAAAGTTTATCTTGACAAGTAACTTTGTGCCATCTACCGGGACTCATACGCAAGCGGGTTTTGTCTTGACAAGAAACTTTGCACCCATCTACCGGGATTGGCAAAAAACTCGCCAGCCCGGACACGGACGGCCACTAATCAAACCGCCCGGCCGTTAGGTTTCATTGCCGGTGCGACACGAAAGTCGCTCTATATAACTGTTAATTACAGTGTTACATGACTA
>JBAXXU010000228.1:0-3307 GCA_037127735.1 Bacteroidota bacterium
ATCAACCCATCAACCCATCAACCCATCAACCCATCAACCCATCAACCCATCAACCTTTAAATTAATTTATTATGAACCTGACATTCAGAACAACTCCGCAACAAAGTGATATTGAAAACATCAGGGAAATAATTGTCTCAACAAAATTCTTTTATGACCATGAAGTCGAAATCGCTGTAGAACTTGTCGAAGAACGATTAAAATTTGGTGAATCAACTGAATATTATTTCGTTTTTGCAGAGGTTGATGGTGTTACGGTAGCCTATTCATGCTTTGGCCCAATAGCTATGTCAAAAACCAGTTTTGATCTTTACTGGATCGCTACCCATAATGATTTTCGCGGAAAAGGTATTGGTAAAAAATTGCTTGAGGAGACCTGCAAACAAGCCGGGATAATGGGCTGTTCCATTATTATTGCAGAAACTTCAGGACTTGAGCACTATACTCCAACCAGAGCTTTTTATATCAGCAATAAGTTCATACTGGAGGCCCGGTTGAAGGATTTTTATACTATGGGAGACGATAAGTTATTCTATACTAAGAGGATAGGATAGAGCTGGGTGCTTGGTGCTTGGTTACTAGAACCCAGAACCCAGAACCCAGCATCCTATTTGCCCATATTCACTTCTACTGCAGCTTCCTTCAATCCTTTCGATTTAGCCTTTACTGTAAATGAGCCTGAAGCGCCTTTTTCAGCAGCAACAATTACAAGGCACAAACCATTATAGCCTTTCTTTGACTTAGCCTGAAATGACTCATAACCGGTGGCATCACCATTATCGGTAGCAATAATCCTTCCTGGACCTTCAATACTGAAATCAACCAGGTTACTGCTACCGTGGACCAGCAGTTTATTTTTATCTTCAATTCTTACAGTGATATATATGAGGTCGATGCCATCTGGACGAACAGATGGTCTGTCTGCCGACATAGAGAGGATGGATGCTTTTTCCGTAGTGCGCATCACATCTTCAGCCCATTTGACTCCGTTCTTATAAGCTATTACCTTCAGTTCCCCGGGCTGATATACAACATCATCCCATTTCAGTCGGTATTCGTATTGTCCCTTTTTCTTCTTACCAAGTGATTTCCCGTTAAGGAACAATTCAGCTTCATCGCCCGATGTGTAAACATGAACCGGGGTAACCTGGCCTTTCCTCTCGGGCCAGTTCCAGTGAGGAAGGATATGAGCCATTGGAAGTTCAGGCCTCCACCTTGACTGATAAAGATAAAAGCGGTCTTTCTTAAATCCTGCAAGATCCATTATGCCAAAATAACTGCTTCGTGACGGGACTTCAGTGACACCTTGTTTTTTAAGCATCTTAAGTGTCTCCTCATATCCCCAGGAACCAGGCTTGATGGATGAAAGGTCGCCGTAATAAGGAGTCGGCTCTCCGAGATAATCAAAGCCTGTCCATACAAATTCACCCATGGCAGCAGGAAACTTATCAAGAAGGGTAAACTGTTGATCTGGTGTACTGGCCCATTCCGGGTAGGCAACATCGTAGGATGTGATCTGAAATATTCCCTTCCCTGGGAGGTTATTATTAAGATCTCCCTGAACAACAGGGAAAAAATATTCACCTCTTGAACTTACAGTTGATGCTGATTCACTTGAATGCATTCCCAGGTTGGCATTTGCTTTCAGGTCAAAAAACCGCTGGTAATCGTTCAGATGGTAATTAATACCAAAAACATCGAGTGTAAGCTCGAAACCATTTGTCCCGGAGTTAGCGTCATTACATCCTGAAGTTACAGGACGTGTGTTATCTTCTGATTTAACTATTGTATTTAGCGATGTCGCAATATATGGATTTGCCTGATCGGGGACTTCATTACCGATACTCCACATGAATACAGAAGGGTGGTTACGGTCGCGGCGCACCATTGCTTTCAGATCCTCAACATGCCATGCATTGAAATCAACATTATAGTCTTTTTCCTTTTTGCCAATTCTCCATGTGTCAACCAATTCAACCTGAACAAGAAATCCCATTTTGTCGCACAGATCAACGAGTTCAGGTGCAGGAGGATTGTGGCTTGTCCTTATGGCATTACACCCCATCTCCCTGAGTATTTCAAGCTGACGTTCTGCAGCGCGGGTATTGAAAGCAGTTCCCAGGGCGCCAAGATCGTGGTGGTTACATACACCTCTTATTTCAACTCTCTTACCATTGAGGAGAAAACCATCGCGTGGTGTGAAATTCAAAGTCCTGAAACCGAAATTGGTTTCATATCTGTCGGTTATGGTTGCTCCATTCAGTACAGTAACTACAGTACGATAAAGTTCAGGATTATAAACATCCCATAGAACTGGTTCTTTAACAGGGATATCCAGTCTGAAGTCATGATCCTTCATGCCCTGAACTGTAGCAGTAACGGCAACTGACTCAGCTACCGGAGCGCCGGTTGGTTCAAATTTTGAATCAAGCTTATATACTGATGCTTTTATTGTAACCGGCAGAGGCTCAATATTATGGTTTTCCACTTCAGCCTTTACACTTAGCATACCTCTCTCTTTTTTTATTTCCGGGGTAGTGCAGAAGACACCGTTATAAGCCAGGTGCAACTGTGAAGTTTTTACGAGCCATACGTTCCGGTAGAGTCCGGCGCCCGGATACCATCTTGAATCCCAATTTTTTGTATCAAGCCTTACTGCAATTATATTTTCGCTTCCAATAATAATATATGGTGTGAGATCGAGTTGGAAAGAAGTGTAACCATAAGGCCATTCACCTACATACTTTCCATTGAGCCAGACTTTTGCGTTGGCCATGGCTCCATCGAAATCAACATAAATACGTTTTCCTTTATCATTGTCGCCAACTGCAAAATGTTTCCTGTACCAGCCGACTCCTTTCCATGGCAGCAGTCCGGTATTATTCTCAAGCGTATCGCTGAACGGGCCCTCAATTGCCCAGTCGTGTGGCAGATCCAATGAGCGCCAGCTATTGTCGTTAACTGATGGCAACTGGAGATTCTCAGGCTCTTTACCGGTTGTAACAGCTTCATCGGAGGCATTAAAGTACCTTATGAATTTCCATTCCTGGTTGAATGATTCGCGCGACCGGGGAGAATCCTGCGCTAATAAAGATTCACTGTAACAGATTGTCATAACAATCATTATCAGTGTTACAATTGAAGATCTTTTCATATAAGAGTTTATTAGAATTTTTTACTAAAGTAGTAAAATCCAGAAAACCTATTCCACATTATTATCATTTAAAAATTAAGCCAAAGAGGATAATGTTTTAATCTGATTAATTCATAAACTTGGTGAGCCTTTGTGTAATCCTTTGAGTACCTT
>JBAXXU010000229.1:0-3080 GCA_037127735.1 Bacteroidota bacterium
CTTTCGCGAAGCTTCAGCGAAGCAAAGGGGGCCGGGGTAAAAAAGCTGAAAAACCAGGTTGGATTTTAATCTGTCAAAGTAAAATTAAGTTTGAATAAATTTTAAATGTTTATCTCTTCATGGAACGACGTACAATTGGAATTCACGAAAAACTGCCATTTCTGGAAAATCTGCCGCTTAGCTTCCAGCACCTTACAGCAATGTTTGGCGCTACAATACTGGCGCCGATCCTTCTGGGAGTTGACCCTGCCATTGCATTGCTTATGAATGGTGTTGGCACTTTAATTTACTCCTGGGTTACAAAAGGAGGCATTCCTGCCTATCTGGGGTCCAGCTTTGCCTTTATTGCACCGGCATTATTGATCATCAGCACTTATGGCGGATATAGTCATGCCCAGTCAGGATTTATCTTTTTCGGTCTGTTCTTCATTCTCATGTCGTTTGTTGTTAAAAAATGGGGTATAAGATGGATCGATGTTGTCATGCCACCGGCCGTGATGGGAGCTGTTGTGGCTATTATCGGCCTTGAACTTGCTCCTGTGGCAGCTCAACAGGCAGGTCTGGCTCCATCGCCTGCGGAAATCGGGAAAGTAGTTGAACCATTCGTGATAAATGGCAATACTCTGATTGTTTCAATGTCAACACTTTGTATTGGAATTTTAGGATCAGTGATTTTCAGGGGATTTATGCAGGTGATCCCTATACTTTTTGCTGTTGTTGCAGGTTATCTGATTGCCCTGTTCATGGGCATGGTAGATGCTTCATCGATCAGCAATGCCGGGTGGATAACCCTCCCGAAATTCAATGCCCCTGTGTTCGATCTGAATGCTATTATGATTATTGCTCCTGCATGTATAGTTGTTCTGGCCGAACATATCAGCCATCTGATTGTTACAGGAAGAATTACAGATTCAAACCTCATGGAAAATCCCGGATTGCATCGCTCCTTACTTGGCGACGGAATTAGTAATGTAATATCAGGTTTTGCAGGTTCAACTCCCAATACAACTTATGGAGAAAACATTGGTGTTATGGCAATTACCCGGGTTTATTCCGTGTGGGTTATGCGAGGTGCAGCTATTCTTGCTATCATTTTTTCATGTATAGGAAAGGTCTCTGCTGCAATATCAACAATCCCGGTCCCGGTTATGGGTGGTATAACAATGCTACTTTACGGGATAATCGCCGTACAGGGTTTCAGAATATTCGTAGAACAAAAAGTTGATTTCAGCAATAACCGGAATATGATATTGGGTGCATTCACATTTGTTGCAGGTATTAGCGGAGCCGGTATCAACATTGGATCGGTACAACTTAAAGGTATGGCTCTGGCCGCTGTGGCCGGGGTTGTTTTATCCCTGACTTTCTGGTGTTTTGATAAAGCCGGAGTGATGAACAACAAAGCATGATACCTGGCTTAGTATTAAAATGAAGATAAATTGAGTATTAAAATATTTTTAAGTGAAAATTAGAAACAGGATTTTATCATTTCTGATAACAGCTATTCTGGTAGTGCTTTCTGGTAGTTGTGTGAAGGATGAATCATTAATATCCAACTCATTAGACGGGCTGAACTGGTCGGATAAAAACTTCATGGTTCTGAACCAACTTATAACTGATTATGGCATTGGTGGCAAGTATTTCAATAAAAACAAACCACCTTATGTTGTTCTCGACTGGGATCAGACCTGTGCCCATTTCGATGTCGAAGAGGCTTTGATGCGTTACCAACTGACTAACCTGCGATTCCGGGTGACAAAAGATCAATTTAGAAACGATTTGCTTAAAGATAACATCAACGGAGTGATAAAACTGTCGGAAGCTTATCAAAATGTTCTTCTTGCTGATATTAATAAGGACCTTGTGAATGACTATAATTTCTTGTATGATAACTTCATAGGATCCAATGGCCCTATGTCACTTGAAGAAATAAAGGCGACACCCCAATACAGCGACTTCATCGCGAAAATACCATTTTTGTACGATGGCTATTGTGAAGCCACCGGTATCGGAGCTGATTATGGCTATCCATGGCTGCTATATTTATTTGCCGGACAAACCATTGATGAAGTGAAAGCTTTGGCTAAAGAAGCAATTTCGTTCGAGCTTGGAAACAAATTAAGCAAACAGACCTGGCAATCACCTGCCGGTTTTCAGACAAACGCTGGTGTTGTTACCTATTCCTACAAAACAGGGCTGCGTGTTTTTCCCGAAATGCAAAACATGATTTCTACCTCCAAAGGCAATGGCATTGATGTTTATATTGTATCGTCAAGTTATAAACCTGTCGTAGAAGTATTTTCAGGTATTGGAACTTATGGTTATAATGTACCTCCTGAAAATGTTATTGCCATGGAACTTGCAACTACTGTTGATGGCAAAATTCTACCCGAATATAAAGCCGGATGGGTTAAAACACAACGACAGGGCAAAGTTGACGCGATTAACCTTGTAATAAAATCAGGACTTGGCAAAAACCGGGATCCGCTATTTTCTGCCGGCGACAGTGACGGCGATTATGAAATGTTAACCGGTTTTCCTAATATGAAATTGTCACTTATCTGGAACAGGGTGAAAGGAGGGGATATCGGAAATCTTTGCAAACAGGCTGTTGATGAAATGAATAGCGCCACGCCAAGATTTATTCTTCAGGGCCGTAATGAAAATACCGGTATGGTTATGCCATGTTCTGAATCTATTCTTTTGGGTAAGACTGAACTGCAATTACTTTATTGATATCATTAGTGTACACTAAAAATTAAATATCTTTCATTATAATCTTGAATAGATCTTGGGTGTAGCGTTTTTTTGGAGCGTGACGATTTGAATTAGGCAAATTATTAAATTACAAGTCTATCATTCTATATAGTTGTTGATTTTAATTACCGTTGGCTTTAGCCAACGGTATATAGGCCTCATTTATAGGGACTTTAGTCCTTTACTTTTGGGCTAAAGCCCGATCAGTTGGGTATCATAATCCGTTGGCTAAAGCCAACGGTAAAGTAAAACGATCTTAAAAGAGGGTATCAATTTACGAAAATCTATAGATTTTGAGAATTCCCCTACTGGACAAAACGCCT
>JBAXXU010000230.1:0-3056 GCA_037127735.1 Bacteroidota bacterium
CAGCAACGACAATTCTTTTGGCATAAAAGAACTCTTTCGAACATTTTAAACCTTCAATCTGATTATTGTTAATAATAAATTCTTCGACAGCTGTATTAAACCGCACTTCTACCCCACTTCGTATAAGATGTTCATAAATTGAGCGATAAAGTTGCTGAGTTTTTTCAGTTCCAAGATGTCTTACTGGGCACGGCACTAATTTCAGGTTTGCTTCGATAGATTTACGCCTGATTTCACGCATGGCAGGCGTTTCTGTTGCTCCGTGAATTTTGGAATCCGCCCCAAAATTGAGATAAATATCATCAGTATAGCCAATCATTTCCATAGTTTGTTCCACACCAATATAGTCAGTCAACATGCCGCCAACTTCGTGCGAAAGCGATAATTTTCCATCGGAATAAGCACCTGCACCAGCCCAACCTGTTGTTATGGAACAGGGTTTGCAATTTACACAAGAACCTCCGTTAGTGTGTTTAGGACACTTGCGATGATGAATATCCCTTCCTTTTTCCAGAATAAGTATTTTGAGATTGCTGCGTTCTTTTACTAATTCGTAGGCTGTAAAAATTCCAGCTGGTCCTGCCCCGACAATAATAACATCGTAAACCATTCAATGAGAATATTAAAGTTGATATATTTACAATTTGCCTTAAAAATAATGAAAACGACAAATCACACAAAAGTATTGATATTTTATCTATATTTGAAACCTCGGATAAATCTTTAAAAATCAATTATATGAAACTTAAAAAAATCTCAGTCGTTTTTTTGCTCCTTGGTATTCTGCCTTTATGGTTAATGTCGCAGAATGAGAATATTGACCTCGGTATGATTTACAAAATCAAGCAGGAAGGTTTAAGAAATTCAAGTGTTGAAGACCTTGTATTTTGGCTTACTGATTACGTTGGTCCACGGCTGACTGGCTCTACCGGCAATAACCGGGGAAACGAATGGGCTAAGAAAAAGATGGAAGAGCTTGGTTTCCAAAATGTAAGAATTGAGGTTGCCCGTGAATTCACACGTGGGGGCTGGGATAATCTGAAAACTTATGCAGCAATTACTTCGCCATATTATACCAATTTTTCTTGTAATCCTGTTGCCTGGACTGGTAGCACAAACGGTTTGGTCAAGGGTGAGGTTGTGCTTATGGATGTAAAAACGGAAGCAGATCTTGAAAAATACAAAGGGAAAGTTTCCGGCAAAATTGTGCTGATGCCTACTATAGCGACCACTCCCAATGAAATCAGTTTTGAACCCCTAGCAAGCCGCCTGACCGATGCTCAGCTAAAGGATCTTTCGATGGCATCCTCTTCAACACAGGGAGGCCGCAGGGGAAATTATGATTTTGCAACAATGAGGGCTCAGCGTGAGTTGCGGGGCAAAATTTCAGAATTCCTTGTCAGTGAAGGTGCCTCTGTAATACTTAATAATTCAGGCACATACAATATTCCACGCTCAACTGGTGCTAATTATACCGCCGGGGAAAAGGAACCAATCGCAGAACTGAATCTTCCTTTCGAAGACCATGGAAGAATGGAAAGGCTGATACGTCATAATGTGCCTGTTGAGATGGAAGTTGAAATAAAGAATAAGTTTTTCGACAGTCCATCGGTTTTCAATGTAATCGGTGAAATAACGGGGACAGATAAACTTCTTAAAAATGAAGTTGTTTTGGTCGGTGCCCATATTGATTCTTGGCATGGAGGAACAGGAGCTGCCGATGATGCTTCAGGATGTGTAGTAATGTTGGAAGCACTTAGAATCCTTAAAAACCTTGATGTTGCCCCGAAAAGGACGATCAGGATAGCCCTTTGGGGTGGGGAAGAACAAGGTTTATATGGTTCGCGTGGTTATGTTGAAAAGTATTTGGTAGATCCGAAAACAAAGGAACACAAACCCGATTTTGACAAGTTTGCCGGATATTTCAACATGGATAACGGATCGGGCAAATACCGTGGTATTTATCTTCAGGAAAATGAATTGGACAGGCCGATTTTTGAAGAGTGGTTAAAACCTTTTGTGGATATGGGTGCTTCGACAATTACAATGAGAAATACCGGTGGCACAGATCATCTTTCATTTAATTCAGAGGGATTACCAGCATTTCAGTTCATTCAGGATGAAATCGAATATGGACGTGGTTATCATACTACAATGGATACTTATGAAAGGCTTTCAATTGCAGATCTAAAACAGAATGCTGTAATTACGGCTTCATTTGTTTACAATGCAGCTATGCGCAATGTAAAATTACCCGGAAAACCATTTATGAAACCCAAGCCGGAAACAGAACGAAGGAGACCATAGTCTGATAATTGAGGGAATATCTATTCCTTAAACCGGGGTTTTCTTAAAAATAATGCCAATACTGCAAAGGAAGTAAAATATAACCTTTGCAGCATTGGCATTTTTACATGGCACACTAAGTCCCTAAGCTATAGTGGTTTTAACCCTCTCCTTATGTGTCTGATAAGATAACCGAATGGCCGATAAAGAAAAAGTAATAAAGGATTTGTGGTTTTTATATCCATTGAATCAATAAGTATATCTAAATCGTGATACCGTCTGAAAGTTGCATCTCCGTAAATCCTGTGGGAAAGGAGCGGGCCTTTTAACGGGATAAACCGAATACCATTCTTTCGAAATTCGTCAGTTACCACAATAAACTCACGTATAATTTTGAAATTTTCGATAATGTCTTTCTGATATAATTCTTTATGATTGGTGCCCAAAAGGCTATCAATCTGAGGATAGCTAAGTCGGTGCCTTGTGTATAGAAGTTCAGGCGATAAAAGGGTATTCATTCTAAAGTTGTTGTTTATCATACATTTCTTTAAACATGCCGTTCATTTCCACTAATTCCGTAAAGTTCCCATTTTCGACAATCCGGCCTTCGTGCATGACATAAATATGATCTGCAATTTTAAGATTATGAAGCCGGTGCGTGATAAGTATTACAATTCTTTCTTTAAACCGCCTCCTTATCTCTTTAAAAAGTTCGTATTCTGCAACCGGATCAATATGGCTTGTTGGTTCATCGAGTATC
Organism: Bacteroidota bacterium; assembly: GCA_037127735.1. Lineage (GTDB taxonomy): Bacteria > Bacteroidota > Bacteroidia > Bacteroidales > VadinHA17 > LD21. The sequence goes on from JBAXXU010000230.1 coordinate 3,047, forward strand.
AGAACCTGAG
>JBAXXU010000231.1:0-3004 GCA_037127735.1 Bacteroidota bacterium
TCGTTTCAGGGGTACCATATATTGAGTTCCAGTTCTTGCCAATTTTGGGATATACGACACAAGATAATGTAGAATCGCTACAATTAAACAGGGCTACGTCTTCACGGTATATCCAGCTTACGGGATTTAATCCCCCCAGGTTGATCCCGGTATGTCGGCCAATATTTCCCATATCAGACTACCGTTAAAAATACCCAGGGACATTCCGGGGACATTACAGGGACAAAATCCGGCAAAATATAATCGGGATTTTTTCTCTTTCGTTTCCGATAGTAATCCTTTTTAAGCATTTCGTAGTTCATATTGGCAAACGTAAAATCATGATCAACACAAAACTGCAAGATGCTTTTCTTAAAGGATTTGGAGTATCTCACCTTATCGTTCATGTAGTGAAAGAATAGCTGCTTGAAGTGCCATTCAAGAAACTCCTCAAAGATTGCCTGGTTTTTAGGCGACACCCATAGATTGCCCCTAATGTTGACATCATCATTGAATGGCAGTCCGAGTGAAATATATTCGGGGCCTTTTACTAAGTCAGGCATGGTCTCTCTTGGCCGAATCTCCAACAGTGGTTTCAGAAGTTTACCAATGATGTTAGTTTTGTGAGCAATTTCACTCTTCAGTTCACAAACCAGGTATTCCTGAAGGTAGGGCTTCAGCTTTATAGTGATTGTAGGGCGTTCTTCTTGTTTCATGCAACAAAGATATTTTTCATAGCATCTATTATAAAGGTCAACTCATTTTTACAAAAATCATATCCCAATCGAAAAACGGCTTGAGGTTTATCGCCCTTGTCTCCGGAATTACCTGATGGATTTCAAAATGCGGTTGATCAGCTCTCTGGATCAGGTATTCCATGCCAACTTTCTTTTTCCCTTTGGTATGGAAATCCTCCATTACTCCCAGGCGATATCCGGACGGAAGCCGTTCATAGTATTTCCAGCCGTTACGATCTGTCTTTATGTCCGGATCTTTCATAGAAAAAAATATTGGTTTTCCCGGACAGGGGATATATATTGCCAACTTTTTAAACTACACAAACTACACACATTCAACCTGCAATAAATCAACCTTATAGCAATTCTATAGATGAAAATTATATGGCAGATTGGTAGTTCAGTGTAGTTCATGTAGTTTTTTGTAGTTTTCAGTAGTTGGACTTTTAGGGAACAGAAGTTCGTTAATTATTTGATTATTATTATTTTATTGAATTGTAGTTATTGTAGTTGATGTAGTTGCCATTTTAATTCCTGTTTGACCTTCTTCGAGATTTTTTAAAAAGGAAGGTCATCTTTAGGCTTTCCCGTTTCATCGTCAATTTCTTGTTTATCAACCATGTTAAGAATAGAGATGTGTAACAAATCATAATCGAAAGCCATTGCTGTTGTTATTCTTCGGGTCACCTTCTTCATCGAATTTCCATTTGTACCGACTTCGACCTCCTGATCTTCGACCACCCTGCGGTTGTCTTCGACCTTGAAGCTGACGGACAATTTTCGGCCCAGGTACTCTTTCGAATTCATCAGATAGTATTCAAGTGTTTTTAAAGGCAGAACGTTTTCCTTGGCCCGCTGGCCATGAACACGGTAAAGCTGAAAGATTCTGGAGTGATTCAGAAAGAGTATGTTCTTCGAAGGATGCCAGTCAGTTTCTATTGTAAGTTTATCAGTCTTGAGCTTCGAAATATAATCGACCCTGAAATCCACATCTTCCCTGATCAGTCCGTCATTCGTAAGGAATTCGACAATGCCCCAGAAAATGGACAGTTCGTTGCTCTTTTTTGTCTCCTGGTTCTGACGGATGATGAGCTGCGCCGCTGTGTCCAGGAGTTCGTCATATTCCCAGGGAACCGTGATCAACTCTTTCAACGTCCTGTAGGAAGCAAGAATGACAAGCCAGTTGCGAAAAATACGATCCTCTATCACAACATTGTTGAGCGCTTTGTTGAGTTCAACTGAAGCCAGCTTATAGTTGTCAATGAATTCTTTAACGAAATGCTGCCGGTGCTGAAGAAGCTCATGGGTAATATGGGTAAGACCGAGTTTTTCCAAGTCCTTCAATTCGTTAAAGGCGAGTTTCTCTTTTTCAGTGTATTCTACCTTGCAGAAGGAAAGGAAAATAAGGCGTGAAAACAATGCAATGTCGGCTGTTGGCATTTCCTGACCCGAAAGCATGATACCGCAATCAACATGGGTGGTCTCCTTCTTCTTGTCCTTATCCATGTTCATCCTGGTCCGGCCAGTGCCATCCCATAAGCCTTTCAGAAATTCGATTTTCTCATATTCAAGGTTGTTCTTATACTCATCAATATGACAGCACGCGTTGGAGAACAATGCAACATGATCCGCCAATGCAGCTTTTGTGGTGTTAGTGATGTTGGGGCCCTTACTCTGGTGACCAAAGAATTGCAGAAGGCTGATGGCAAGTTCGGTCTTCCCTGCTCCCTTTGGTCCGAAAAGGTTCAGGATCGGGAAGAACCCGAACTGTTTGGCGATGTGATCCCGGAACAAGGATGCGAAATAAAAGCAGAGTCCGAACATGGCATTTTCACCATAAACATTGATCATTTTGACTGCATAGTCGTTCAAGGAAACTTTACCCGGATTGTACCTAAAGCGGCGTTCAGACACGAACAAACTATCTTCTGCCTTGTAAATGTCGCTTGATGAAGGCAGGTAGTAGTTTTTTTCTTCGTGTTTTACAATACCGTTACGATCTGTTTCTTTAAAACGGGAATTGTAGATTCCGTTGCACCATGCCCAGAATCCTTCTTTCTGCCAACCTAGTTGTGATATTTCTTTGCAGCTCTCAGTTTTTTCATACAAATACCTTTTCAGTTTATTGAGATCGTATTCAGTCCCTTCAAATAAAAAGTTACCGAGGCTTTCCACCCGGAGTTTAAAATTGCTCAGCGAAATAAGATCTTTCTGCTGAAGCTCGATCACCTGACTGAATCCAAATTCATTGGTGATCTTGTACAATCGTTTGGAATTGAGAACGGAGG
>JBAXXU010000232.1:0-2991 GCA_037127735.1 Bacteroidota bacterium
TTATTCATGTGTTCGTAGAGTAAATGAAAAAGTACTTCCCGTCCCTTCTTTACTCTCTACCCATATTTTTCCTCCATTCTTCTCTATGAATTCCTTGCACAGCAATAAACCTATCCCCGTGCTTGGTTCTCCGTTGGTCCCGGTTCGGCTTGTTTTTTCCCCAACCATGAATAATTTGCCAATTATTGCATCCTCAATTCCTATTCCCGTATCCTTTACCGACACTTCAATCATTTCTTCTGCGGTCTCCCTGGCGCTTATTGTCACACATCCGCCTTGTGGTGTGAATTTTACAGCATTCGAAAACAGATTCAATAATACCGAGTTTATCATTTTTTTATCAGCATACGCATAGGCAGGTGCCGCCACATTATCAACTATCTCAATCCCTTTTTGTCCCCCCATTTCCATTGCCATTTTTACACTTTCAGATATCAGCCCCGAAAGTGAAAAATCTTCAGCCTCAATCTCTATTGTTCCCTTTTGCATCTCCGCCCATTCAAGTAAATTTTTCAGCAATGAGAATAAGTGCTTTGCTGCCTGATGCATCCCGCTCCCTATCTTTGATATCTCCTCAGCAGAAAAACTGCCCGCATCTTCGGCTATAAATTGTGTTAAGCTTAGGAATGAGTGGAACGGATTCCTTAAGTCATGCGCTATTATTGAAAACAACTTATCCTTTGCGGCATTAAGTTCCTTCAACTCAATGTTGTAATGATTCAAGGGAAAAGATACTTTTCTGAAAGATATTATTGTTAATTAAATTTACTTTTACGTTAAGCTGCTGCATTTACTGATTTCCAATAGTCTGCTCTGTTCAACTCTGCTGTTTCAATTTTTATTTCCCTTACTTTTAACTTCTCTTTTTGCCGACCCCTGAGGTAATCGTCCGGAGTCAGGTAATAAAGAGATGCATGTAGTCTTTCGGTATTGTAGAAGATAATGTAATCCTCGATGAAGATCCTGAACTCTTCTACCGTGACCGGGGATTTGATTCTCAAACACTCCTCGCTGATAGATCTATGGAAGCGTTCAATTTTCCCATTGGCTTGCGGATAATTAACTGATGTCTTTATGTGCGTACACTCGATATCTTTTATGAACTGCTTAAATTCCTTCGAGATGTACTGAGAACCGTTATCAGTAATAATCCTTGGCCTTTCCCCAGGGTATTTATCCTTGGCTGCCTGGATGGCAAGCTGAACGTCATAGCCAGCCATATTATGCCTCAGTTCATGATGAACTATGTAGCGGCTAAATCCATCAATGACCGAAATAAGAAACAGGAAGGTGCCCCGGAAGTTCACATACTTAATGTCAGTGTGCCAATGTTTATGAGGACCGTCAGGCTGCTTGAAACCCGTACCCTTGAGGCCTCTTTTGTTTGTATTCCATTTGTTTAAGAGGTTAGCCCTCTTAAGAATACGATAAACAGAGGACGGGCTGGCTGCTACTATGTCAAGATCGATCATCTTATAAGTGATTCTGCGGTAACCATCCCTAAGAAAGAAGTCGTTAAAGGAATAATGCTCTCTTACAAAATTCTCTACCTTTTCCACCTCCTCAGGCGTAAGCCAATGGGCTCTGGGTATTTCTCCGTTATGACGGTTGGCTATGCCGGTTCTCTTCAACCAGCGGTGGAACTTTGTTTTGGCAAGACCTATTATAGCTAATAATTTCTTTACAACTATTCCGCTTCTCTCTGAGATATATGCAATATAACCGGTCACTTTATCTCTTATTTCCAGTTCGACCCACATCTTGTTTAAAGATCCCCATTCAGCTTTTTTTTTAACCGGAGGTTGTCCTCCACTATTTCACTTATGAGACTGTCTTTGTCCTTAAGCCTGTCTTCCAGGCGCTTGATTTTATCATCATCTACTTTTGGGCTTTTCTTCTTGGTAAAAATATCAATTGCTCCATCAAAGAACTCCTTCTTCCACAGGTAAAATAAATTAGGCTGGATCTTATATTGCTCGCAAAGTTTTGCTACGGGTACCTGGTTTTCCAAATGTTCTCTTACTACTTTTACTTTGAATTCTGCTGAGAATTTCCTTTTCTCATTTTTCATCTATACTCCTGAAGTTTTGTCTATAAAATTAATCCTTCAAAAGTATCTTTCCAACTTAGGCATTATAGAGAGAGTATAGATACTCTCTCAATAAAAAACATGATATTATTTTGCTAAAATCATCTTCCTTGTAGAAGAAAAATTTCCTGCTTTCAAATTATAAAAATAAACACCACTTGCAAGATTTTTTCCGTCAAATGTGTAACTATGATTTCCCTCCTGAACTATTCGATAAGTTAGAAGAGATTGCTCGTATTGTAAGACGTAATAATGCGCCTTTTGGGGGTATTCAAATAGTACTTTCAGGTGATTTTTTACAGTTACCATGTGTAGGAACTAATAATTTTTGTTTTGAGGCTAAATCTTGTCGGCATCTTGTCGGCATTTTGTCGGCGCCTTGACGGCATTTCATGCCGTTAAAGGGGGTTTCAAGGCATTTCACGCTACAAAATTGCAACTTTGGAAGGAAAGGGAAATATTGTATAATGTGTTGATTATCAGGATGAGAAATGGTCGGGGCGAGAGGATTTGAACCTCCGGCCTCTTGGTCCCGAACCAAGCGCTCTACCAGGCTGAGCCACGCCCCGAATGAAACAATAATTTACACAGTCTCAGACATGTTTCAAGTGCGCTAGAAGTTTTTCCCAACACTGAAGAATCATTTTAATGTCTTCGTTCAAGACTTCTATGATTTTAGTGTTTTAATCAGATTAAACCGCTTTATCATCAACTAGTTGTAGTCATACGACATCGAAGATTCGAGTGGCCGCCGCTAATCCGACTTCGCATACCCCAGTGCATTTTACCCCTTCTGCGACAAGACTTTTAAGCGTAACCAAAATTATTTTAAATTTTAGCCGCACTGTTTTTTTACAAAAAAGCATTTTGGGCGTACGTGTAGTTACCAGCACTGAAGAGTG
>JBAXXU010000233.1:0-2973 GCA_037127735.1 Bacteroidota bacterium
TCCGACGCAATTGTTCAGCTTGACGGAGGAACGGCTTCTTTTATTTCCAAAGACGGATTACTTGTCACAAATCATCATGTAGCCTTTGCTGCCATTCAGAGAGCTTCAAGCGTCAGCAGCGATTACCTGATCAACGGTTTTCTTGCCACAAAACGCACTGATGAGATAAAAGCCCCGGGTTACAATGCAAGCCTTCTCATTGACATGAAAGATGTAACAGCCGAAATAGTTGCAGCAGGCAAAGGGATAAGCGATCCAACCGAAAAGAATAAAAAAATCACAGAAAAAATAGTACAGGTAACGGATTCCATTAAGAAAGGAAAGGATGATATCAATGTTTATGTGGCACAAATGTACAATGGCAGGCAGTATATCCTTTATGTTCATAAGGTATTTAACGATATACGAATCGTTTATGCCCCACCCAGTTCCATTGGAAATTACGGAGGAGAGACCGACAACTGGATGTGGCCCAGGCATACGGGCGATTTCTCGTTCATGAGGGTGTATTGCGCACCCGACGGAAGCGGGAAAGAATACTCTGCCAGTAATGTACCTTATCATCCGAAAGTATGGCTGAAGGTAGCAAAGGATTTCCTGAAGGATGGCGACTTTAATTTTATTATAGGATATCCCGGACAGACAACGCGCTACCGTTCATCAACTTCAGCATACTGGAATGAACATTATAATTATCCGTTTACAATTCAAAACTTCCGGGAGATCATCGAACTTTGTGAGCAGTATACTAAGAACAATCATGAAGGACAGCTAAAAGTAGCGACCCTGACAAAAGGCCTTGCAAATACCATGAAAAATTATCAGGGTAAGATAGATGGGATGAAAAAAACTCATTTCTATGAAAAGAAACTGGAGTTCGAAAAGGAATTTGTAAAATGGGCAAACAGCAAGCCTGAAACCAAGGCAAAGTATGCCGATATCCTGGTAAAGGAGAAGGCTGAATACAAACTTCTTGAAGGTACCAAGGAAAGAGATGATGTGTTCGGAATATTCCAGGGTTTTGCCGGTACTCCATTAGCTATTGCTCAGCAAATTATTTATTTCGCTCAGCAAAGGGATAAACTTCAGCCCGAGAGGGATCCGGGATTTTCGGAGGAAGCAGTTGACCAGACAGTTGACGGCCTGCAATATGCCTACGCAAATTATTACGAGCCTGTGGATAAAGCACTGATGCTGCGCGCAATGAAGATGGCAAAGGAATTGCCCCAGAACCAAAGGATCACAGGAATTGATTATATTTTCAGTAACAGTTCTAAATCCTTAGAACAATTCACAGATGAAACATTCAAATCGTCAAAACTGACAGATCTGAATTATGCAAAGACACTTTACAAAAAAACCACAAAGGAACTTCAGGCTCTGAACGATCCATTTATCAATTTGGCATACAGCATTGATCCTATGGCCACAGATATCCAGAATATCAACCAGAAATTTGGCAATAATGTTACTGAATTGAGAAAAATATATCTCGATGGCTTGTTCGAATGGAAAGGAACCGGGATGTATCCTGATGCAAATGGCACCAAACGGTTTACCTGGGGAAAGATAAAAGGATACCGCCCTGCCGATGCAGTATGGTACTACCCATTTACCACCCTTGAAGGTGTAGTCGAAAAAAATACAGGCATTGCTCCCTTCGATGCCCCTGCTGCACTTGTAAGTCTTTATACCATGAAAGACTTTGGAAGATGGGCGAACCCGATAATGAAAGATGTTCCGGTAGCTTTCCTGAACCAATGCGATATTACAGGAGGTAACAGCGGAAGTCCGGTTTTAAATGCCAAAGGAGAGATTTGCGGCCTGGCATTCGATGGCAACTATGAATCCATGATAAGCGACTGGCAATATGATTATTCTCTTCAGCGCTGTATTAACGTCGACATTCATTATGTGCTGTTTATTACCGAGAAGGTCGGAAAAGCAGGGTTCCTGCTAAATGAAATCGGGGATGGAAAATAGACACGTGTCTCATCAGCTCCATTGAGTTCTATATCCGGAAAAACAAGTGGTTCAGGGCACCAACCGAAGTCCTGTTAACCGGTTCAAAGGTGTTTTTAAAAGAGTGGATGAGCATTATGTTGATCAGATCAGGATAGGTTGGAAGCCAATTACTCTGCTACACCCGCAATAAGCATTTCTTTCTGCATATAATCCCTAATGGAAAGAATAATCCGGTCAAGTTCAACCGTTGAATAGAAGGGGGTATAGATCCTTTTAAAAACCTCTATCTTTAAATCCATATCAGAGATTCCGGGATATTCATACCGGATTGAGTTTTCGAGTACTTTCCTTCCAAAAGTATTCAATTCGTCGCCTATTCGAAAACGTTCCGATTCCGATTTTGACAGAATGATTTCAAGTTGTTTTTTTAATATTTCAGGAGTGGAATCTGTCATTGATTTTAAAGAAGATCAAAGGTTTTAAAGTTCAGTTTTTTACACCACGAATTAATATATTCTCTATCAATGTCAGGTAAAATCATTAACATTTGAATATCCCGGATCTGTTTATCACTGTGCAATTGTTGAATCCATTCTATTTTTGAGACGATTAGATCTTCGGCAGAAACCATCCAGACAGGAATACCATCAAGCACTTTTCGTGTTTTTCTGGAAAATTCAAGCAACCTGTATTCTGTATCTTTCCTTATAATAAAATCAATCTTAAATCCTGACCGGTGATCAATGACATTGAACATACCTCTCCTCCCGACCTCCTGCTTTACGGTATCTTCATTGATGTAATATCCCGTTGTAAATATTTCCAAAAAATCATATAGATTTACCTGGTCAAGTTCGATCACAATATCAATATCCATTGTCATTCTTGGAATGCAATAAACATTGAGGGCAAGACTACCGGAGATCATATATCCTATACCCTTTTGATCTAGTAAACGGGTAACTGTTTTTAAAAGTTCCTGAATCATAATTCAAAGATAAATAAGAT
>JBAXXU010000234.1:0-2965 GCA_037127735.1 Bacteroidota bacterium
TCAGTTTATGGAACCGCAAGTGCAGGACGATCAGGATCTATTGGCTTAAACCTTAATAATACTCTTGAAATGAAGAAAGTAAATACCAAGGATACTATTTCGAATGAAGCTTTTACTAAAATAAAACTCATTGATCAATTGTCATTCAGCGGTTCATATAATCTTGCTGCTGATTCACTAAACCTTTCAAATATTAATATTTCTGCACGTACAAAGGTTGCAGGAGTTGATCTTAATTTTGGTGCTATTCTTGATCCCTACGCCATGCAGGACGGACGGCTAATTAATCAGTTTGAATTTTCGCGCACTGGCAAGCTTGCCAGATTAACCAGCGCAAATATGTCTTTTGGTCTTTCGTTTAAATCGAAGGAAGGAAAAGAGAAGGAGAAGGCGGAAGAAAAACTAACACCTGAACAAAAAAATGTACTTGATCAAAAAATAATCAGGGAAAGATCAGGTGACATCCCTGAATATGCCGATTTTAGCGTTCCATGGGATATTTCATTTAACTACAGTTTCAGGTATAGTAAGCCAGATCCTGAAAAGTCTTCACAAATTACTCAAACTATTGATTTTAATGGTAATGTAAGCATGACCAAGCAATGGAAAATAGGATTCTCTTCTGGTTTTGATGTTCAAAAATTTCAGGTCACCTTCACCCAATTTAATATTTTCAGGGATTTACATTGTATGCAAATGTCATTGAATCTTGTTCCTTTTGGTTACAGGCAGAGTTATAGTTTTACTATTAGAGCCACTTCAACTTTATTGCAGGATTTAAAACTGAGCAAACGACAGAGTTCGTATGACAATGGTAATTATTGATTATCAGTAGTAAAGTGCGAATTAATTTCTTCATTGACGAATATTTCACAATCAAAAAGAATAGCCATTGAATCATAAGGATTTGAAGACAAAACTCTTTACTCTGCGTTTGTGACGTTGTTTGACTCTGTAGCGTGAAATTTTACGGTGTAGAATCCAAATTGCAAGAAGTAAAAAGAATGAAAAGATTAATACTGCTGCTCCTGTGTTCAGATTATCACCTTTAGCGCGACTCCACATCTCCAGAACAGTTTCATTCTTATCAAGAAAATCATGGATAACTGAACAGCGATCTATTACACTGGAATCGGGATACCGTATCGGGTTTATAAAGAGACTATCTGCATCTGTTCCAAAGAAATAACTAAGATTAACAGATTCTGTCAAAGTTGTATCTATTTGTTCTTCAAGTATCTCAGGAGTAGCTATCGAACTGGTGTAACCAGTAGTTTCCATATTGCGTAAAGCAATGTCAGGTCGGCAAAGGTAATTCAGAAAAAAGGCGGCGGCTTTGGTATTACGGGCATATTTTGGTATCACCCAGCCATCAAACCAAACATTGCTTCCTTCAAGAGGTACTTCATAGCCTAAATCCACATTTACTGTTGCCGCTTCTTCTATGGCCCAGACCGCATCACCGCTCCATGCATAACTCATCCAAATTTTACCTTTTGTCATCATCTCTTTGCCAAAGTCAGCTTCCCATCCGGCAAGATTGGGTTTCAATAGCTTCAGATACTTCTCAACCAATTCGATATCTTCGTTTGTATGATTGTTGGCTGCATCGTAAAGCGTAATTTTACCTTGAGCTATCTCCTTATTTTTTGCATAGATAATAGCCATATTGTAAGCATCCCAATAACTGTCTTTCATTAGCACCTTGCCCTGATTTTTGGGATCCCATAAACTTTTCCACGATTGAACTTCTTCTTTGGAAATCAATCCTTTATTATACAAAATACCTGAAATTCCCCACATATAGGAAATCACATATTCCGAGGCTTTATATTGCGAAGTATTAAAGGTACCAACCTGTTTTTGGATAAATGGGGAGACGTTTGACAGATAATTGGTTGTTTTACCAAAGTCTTGATTGATTGGCAGAAGCAGTCTTTTATTAATCATTCTCTCGATGATTGCCTGCGTAGGACAAACCAGATCGAAATCTTCCTGTCCAAGAACAATTTTTGTGTACATTACTTCTGTCATGTCGAATACCTGATACACAATTCTGACATCTTCGCCGGTTTGTTCTTTGTACCAGATTGGGAAATCTGTAAGAACTGCTTCGTCAATATAGTCGGCCCAGTTATATATTTTTAAGACTTTACTTCGCGATTTATCTGACGGTTTGCAACTATGAAACAGAAAGCATATAGTCAACAGCGATATCAGAATGACTGTTTTTCTTAGGGTTCTTTTAGTATTTAAATTTGTCATCTTAACTTTTATTTTTAGCTGCACGTCTGTTGATTACTAACAACAAAAGTAAAACAGAAACGAAAATTATTGCTGAAAGTGGACGAAGTTCTGGAGTTAATCCTCCTTTTCGTGCATCTGCATAAATGTAGGTTGAAAGGGTTTCGAGTCCTTCATTTCCAATAGTAAACAGAGTTACCACGAAATCATCAATTGAAAGTGTGAAAGCGAGGATAAAACCACTGATCATGCCCGGTTTTAGTTCAGGTAATAATATTTTATGCAATGCCTGAAATGGTGTGGCTCCCAGGTCAAGAGCTGCTTCGTAAAGGTTATCGTTCATCTGCCTCAGGCGCGGAAGAACGCTTAAAACTACATAAGGTGTACAGAAGGAGATATGAGCCAGAATAACCGTTGTAAGTCCCTGTGAGATTCCAAGACTTACGAAGAGGAGAAAAAGAGAAATTGCTGTAATAATATCCGGGTTCAGAACCGGAATACTATTCACAAGAAAAACAGCTTTCCTTGCCCGAGGCCTAAGATTATATATACCAATGGCAGCCATTGTACCCAATAGTGTAGAGACAATTGCAGCAATAAAACCTATTATGAGGGTATTCCACAATGCACTAATTAATGAGTGGTGAACACCTGATTGAAAGAGTGAGCTATAGAGTTTTAGGGAAAAGCCTGTCCAGTTACCTAATACCTTAGCCTCTGT
>JBAXXU010000235.1:0-2964 GCA_037127735.1 Bacteroidota bacterium
CTTTCCACCTGCTTTATCAATTCGAATACGTATTGAACCTTCGATTTCACTTTATTATCAAGGCTTTTATAAAAATTCAGGAAGTATTCTCCATGAAAAACTATCTGTCTGTTCATTTGGCAAAGTTATCTCAAAAGATAACAGAATCAAACTATTTATTAAAAAATGATTGCAACACTAACTTGCAATCCGAAAACTTTTCAATTTACATTACCTGTCGAAGTGCCGTCTTATAAAACCTGCAAGCAACGGACAGAAAACCCGAAATCCTAATGTTAGCGGAGCCGGGGGGTAAATTTCGACCGGGGATAGGTAGATTTGATATGTGCCGCTTGCGTTGATAATTTCCCCTGTACTTTTTGTAAAACCCTTTCCATATCACTCAGTTCATCATTGTTGAATCGTAAAACTTCAATCTCCATCGCCGTTATTATTGCACCCCGCCACTTATCATACTCCTGAGTATTAACATGAACCCCACCATCAATTTCTATTGCCAGCCGGGCTTTGGGGCAATAAAAATCGGGAAAAAATACATTCAGTTCGTTCCCATTCCTATCGTACATGATGAAATGTTGACGGAGAAATTTAAACCCATCCAATTGGCGGTCCCGAATTCTTTGCCATAGTTGTTTTTCACAAGGTGTTTGGTTTTTTCTGAGTTTACGTGAAATAAGTTTGATCTCATGGTAATTCATATTGTTTTTTTTTCCCGGTTAATCCGGAAAGTAAAAAAAGGTGAAGGGGATGTTGATAAGTTTAGCCATTCCCCCCAAAACTACTCAAATCTACCCACCCCCAACCCCCTCCCTACCCGTAGGGAGGGGGCTTTTCTTAGCTAAGGTTAGTCGTTAAATTATGCAATAAAAATTTGAACTTCCACTTTTTCAAACCCTTGCAAACCCTCATCGCCAACTATCCTCTCCTCCCCTCCCTACGGGTAGGGAGGGGCCGGGGGTGGGTAGATTGCATTTGCAGGGAGGAAACCGGAGGTGGGTAGATTCACAGGAAGTAAACCGGAAGTGCGTAGTTTGTGACCTGGAGTGAGTAGATCATAACCATTTTCAAAATTAAATTCGACCGCTACGCGGTATTATAAAAAATAAAAATTAAAAAAATAAATTGTCAAATAGTCAAATAAATCAAATGAATTAATAGTCTCTTACGCAGCGGGCGGAGAAGCCGTACGCCTTGTTGGTGATGGTCATGTAGCTATTCCCACTGTAGAAGTACAGGTTCCCGGCAGCACCAACACAAAAAGTTACCACTTTTTTACAATTGGCAGTATGTAAATGAACACATTACCAGCTTTTATACTGCAAACGGGGTAAATTATTACATTCTGATTGCAAATACCAAGCCCCAAATTCCAAGTCTCAAATTCCAAATCCCAGCTTTCAAGGCTTGGTAAACCATAACTCTCTCTCGTTTCCGCCTTTGGATTTGGACATTGGAATTTGAGACTTGGAATTTTTAAAATGTATGGTTTTATCCCGTTTTGAGTATAGCATAAGATAAGCCAGAAAATAAAAGGGCAAAAACAGAATAGAGCAGCTTTATAAGAACCACAGAATCATTAAAAAGATGAAAGTTCAGGGATAAACTATTGCAGTAAGCAGGTTTTACCAACCAGGAGAAAAAATTAAGGAATAACGAATTATCTTTGGCTGAAATGTTACAGTGCCTTTTTCATTTTAGGTAATCCGACTTTCCTCAGCATTTCATTTGCTTTTTCTAATTTCTCAGGGAAAAGCACTTTATCATTAAAAAAATCCAGTGATTTGTCTATCAAAATAACTGGTTTCTTTTTTGTGTTCAGATCTTTAATATTCATTGTTTATCGTTTATCGTTTATCGTTTATTATTTACGTTTTACAAGAAAAGCCTCATAGTCAATATCTTTTCTGAATTCTTCCCAATCCTCACCTAATTCACCAAATATCTCAAAATCCTGTTGAACTTCTTCCAGGTATTTTGTAATTCCCATCCTGTACAATCTTGTTCTTGATTTTGTACTGCCAGTCGCAAAAACCAGGGCATTTTTGTGGGTATCAGTAAAGGCATACAAGGTTGCAACTACTGTTGCCAATACTTTTTCACTATCTCCATTATTTGAAATCACATTATCATCAATCTCCCCTGTCTCAGCATTTTTATCACCAAACCCTAAATTATACAAATCTTTATAGTTGGTCGGCGTATATTGCACAAGCTTAGGAATTCGTCCAATTTGCCCGATACTGACGAATTCGTAAACTTCAAGTCGTTCTCCTGATTTTAGCTCGTATTTATCAAGGTTCATTTTTGATAATTTAATGCAAAGTTACAAAAAATGAATTGTTTGAGTATTGGAAATGGGGAAATTAAATAAACGATAGAATCAACTATCGTAATTATGTCAATTATACTTCATGCATTTATCTGTAAATTGCTTATTCATATTTGCTGTTTCCTTAGTTCAAATTTTGCTATTCCACCTTTTAAATATACATAATTCCACCACCAGCATGACAGGTTTTTGAATAACATTCCTTTTCTCAGTTTGTATGTTTTATGATGCTTCATAATGCCCAAATACGAATTCATACTTGTCTGAAATTTTCCTCTTTCTTCTTTTGTTGGTTTATGATTTCTCGCGATTTCATTTTGCTGTTGAATGGCTGTGAAAAAATTTGTTTTTGTACGGTTTGCAATATAAATGCGGTACGGCTTGATTACTGCGCCCAGAAAAACAACTCCCTTTGAATAATGTTGCAGATATATTTTCCGCGGATGAAGTTGCAGCATCAGCTTTGTTTTCAGATATTCACGTGAGATGGAAATTACCGATTTTAAATATTCCTGATCAGGATGCACTATCACGACATCATCAACGTACCGGCCATAATATTTCAGTTTCATTTGTTTCCTCATGAAATGATCAAATTCGTCCAGATAAAAGTTGGCAAACAACTGCGAGGTGAG
>JBAXXU010000236.1:0-2935 GCA_037127735.1 Bacteroidota bacterium
CAACCGGGAAAGTGCGGGCCATAAGTGCAAAGCCGGCAAAACCAAAAAATGCAATTGTAATGTTTCCTGTCAATGACAGAAAGTTAGCTTCACGGGTTATTTTTCGAAGAGCAGTTTTCATTCAGAAAGTTCTATGGTTGATACCGTGAATAAAACTGAAAACGAACAAGGTTTTTGGCTATCCTTCGCAACCGGCTGCGTTTTTTTGGCAAGTCGCCCAAAACAGATTCAACTACCTGTAATTCAACTCCATTCAACAGGATAACCGGTTCCTGTATGGTGACATTCTTAAAGATGTCAAGGGCTCCCTGGTCGGCTGCTGACCAAACGCGGTTAGAACGGCATACTAAAACTGCAAGATCCGCTGAAGCAACTAATTGCGGTGGAAATGAATAATAAAGAATTGGTGGAATTTCGATGATTACAAAATCAGGTTTATAATCAGAAGATAAGCCGCTATTTTCGAGCAGATCTTTATAATTGCTGGCTGATGTGTAATCGGCGTCTACCCTGTATTGAAGATATTCCATGCTATCAAGGTAATGTTCCGGATTTTGAAGGAATGGACTGAAGATATCAATGCGGTTGTCGTCATAGCCCAGCAGCCGGCTGAGAAACCTGAAACGCATGGGTGGGTGATTGAAACCTGAGGCAGATACAGCCCGGGGTTCAGCAGGGTAGCCAATCTGACTGGTTTCAGCCTGGTGGAGCGATTCGCGTGAGAAATTGAGGAAAAGAACTTTTCTACCTTGCTTTTTAAGTTTCCATGCTATATTACCGGCTGATACTGTCTTACCCTCATTGCTTAACGAACTTAAAAACAGCAGGGTGCGGGGCTCGTTCAAATCCGGCTTTTTCCCGGTTAGTAAATATATCTGTTGTATCGTCATTTCAAGCAGGCGGTTTGTTACAAAAAGAAAATTGAGGGAACCTGTTTTAAGAAAAATCTTTGGAAAAACACCTATAGTTTTCAACTTTACAAACTTTGTTGCCTTCTCCGGTTTTTTTAGTGTGTCATCAAAATATTCGGTAGCCAATATACTGCTGAGAACTATTAAAAAGCCAACCAGGGCCGCTACAATAATCAGAATTTTACGTTTGGTAGGGTTGGGGGAGAGTGGAAAAAACGGAGGATCCACTGCTTTTATCGTAGATGAAAGTTCAGCATCCTGCAATTTTAATTTCGCAAGGTTTAAACCATGTAATATTTCAAGAAATTCCTGTTCCGAAACCGATATCTCACGCTCTATCCGTTTGATATTTGCCCCTGCCGGCGCATAAATAGCATATTGTTTCTGGAATTCCTTAATACGATCGCCAAGTACTTCAAGTCCGGCTTTTGTGTCTTCATAATCAAGCACATTGGTTATCCAGTCGTTGAGCAGGGTGCTCACCGGGAGTCCTTCGGTAGTGTTCCTGTAATTGTACAAATCATTCACAGCGTTGCGAAGCTCCTCTTTAAGTTTTTCAGAAGAATGCTTCAGTGTTAAAAGCTGATTATCGTCAACGCCCTTTCCCAAACCAATGGTTTCGGCGGTAGTAATTTTTGAATTTATTTCACTGAGTTGGTTACGTTTATCAATGATTGTGGTACTTTTAAGTTGTACTTGCTTTTGGGTTCCCAACTTTTCTTCTATACGTGAAATAGCCGCTTTATAACCTGCAAGTTTGATCCGTTTATTATTAAAATCAACATCAAGGTCTTCCTTCACCACCGCAACGGCTTTACTCTGCTCATAATAGTTAATAATGTTATTATGTTCATTGAATTCCAATAATTTATCTTCTCCAATTTTTAGCCGGCCAGCCGCTTGTTTAAGTTGGTATTCAAAATATTTTACTACTGCATCCGTGCGATTTTCTTTTATATGCTTATAATTTGTAATACATACTTCTGTCAGTATTGCCAAAGTCTGCTGGCAAATACCGGGGTCGTCTGAATCGAATTTTATTTTAACGAGGTCGCTACTGGCAATACGCTGAACATTAACAGATGAAATTGCTTTTATTGAATAGTGCGGATGAGTGAAGTAGAGTAATTTGTAAACAAAGTTCGTATCGCTGCCCGCCATATAGGCTTCCAGATTTTTAACAGTTTGCTCATAAGCTGCCTGGTTGATCGAAGCAGGTAGTGTTCTGCGATTTTCTGATGAACTCAGGTTTGAAAAAGAGAATGTTGAGGTACTGTCACTTCCATCATCTGAGGCAACGGTGTCTTCGAATGCAGTATCTGAACTGTCAATAATCGTTTTATCAACCAAAAGTGTCTGTCCTGTAGTAATATCGTCCCCATCAAGTCCGTTCATTTTTCGGAGTTGATCAAGCGGAACACCGTACTGGCGGGATATGGAATAGAGCGTTTCTTTTCCTTTTACAGTATGAGTCTGATGTTCGTTTTTTTGAATTTTCCTGGCTTTGACAGTATGAACAGGGGTGACAGGCTGAGATTTATTAGTAGAATTTACGGGTTGATCCACTGATTTTACCACCAAAGATTTAACATAGGCAGGCGTAATTTCCCTTAAATTTTCGAACGATTTTTTTGAAATATACCGTGGATCGTAATCAGGGAGCATCAGATGCTGAGCTAACAAGCGCATGGCTACTTCCTGCTGGGTTTGGCGTGAAGTAATTACATTTATCAGATTATCAAAGGCAGTATTGTTTGCAAAGAAACTAAATGATTTATCCATTTCCACACTTGATCCCGAAGCAATTCCTGTGTAGAGAATTGTTTCAGAGGAAAAGGTAAAGTCAGGAGTTCTGGTTAAAAAGATTACCAATACAGCGAGCAATATGGGTGTAAATAACAATAGCACCATATGCCTTCTGAGTAGCCGTAAAAGGTCAATTACCGTCATCAGGGTTCGATTTTTGGTCAGTCAGATGAAATTTCATACCAACGATCTCTTCCAAAATCATATATGCTGTCAGA
>JBAXXU010000237.1:0-2916 GCA_037127735.1 Bacteroidota bacterium
CTCAGACTCCCCGATTCCGATCGTTTCCAGGAGTATGTTTTCAATTTTTAACAGAAGTCTGAACTCATCCGCAGATTTTCCGAGTGGTGAATCTGTACTTCTTTTTATCCGGAAAAACTTTCCCGGAACAACTCTTAGCGACTGGAACAGTTGGATCTGGCAGATAAAAAACAGCATTCATTCAGCTGAAAGACTAAAAGAGATATTTGGAGAATCGTATGAAAACGTGATCAGCTCGTTGCCCGAAAATCATTTACCTTTTCGGATAACGCCCTATTTTGCGTCTCTTTTGAATCGTTTTGCTCCTGATCATCCGCTTTTCAGAACTATGATACCTGCAAAAGAGGAATTAACCACTGGTAATGGAGAAAAAAATGATCCATTGAATGAGGGTAATGACACCCCCGTACCTCATATAGTACATAGATACCCTGATCGTGTTCTTTTTACGGTAACAGGATTTTGTGCTGCTTACTGTCGCTATTGTACACGTAGCCACATGGTGGCAAAAAAGAATAAAACTCATGTCTCATCTAAGAGTTGGGATAGAGCAATAGAATATATTGCAAGTCAGGAACAAATCAGAGATGTCCTTATTTCAGGTGGCGATCCACTGACTTTATCTGACTCCAGGCTTGAATATCTTTTGTCGCGACTAAGAGCCATCCCTCATGTCGAAATAATCAGGATTGGAACAAAAGTACCTGTTGTTTTGCCAATGAGAATTACAAAGAACCTGATAAAAATTATAAAGAAATACCATCCGGTGATGATGAGCCTTCATTTCTCCCATCCCGATGAACTTAGTATTGAAACGAAAGAGGCTTGTAATCGGCTGGCTGATGGAGGAATACCGCTCGGAAGTCAATGTGTGCTTCTAAAAGATGTTAATGATAATGTCGAGACTTTTAAAAAATTAAATCACGAACTGTTGAAGGTTCGAGTGCGGCCGTATTATATTTATCAATGTGATCCTATTCCCGGGTCGGCTCATTTTCGGACAGAGGTGAAAAAAGGCATTGAAATTATCAAAGGACTTCGCGGTTTTACCACAGGGTACGCGGTTCCACATTTTGTGATTGATGCACCAGGTGGCGGAGGAAAAATACCGCTCCTGCCAGAGTATGTGAAAAAGATTGATAATGAGGGAATTACTCTATTAAACTACCTGGGAAAGGAATACATTTATCCCGAAAAGGGTTAATTCTGATTAGTAAAATGGTAAAAATTGGTTTAACTTATGATCTGAAGGAAGATTATTTGAAGCGTGGTTATACGAATGAACAAGTTGCAGAGTTCGATTCACCTGATACCATTGATGCTCTTAACGATGCAATTACTTCCATGGGGTTTGAAGTAATACAAATCGGTAATATTTTCAGTCTTGTTAATTTCTTAAGTCAGGGTAATCGCTGCGATCTGGTTTTCAATATTTGCGAAGGAATGTTCGGCATTGCTCGTGAAGCACAGGTTCCGTGTCTGCTTGATGCCTATCAAATACCTTATGTTTTTAGCGAACCCGATATTCTGAACCTTACCTTAGATAAAGGACTGACTAAGTTAGTTTTAAAACAAGAAAAGATACAAACTGCTGAATTTAAAGTTGTATCTAATATTACCGAATTGCAATTTATCAATATTCCGTTTCCGCTTTTTGTTAAACCTGTAGCTGAAGGGACAAGTAAAGGAATAGATGGCTTTTCGCTTGTTAAAAATCTGACAGAATTGGAGAAATCGGTAAAATACTTGATAGAGAATTATAACCAGCCTGTTTTGGTAGAATCATTTCTGCCTGGCAGAGAGTTTACTGTTGGAATCACAGGAAGTGGTGACGATACAAAGGCTATTGGAACAATGGAAATACTTTTAAATGAAAGCACGCCACACCAATTCTACTCCTTTTCTGTTAAGAAAGACTGGGAAAAATACGCCACTTATAAAATTGCTGATGATCCTGTGGCTTTGAAATGTGCCGAAATTGCAGTTCAAGTTTGGAAAATAATTAAAGGGAAAGATGCCGGTCGTGTTGATTTCAGGTTAGATTCAAACGGCAACCCTAATTTAATTGAGGTAAACCCTTTAGCAGGTCTTAATCCTACTTATTCTGATCTTCCGATTCTGGCGCGCTTAACCGGTATGACCTACATCGAACTGATCACCGAGATTATAATATCAGCCTTAAAACGCTTCGGCATAAAAAACACAAGATGAAACATGCACTTATTCTTCATAATCGAGTAAACAACTCATCGAAAGAAGATGAACTTGATGTTTTAATTCAGGCATCACTGATTGAAGCGACACTAATATCGTTAGGTTATAGTTCGCAGAGAATGGTTTTTGATGTTAATACTAATGATTTGGCCGAAGTAATCCATAATAATAATGTGTGCCTTGTTTTCAATCTGGTGGAAACAATCAACGAGACTGGTAGGCTCTGCTTTGTTGCTCCTGCAATACTTGAACTGCTAAAAGTACCGTTCACAGGATCCGGCCCAGAGGCAATATATCTGACAACCGATAAAATTATTTGCAAAACCGTTCTTAGTTATAATAATATTAAAACGCCATCATGGGCAAAATATGTATCGGATGTTCAGACTGAAAAAATTTACATTGTAAAGCCCATTTCTGAAGACGGATCAGTTGGGATTGCTGATGATATTATTGTTAAAGGAAGTGCAATTACGGAGATCCCAAAAGGGTATTTTGCAGAAGAGTACATTCACGGGAGAGAATTCAATATTTCGATAATCGGAGAAAATAAAGGTTTTCTGGTATTACCACCTGCCGAAATGTGCTTCTCAAACGATTATTATCAAACAAAACCATGTATTCTGGGTTATAAGGCAAAATGGGATGAAAATTCAATGGAGTTTCAAAACACTACAAGAAGTTTTCGGTTCGAAAATTTTG
>JBAXXU010000238.1:0-2898 GCA_037127735.1 Bacteroidota bacterium
CAATATGCGAGGAAATACTTATTTTTGGGGAACGAAGTCAGGAGTTCTGAAATTAAAAAAAATTCTTTTCTTTGCATTACGAACAATAACCCAAAAAAGAGGACTGCCTATAGAATATCTCTACTCTGTTAACTAAAAGAGTGAGTTATGAATAAATTGATTTCTGATTATGAACTGATTCTCAGGTTCATAAAGGGCGAGCAGTCGTGTTTTGAACAAATAATCCACAGACATAAAAATAAAGTTTTCGCCTATATAAGTCTGTATATACGCGATCAGGCTCTCGCTGAAGATATCTTTCAGGATACCTTCCTTAAAGTTATTCAATCTGTTAAAGCCGGTAAATATTCTGATAACGGAAAATTTCTCTCCTGGGTTATGCGTATTGCTCATAACCTCATAATTGATCATTTCCGCAGAATAAAGCAGATGAATACCATTTCGAACGACGACTATGAATCTGACATCTTTAATTCAAAGAGTTTTGCTATGGACAATGTTGAAGATGATATGATTAAGCGTCAGATACAGAAAGATATCAGGAAAATGATCAGCCATCTGCCCGATGACCAGAAAGAAGTGGTTATCCTGCGCCATTATGCAGGGCTTAGTTTCAAGGAGATAGCCGAATTAACTGATGTGAGCATCAATACAGCGCTGGGCCGTATGAGATATGCCCTTATTAATCTGAGGAAAATAATGGAGGAGAAGAATATCAGCCTTACAATAAACTGAAACAAGGGGCACTACACACAATAATATTTATCCCATTGCGTTTTTAGAAAAATGAAAACATGAAGCCTATGGGATTATCATCTACTCCTTTTATCACTTACACCGATATCAAAGTTGAAAACATTGACCTTTATGAAGATGCATGGGGTTTAAACTACGATTTCTGTGATGTGATTGACCTTCTCAGGCAGATAAAAATTGTTCCTGAGAGCCGGTTGACTAAAACTCTGATTGAAAAAATCAGGAACAAGGATTAAAAATCTTAATGAACACAGGAATTTTTCCTGTGTTTTTTTTGGTAATATCAATTCAATATAATATCTTTGTGATATTAATATAATATCAAAAGACAATGAAAAAAGAATTTACTGTCCAACCCATATCGGGTTACCTTGCTCTGCTGTCGGCATTTATATTTATCAGTGGGGCGATTGCCGGATTCGCTTTTGAGATGATCTGGCTTGGAACAATTTTCACACTGCTGTTTATCTTCACCATTCTTGGATTCACGGTGGTATATCCGAACGGATCGTGTGTTATGGTTTTGTTTGGGGCTTATAAGGGAACAATCAGAGAAAATGGTTTTTTCTGGGTTAATCCTTTCTATGTTAAGAGGAGGATATCACTAAGGGCCAGGAACTTTAATAGTGAGCCTATTAAGGTTAATGACAAAATAGGCAATCCGATCAAAATCGGTTTAGTGCTGGTATGGAGAGTGGCAGAAACGTATAATGCCGTCTTTGACGTGGATGATTATCAGCATTTTGTCCTGGTACAAAGCGATGCTGCCCTTCGTAAACTTGCCGGGTTATATCCTTATGACAATTTTGAGGATCACGAAGCTGTTATTGCTCTCAGAAGCGGGGGAGAAGAGGTAAACCATGAACTTGAAAGAGAGATCAGGGAAAGGCTGCAGATTTGTGGAATTGAAGTTATTGAAGCCCGAATAAACTATATCGCCTATGCTGAAGAGATTGCAAATGCAATGCTTCGAAGGCAACAGGCTTCAGCAGTTGTATCTGCAAGATTTAAGATTGTTGAAGGTGCGGTTTCGATGGTTCAGATGGCTCTTGAGCAATTAGCTGACAAGAAGATTGTTGAACTCGATGATGAGAAAAAAGCTGCTATGGTCAGCAACCTGATGGTTGTTCTTTGCGGTGATAAGGACGCTACTCCAATAGTAAACACCGGTACTTTGCATACATAACATGAGTGAGAAAAAACCATTTGTTCTAAGGATTGATCCGGATAAGTTAAAAGCTTTGGAAAAATGGGCTGCTGATGAATTCCGTAGTACCAACGGGCAGATTGAATATATTCTTGATCAGGCACTCCGGAAATCAGGAAGATGGAGAACAAATCCTGAAATAAATATAAATAAGGAAAAATGAACAAACAATTAAAATATTCTTGTCCTAAATGCGGATCAAAGAACTGCAAAACAGGAGAAATACGGACTACCGGGGGATTTTTTACCAGTTTTTTAAATATTCAGTATAAGCACTTCACATCGGTTATCTGTTCTGAGTGCGGTTATACCGAATTATACAGCCTTCCCTTGAAAAAACTATTTGATATACTCGATATTAAACAGGATATCTGATATGGTCTATTGATTGACAAAATAAACCGAATGGCAGGCCGCAACGCCTGCCGTTTCTGTTCTCAGACGGCTTTGTCCCAGATGAACAGGGCTGAAACCGCTTCCAATTGCAGCTTTTATCTCCTCTTCACTGAAATCGCCTTCGGGCCCGATAAGGATTATAGCATCTTCACTTTTTGAATATACTTCTGATATTTTGCTCCTCGAAATTGAACTATTGCAATGAGCTATCATTCCTGTTCCTTCAAAATTACCCTTCGGAAAATCTTTGAAAAGGCATGGGTTGTTCAATACTGTTTTAGTTGCTTTGATTGACTGCTTCATTGCAGATATTATCAGGTTATTTACTCTTTCAATTTTTATTCCCGGCTTTTCCGTGTTCCTGCATATT
The DNA here is from genome assembly GCA_037127735.1 of Bacteroidota bacterium. GTDB lineage: Bacteria > Bacteroidota > Bacteroidia > Bacteroidales > VadinHA17 > LD21. Next base: position 2,730 of record JBAXXU010000238.1, read on the forward strand.
AGCGGTGTAATCTCATCAACTCCAATCTCAACACTTTTTTCGACAAACCATTCAAAACGATCAGGATTCTTCAACGGAGAAATAGCAATATGAAGTCTGTAATCTCTTTTTTCGAAATCCTTAACCATTCCGGTAATATCAATAGTACACTTTTTTGAATCGGGATTAC
>JBAXXU010000239.1:0-2859 GCA_037127735.1 Bacteroidota bacterium
CATTATGTAAAGTAAATACTTATGTAAAGTAAATCAGTTAACAGGTTCATTATTAGAAGATAGATTTGAAAACACTTTACATAATATTTTTAGAATTTCTTCAGCCAGGTAACCAAAGTCTCGTCTTTTGTCCAAGTAGGTTCCTCATTTGGATTGACATTCACGTATGCCTTTTCTATGGCTTCGCGTTTCTGTTTGGAATCCGCCCTGGCATAAATCTCCGTGGTTTGAATGGATACATGGCCAAGAATATCGCGGATATAAACCAAATTGACCCCAGCCTGAAGCAAATGCATTGCTTTTGAATGTCGTAGGGAGTGGCAACTGATGCTTTCGGGAATGATCATTCCATTCTCTTTTCTTGCCATTTTAGCATACTTCTGAACAATGTGATTGATGCCGGCACGGGTAAGTTTTTCCTTTCTGCTGTTAAAGAACAGGGGATACATATTGGCGAATGGTTCGTTCAGCCGTTTCTCCTTCAGATAGTTTTTAAGATGCTCAATTTGAGCATCCAACATCGGAACCAATCGTGCTTTGTTCCCTTTGCCGACAATCTTAATTGTGGGTGGCTTATTAAGCCGAAGCATTGAGGGAGTTAAATCAATGGTTTCCTGTACTCTTGCCCCTGTATCATACATCAGGGAAAGGAGCGTTAAATCTCGTCTTCCTCTTGAAGTCGTTGTATCGGGTTGCTGCAGGAGCAACTTTATTCCCTCGATTGTTAAATAGGTCATACTCTCACGCTTGGTTTTCTTAAATCTGACGGATAATATCTTCTGGCATTCGTGCAAATAATCCAAACACTCATATTGCAGATACTTGTAAAAAGAATGAATTGCTGCCAGGCGTGTATTTCGCGTAGAGTTGCTGCATTTTCTTTCACGTTGAATCCAATCGAGGAATTCGATGATGGTTTCTTTCGTTATTCTCTCAAGGGTCAGTTTTTCGATGTTCACATGCTTCTCCTTTTCGATGAAATTAAGCAGCAAAACAAATGTGTCCCGATAGGCTGTAACAGTATTGGCGCTTGCACCCTTTTCGTTGGGGAGATACCTTGAAATAAAATCGGATATATAGTGTGAAAAATCAGTCGGCTTCATAATTTCTGAATTTAGGAAATACATCTAAGCATATCATATCTAAATCTTTAATCAATTGTGGATACATCTTGGCGGTTAACCGGACATAATGATCTGTTGCCTTCAGCGATTGATGTCCCAAATAATTGGAGAGTATAGGCAACGAAGCATAAAGATCAATCCCGGCCTCAGCCATGTTAGCAAGCGAGGTAACGGCGAATGTATGCCTCAGATCGTGAATGCGTGGGCCATGCCATCGCCCGACATATGGTATCGCTGCTCTATCCAGACATTTTCTAAACCAACTCCATACGCATGGACCACATTTACTTCCATCAAGTTTGACAAAAAAACATCCGGATTTTCTTTTTCCCAGAGGAAGTTGGTCCAGGTATCTTACATATTCTTTGCAAACAGATGCCAGAGAGTCGGAAATTGGGATTATACGCTCCTTTCCATTCTTGGAATCCCTCACTCGCAAATAGTTGTCATCCAGGTTAACGTCCTCCATTTTCATAGCCAAAGCTTCACCTAAACGCAAACCTGTGCTGTACAAGAGCCTGATCAGTGCCGGCATACAAAACAAACCTGAATCCAGTTGTTCACCGCGTAGTCTTAATTCATCACAGGCTTTAAATATGGCATCCATCTCTTTTCGCGAATAAATGTACGGGATGAATGTGCTTTGTGGAAAACGTGGCAGTTTTGGTATATATGACTGTACTCCCAAATCACACAGATATGATGAAAATTGCGCAAGAAAGCTGATTCTGGCATATTGGTATGAATCAGATTCATGTAATTGCTTTTTACCCCACTTCCCTGCAAATTCTTTTGTTATTCCTACTGATATTTCCACTCTTTCTGCTGCCAGGCTATCAATTTTGGCTAAGATAAAAGTGCCGGTTTGATACTTAAAACCAAGTGCCCTTTTCATCTCAATAAATTGCTTTATATGCAAGCCGTATATGCTCTTATAACTTTTAATCATAAAAAGCTCCTCCTTTCTGCTCATAAAAATCAGTTGGCACCGGGGGAACATCAAGCATGCATTGCCTCATTGATTTGAGGTCGATCCTGAGATAATACCTGGTTGACTTTGTACTTTCATGTCCAAGGACTTCCGAAATCACCGGAAGTGCCGTGCTTTGTTCCAGCATCCTAAATCCCAAACTATGACGCAGCGAATGGGGGCCAAATCTTTTGCCCTTGATGTCAATCCCGGCATTTATAAATGCTCTCTGAACAACATGGGTAACTACATTGCTTGTCGTAAAATGTCCGTAGGGGGGCCTTTCCGTTAATAATACGTACGGTTCCGCTGATTGTGGACGACCATACTTTAAATAATCAATAATGGCATTGCCAACATCAGGCAACAATGGCAGTACCAAGTCCTTCCCTGTCTTAAATTGCGCTATTTCAATTGTGCTGGTATTCCAGTGCAGGTTCTCAAACTTCAACTTGGAGATGTCCGAGGCCCTGAGGCCTAGTCTTGCAGCCATAAGAATAATAGCATAGTTCCGTTTGCCAATTGGGCTGCCCCGTTCAACTGTCGAAATCAGCTTTTCTATTTCTTCCCTGGCATAAGTCGAGGGCAGTTTCGGTTGGATAACAGATTTATATCTGGGAATCTTCTGGGAATAGTCCGTAGCTAAAAGTTTTTCATCAAATGCATACTTCATAAAACCACGCAGTGCTGAAATGACAATAGAAACCGGGGTTTCTTTCCTGTAGTCCAGTTCGTTTAGGAAACGAAGAATTACAACCAGGTCGA
>JBAXXU010000240.1:0-2853 GCA_037127735.1 Bacteroidota bacterium
TTGAGTTCCATTGATGCCCCTACCCTGGTTATTGCAGGTGATCTTGATTTATCGGAAATAATCGAAATTGTTGATTTGATAGTAAAAGATGTAAAGGACGCTCAAAAGATAACAATTAAAGGCGCTGCACATCTTGTAAATAAAGACTGTTGAATTTAATCGGGCTTTAATTAGTTATATTACGGTTTAAAACATTGCTAAACATACAAAACAGGTCTCATATAAAAATTCTTAAAAAATTACAGCAGTATGAAAAAAGTGTGATTTTAAGTCTAATGTATTATGGGGTTTGTCGCCACAAAAGAAATAATATTAAATAATTATCAAATGAAAATAAATGTTCTTCTAGTAATTCCTATAATTGGACTCACCATAGGTGCAATTGTATTATCAGTCCAATTTGTTTGTGCACAGAATAATCTTCCTTATCTCGGGCAAACTCCTCCAGGAAATCAAAGTAAAGTTTTCGCACCGGAGTTTATTTCAACAGAATTTGGAGAATTAAATTCAATCTTCACAAAGGATGGCAGTGAGTTTTACTTTTCCAGGAGAGGGATACCAGGGAAACCTTCAGCGATAATGGTTTCAAGGATGATAAATAATGTATGGACAAAGCCTGAACCTGTTGACTTTACAAGCACATATGATGATATAGACTTGTTTATTAAGCCCGATGACGTATCAATGATCTTTTGTTCTGACCGGCCCCATCAAAAGGGAGTTGAACAGAAATGGGATCACGATTTCTGGATTTCAAAACGTAGAGGGAATATATGGACTGAACCTGTTCTGTTTGCAAAAGAAGCATTTTCCGAATATGAAGATTATTTTCCCATTGTGACAAAAAGTGGAAATCTCTATTTTAATTCCCAAAGGGGAGGCCTGGGTACGAATGACATTTTCTGTTCAAAACTCATCGATGGAAAGTATAACCCGGCGAAAAAACTTCCCATGCCAATTAATACCGAATACCGGGAATTCGATGCTTATGTTACTCCTGATGAAAATACGATAATCTTCTCTTCGGTGAAACCCGGAGGATTTGGCGGGGCAGATATTTATATAAGCTGGAAAAATAAAGATGGCAAATGGATTGAACCGAGAAACATGGGGAGTAAGATTAATTCTGCCGGTTCAGAATATGGTTCAACAATATCACCGGATGGGAAATTCTTATTTTATACCAGCAACAAAAATGGCAATGAGGATATATATTGGATTTCATCAAAAATTATTGAAGAGTTGAAGCAAAAGAAATAATAATTCATTTCAAATGAAATCAACATTTACTACTGTGATAATATCGCTCCTTCTTACCATTGGTTCCATCGTTTATTCCCGGAAAACAACTGAAATCTGCACAGTGACCTACATAGCAAACGAAGGATTTCTGATTGAGACAACAAACCATAAAGTACTTATCGATGGATTATTCGGAAATATTAAAGGCACCTGGTGCGACCAGCCCGGTGATTCTGTTTCCTGGCTGATGACCAGCGGTGTTAACCCCTTCGATAACATTAATATTGTACTTGTATCTCACCGCCATTCTGATCATTTTAATGCACCCATGACCATTGATTTCCTGCGAAATAACAAAAGCTCTGTTCTGATTTGTCCGGATCAGGTTAATGAACGGCTGAAACTCGCTGCCGGTTGTTCAGAAGTATCCGAAAGGATAATAGCGATCCGGTCACAGGAACATCCGGATACTTCGTTCATGGTGAATGGAATAAACGTCAGGGCCATGCGGCTCAAACACGGTTCCTGGATTGAAACCGATTCTGCTACCGGCAAGAGCGTGGATCTGCACGAAGGAGTTGAGAATATAGGCTATTTGATTGAACAGGATGGATTCACCCTATTGCATACCGGTGATTGCAACTCCGCGAATAAACCTCAATTTCCTTGCGGAGCGGTACGGATGACCACCTTACGGTTTTTTGATTCTTCAAGAACAACCTCCTGGAGCAATTAAAGATCTCGTTTGACGTACTTCCATTCCAACTCCAATTTATGAACTTCCATGTGTTTATCCAATTCCTTTCTTAGTACCAGTGCAAGAAAACTGCAAAACACATGTCCTTTGATAGTTTCATCAAGTTGATGGTAAACGGGCCGGGTTTCAAGAATGCTTTTCATATCCCGGAAAAATTTATGTAAAGCTTTGCATAAAAAACGTATTCAACCATCCATAACTCATTGTATTGAAGCGCTACTTCTGAAGCCGGAAGATCAGTATTTGTTGTTAGTACCCACTTGCCATCAAATAGTTTTTCTTGCTCAATCTTTTTCTTGCCAATCGTGACGGAGTTCTTTTTAACCGCCAGATATTTTTTTAACCTCTTGTTTCCAATCAGGGATCGGCACGGATCTTTCAGGAATAAATATCGTATAACTTTCATCGTCCAAAGCCGGATGATGGGTAATGTTATTAAAAGAAACGCTGAGAAGAACCCTCATAAAGAGGTTTATTTTAGAACACTGCTTGGCATCCTGGACCTGGAACCAAAGGGAAGTCCACTTGATTTTATCTTTTCCTGGCTTTCAAACTGTAAAATACAACGTATATGTCAACTCCTGATATTAGAGCTGAAATCGAAAGACAGGATCAATTAGAATCCGATCAACACCTTTTTGAGATGTTTATGAGTGACCATATCGAGAACCAGCTGCAGAGGATGATGGAATGTACTCCACCAGAATGCAAAATTCGCGAGACCCCTCTGACTATAACCGCAGTAAATCTTAGTTTAGTGGATACCACCCACTCACCTCTGAGAAGGCCTCAAAGGTTACATGGATATCCTTGTGCAAAATGTAGATTCTTTGTCAAACCGAATGGGTTAATTT
>JBAXXU010000241.1:0-2848 GCA_037127735.1 Bacteroidota bacterium
TGTGTACCTTCGTGGTAAAAAAATATTAAACACTAAGTTGCACAAAGGGTTACACTAAGGCTCACAAAGTTTATGAATAAAAGAAGCTAACAGGAAAAACAAGTATTATTTTGAAGAAATCCATGCTGTCACCTTGTCAGAAGAAGGTTTCTCTTTCGAATATATCACATCAACCAGTTTCCCGTTTTCATCAATAAGATATTTCTGAAAATTCCATTTTACCTCAGAATCCATAACGCCATTCTGTTCTTTTGAAGTGAGCCATTTGTAAACCGGCGCCATATTATTTCCCTTAACGGAGATTTTCTCCATCATTGGAAATGTGACGCCATAGTTTTCCGTACAGAATTTTCGTATATCGTTAGCTGAGCCGGGTTCCTGGTTCAGGAAATTATTTGCTGGAAAGCCGATAATTACCAGATCGCCCTGGTACTTCTGATATGCCTCCTCAAGATCTTTATATTGAGGAGTGAACCCGCATTTGGAAGCTGTGTTCACTATCATAACTTTCTTTCCTTTAAGAGAAGCAAAATCGAATTCCTGTCCTTCAAGTGTTTTGACCTTGAAATCATAGAATCCGGTTGATTGGGCAAACCCTGCAATTGATATCATCGTTGATAAAAACATCATATTTAGTTTATACATTTTCAAAATTTATTGGTTAATTTACAACTTTAAACAATAGGAAAGGACTTATGTTCAGAAAATTCTGGAAAACGATAAAGATTTTATTAGTAATAGTCATCGTTTTGATTTGTCTTCCGCGTTCTATCCTTCCGCATCACCCCACTTTTCCCGATGCGAATGATATAGAAAGCTATCTTAAGCTCAATGAAGCAGAACAAAGGCTTCCTGAGTTTAAAGATGATAATGAAGCCCTGAAGCTTAAGCTCATTCAATTGGATGTTATCAACAACAGCAGGAAGAAATACAAAGCCGGAGCTGTTAAGCTGGATATTCTTGCTTCGAGAGTTGCAAATAAAATGTGCAGAGAGGCGGCAGGGAATGATTATTTAGGGCACTGGAACATGGCCGGTGAAAAGCCATATCACAGGTATGCTTTTGCAGGCGGATATGACCATGTTTCAGAGAATGCCTTCGGTGAATGGTCGTCTGATAATTATATCGTTTCCTCATCAAACATAAGTGATATGATGAAATCGGGGCATGATACCTTCATTTCTGAAAGGGCCCCTAATGACGGACATAAAAAAAATATAATTGAAAAATCGCACAATTATGTCGGCATCGGATTTTGTCTTTCAGGAAAGCAGTTCAGGTATTATGAAGAGTTTATTGACAGGTATCTGGAATTTGAAAAAATCCCGGGGGAAGTCAGCATTGGTGAACCTTGCAGTATAACTGTGAAAACCGACGGGCAGAGTTTTTTGTACTATCTTATTATCTACCGCGATAAATTTCCCGTGGCCATGACCCCTGCTAAGATCAGGAGCAGAGGAAGTTACGCGGATTTTGGAGAGGAGGATTATCAGAAAATGCCGGCATGGGATCTTTCACGTTACAAGAACGGAATTTCTTATACCATACCACTAAGGTTTACTAAAGAAGGGTTATACTATATCCATATTTACTCCGATAAAAAAGAGATAAATAAACCGGCATCACTTGATACAAAAGGAAAAACACCGGAAAGCGGGATAGTGATTAAGGTGAATAAATAGCCTTCTATTTTACAATTCCATTCGTGTAAGTCATATCCATAACTACCGTGAATGACATATTTTGATTGGGCATTTCTATAACTCCAGTCATTCTGGTAGTAACAGATTCCTTAATAAAATAACCCTCTGTTACTGCAAAAAGAATTATTTGCGTTCCTGTGAAAGGTCCACTGGTATTAATATCCATACCCTGAGTCTGAGTGGCCATTTTCCTTGTACCTGAAAGAGTTGCAGATATCCTGGCACAGTCAATTCCATCGATTTTTTCAATTCCTTCAAATTTACAACTTGCTTCCACAGATGTCCACATTGAATTGCCTGGAGTTTTGCTGTCAATAGTATCGTTCGAAATCCATGTGTCTCCGGTTTTTACAGGACCTTTAGGCAATGCCGGAAAATAATTAAGAAATTCCTGAGCTATGCTATTTTCTCCGCTGCCTTCTATAGTGTAAACAATCTTAGAAGCTTCAGTCAGGTCTATTGTTTTACCGGCCGGTGAAATTATCATATTAAATACTTTCCCTTTAACATCGTTGATTGATCCACCGGCACTTCCCTGAGGCGACTCAACATTCTGTATCATTGAATCTATCATAATTTCAAGGGTCAGGTTTTCACCTTGCCTTCCGGATGATTTTATCTCGCATCCCATAGAAATTGACACATTCACCAGCATCGATTGTTCATTTATATCCATATCCTGAACTATTTTAGTATCAGCAATATATTTAAAAGGTTTAGTGGCAGCATAGTTATACTTAAGCATTACACTTCCTTTTGGAACAGACTCTTCGGATTTTTTTTGTGAATATGCTGTTGAGCCGCTTAAAAGAGTAAAAACTACTGCTATAGCAAATAAATACTTACCAGAAATAAATTTAATCATCTTCATAAGGTTAGGATTTTAAATAACGTGTTATCAATAAATTATAGTACCCAAATATCGTTAAAGAGAAATTAATTTACAAACTGAAAAAGGAAAATAGCAAATTAATCTTATTATTGCTATGATAATTAAAAAAACTGTGATATTTTTGCGACTCTTTTTACCGCCTTCGCTACCACCTTCGCCAAAGGCTACGGTGGTCAAAGAAAGCTTCGGCGGGTAATACGGGGTGTAGCGCAGCCCGGTTAGCGCATCTGGTTTGGGACCAGAGGGTCGCAGG
>JBAXXU010000242.1:0-2843 GCA_037127735.1 Bacteroidota bacterium
AAATTGACACTTCCATAGAACAAGAAATGCCTAGGCGGTAACAGCAGCTAGCCAACAAGCGGGGTTTCAGTATCTCGTAGGACTGGTAAGTAGAAGATTTTCCGTTGAAATTAAAAAAAACTTTAGTAATTTTATCGCGTTCTTCGTGTAGGCAGTAGTGCGAACAAATCCCCGCCTGCGGCTAGCAGCGGAACGTTATCGGTCAGTGTAAAAAGACCCACGAACCAACAATATGACAATGAAATTTTTGCTGCATAAAGACATAAAAGAAATAGCCAACGCACAAATGGCACATTTGGTTTTGCCCGACACACGAGCCAACGCTTCGCAAAACCAAAAGAGCCATTTTTTGCCAACGCACCACAGACAGACAACAATATGAGTACAGATAAAAATCAAAATCCTGAACAAATTGCCCGTGACAAAATCGACTTGATGTTGAAAGAAGCGGGTTGGATTGTTCAGTCAAAAAACGAAGTGGACTTGGGAGCAGGCAGAGGCGTTGCGTTAAGAGAATACCAAGCCGAAACCAAGTTTGCTGACTATGTACTTTTTGTTGACAAAAAACCTGTTGGAATTATTGAAGCCAAAAAAGAAGACGAAGGACATAAACTCACAGTTGCCGAAGACCAAGCCAAAGAATATTCAGTTGCTAAACTTAAATATTTAGACAACGACCCTTTGCCTTTTGTTTTTGAAAGCACAGGAACAATTACACGTTTCAGAGATACAAGAGACCCAAAGCCAAGAGGACGAAACATTTTTTGGTTTTTCAGACCTGAAACTTTGGCGGAGTGGTTACAAAAAGACAAAAGTTTAAGAAGCCGACTTTTAGATATTCCTGCTTTAAATGAGGCAGGGCTTCGCCCTGCTCAAATTAAGGCGATTAAAAATTTGGAGCAATCTTTTAAAAAGAACAAGCCAAAAGCCTTAATTCAAATGGCAACGGGTGCAGGTAAAACATTTACGGCTGCAACTTTTGTTTATCGTTTATTGGAACACGCCAAAGCCAAACGCATTTTATTTTTGGTGGACACCAAAAATTTGGGAGAACAAGCCGAACAGGAATTTATGGCTTTTCAACCCAACGACAGCAACCGTAAATTCACAGAATTTTATAATGTACAGCGATTGACTTCAAGCTATATCGCTTCCGATAGTCAAGTTTGTATTTCTACCATTCAACGGATGTACGCTATTTTAAAAGGCGAAGAATTGGACGAAGGTGCAGAAGATACCAACCCAAATGAAAACTCTTGGATGGAACAACAGCGAAATAAAAAACAGGCAATCCCTGTTGATTATACAGCCAGAGTTCCAATTGAGCAATTTGATTTTATCGTTATTGATGAGTGCCACCGTTCCATTTACAACCTTTGGAAACAAGTATTGGATTATTTTGATGCTTTCCTCATTGGCTTAACTGCCACACCCGACAAACGAACTTTTGGTTTTTTTGAGGAAAATGTAGTCAGCGAATACACTTACGAAGAATCGGTAATTGATGGCGTAAATGTGCCTTATGATGTTTACAATATCGAAACGGAAATTTCGCAAAAAGGAAGTGTTGTAAAAGCTGGTTGGTTTGTGGACAGACGAGACAAACTCACCCGAAAAAATCGTTGGACACAAGAAGACGAAGACACTGAATACCTGAAAAACGATTTGGATAAAAAGGTGGTCAATCCAAGTCAAATTCGCAATATCATAAGGCAATATAAAAAGGCATTGGAAACTGAAATTTTCCCGAATAGAAAAGACGAAAACGGAGAATATGAAGTTCCTAAAACTTTGGTGTTTGCCAAAACCGACAGCCACGCAGACGATATTATAAAAATCATTCGTGAAGAATTTGACGAAGGTGATGACTTTTGCAAAAAACTAACTTACAAAATAGTAGAAGACCCAAAATCGGTGCTTAACCGTTTCCGTAATTCATACTATCCACGTATTGCCGTTACGGTAGATATGATTGCAACGGGTACAGATGTAAAACCTTTGGAAGTATTGCTCTTTATGCGAGATGTGAAAAGCGTAAACTACTTTGAGCAAATGAAAGGCAGAGGCACACGAACCATAAGTAAAGATGCTTTGCAAATGGTTTCTAAAACCGCCAAAGCCAAAACGCATTTTATTATTGTTGATGCCGTTGGCGTAACCAAATCTAAAAAAACCGACAGCCGACCTTTGGAACGAAAACCAACCGTTGGGCTTAAAGATTTATTGGGAGCAGTAACAATGGGTGTTGCTGAAGAAGATTTATTTCTTTCATTAGCTAATCGCCTTATCCGTTTAGAAAAAGAAATTACCGACAAGGAAAAGGAAAAGTTGTTGGAACATTCCAAAGGCAAAAACTTGAAACAAATTTCAAAAGAATTGCTATCTGCTTTTGATGATGATGTAATTGAAGAAAAGGCAAAACCAATTATTGAAGCCATACCAGTGCAAGACCGAACACCTGCATTGATAGACCAAGCCAAACAAGAAGCACAAAAAGAATTGATTGCAACGGCAACTTCTACTTTTAATGGTAAGCTAAATGACTACATTGAAAAAGTACGAATAGAACACGAGCAAATTATAGACAGCCACAATATTGACAAAGTAACCAAAGCCGAATGGGATACAACCTCGGTGGACAAAGCCAAGGAAATTGTAAAAGATTTTAGCGAATATCTTTTAGCCAATCAAGACGAAATTAAAGCCCTCACTATTTTTTACAAGCAACCCTACAACCGCAGAAACATTACTTTTAAAATGATAAAAGAAGTGTTTGACAAACTGAAATTGGACAAACCAACCCTTGCACCTGATTATGTATGGGCAGCATACAGTCAATTGGA
>JBAXXU010000243.1:0-2800 GCA_037127735.1 Bacteroidota bacterium
CAAATCTTCTCAGCTAAAATACCTGCTGCCGCAATTTATAAACAAAAATTTATTGAAGTAAGACGGAGTTAGTCCTGTGGATACAAATAAAACTGTTTTTGTTTTGTCTTTAGCCCTTAAAAATTCAATAAAAATACTTGTGTCGACTACCATTCCAGAACTCTCCATTGATTAAACAACTTTTGGTTCTCATCAAAGATTTGTAAATCGGAATCGGACCAGACAGAAACATTGAGTATTTTTTTTTTGTAGGTCGGCAAAAAAAATGGTTTGTCCCTTTTTTGTTTACTCAATAAAAAATCCATAAAGTCATTCAATTCCTGTCTTGCAGTTTTATTTAACCTGTTATATTTAAGCACAATCTCACTCATCTTTTTTATGTAAATGTAATCAATATCAATTAAATTTAAAATAATCACCTATGAAAGATATCTCAAACTGAACTGGAACAGTTTTGATTATCAGGACTCAGGGCGCAGGGAAAATGGTGCAGGATCAGGGTTCAGGCTTTGACATCCGACTTCGTCATCCTAAGGCCGAAGCAGAAGGATGGGTTTGGTTTCAAACTCTATCAGGCACTTCGTCTGACAGAGTGCAGGGTTTCAGAGCAAAGCCGTTTTGCAAATTGCTTAAAAAAAACTAACTCGCCACACTAAACCTGGAAACTTCAATTTCAATACCTTTCCGGACTGTCTCCTGAGCTATAGCTAATACTTTGGTAGCAAGTTCTTCAGAGAGGTAGAAATGGCCACAATTGTTGCAGATAAGGGCAGGCACCTCTTTAATTATAACAACTGAATTATTCTGTTCAAGAGTAACAGTTGTAAAACCATTGAATGCATTCCCATTTTTGCAGATTACACATTCCATAATTACCTCCTTGTTTTAAAATTTTCCATCCAGATATCCAATTCGGGGTGATATGCAGTTATTACTATAATTATATTTTCAACATAATTTTGAGCTATTACAATATGCAAAGGTAATTCATTTTCATACCCCAGCAAAAGCTTGCTTGGATATGGTTTATCATCAGGGTAACTTCTTATTTCTTCTCCTTTTTTAATTGCATTTTTCACTTGTTCAACGGAAATATTCCTCTTTAACATTTGTTGAAGCGCATGAAAAGAAAAGATTATTTCCATTAATTTTTGTTTTTTGAAATGTGACTGCTAAAGATATGATTCTGGACTTTCGATTCGTGCTGTTTTATCTAAATTAAAAGGGGCGTTGTTCCAACCCGAGTTACTTCAGTTTTGTTTGTTTATTGTTCATTTTTTGATCGCCCAAAAAATGGAGCCGAGCGTTCAGAAATAGCCCGGTGGGCTATTTTAGCGAAGGAGTCGGACTGCAGGGGTGGCGAAAAGGGCGCCGAAAATGACAAATTCAGAACTTCCCTGCGCCCACTACACAAGCCTTATTGGCGCTACGGGAAGTTCCGAAGTTCGCACCATTTTCGGATTGCCTACGCACCGTAAAGAAATAAATAAGGCTCATTTTATCAAAGTCTTTTTTTCCAAAATACTCTAGGGCCGGTTAAAATCCATCTGTGTCTTCTGGTTTAGTGCCAACCAATGACTCGTCCTGATTTTTGTTTACAGTTTTTGTTTACTTTTTACTTTCGCCTTTCTCCTTTCTCCTTTTCTAATCTTCAATCTTGCAGCGCTCTAGGTCACGGCTGATAGTGCCGGTGTCTATCTCGCCAGGGCGGTAGATTTTCGATAAATTAGTGATTTGGATGACAGTGGACATTAGATAAAGTGGGATTTAAGACAAAAGACAAAAGTAAAAGGCGCAGGGCGAAGATCGCAGGGCTCAGGTACAGGGTTTCAAGTTCAAGTTCAAGGTTCAAGCTTTGCCATCCGAAGCCGAAGGCTAAGGATGGGTTCAAAGTGGAAGGCTATCGAAATTCTAAAAAAGAATTCCAATAATTAGCTATGGTTATCTTTTATAATAAATCAGGTCAACAATTTCAATCTTTTTAAAATAGTGAATTACTTTTTTAGCGGGTCTGTATTAAAGCCAATGCGGTTTCTTTGCTTTTGTTCAATTTGCAGCTTGTCCTAGTTTAGCAAATAGTTTATTGCTTCGTAAACATCCGTAAATTTACTTTCAATTTCTTTTAGCTTATCAGCCAATTCTTTATAGGTTAGGGCATATTGCCTTACCAATACAAAGGCTCTCATTATTGCTATATTTACATTTATTGCTTTATCGGAGTTTAGTATCCCACTTAACATTGCAAGCCCCTGTTCAGTAAATGCATAAGGTGTTGCTGAAACATTCCTCTTTTTTTGTGATGCGGTCACATTTTGTGACCTCATAGTTTTTTCAATATCTGATGCGGTTGCAATTAGTGACCGCACGGACTCCCATTCATATAGTGTAAGACGAAACATAAAATCAATTGGAAATCTCTGTATGTTTCTTTTTACTGCCTGATTTAAAGCCTTAGTTTTGACTTCATAAAGCTCAGCAAGATCGAAGTCAAGCATTACTTTATGTCCCCTGATCTCATAAATTTTATTTTGTATGAGTTGCAAATCCATTTTTATGTTATTGTAATTTAAAAACGTAAAATAAATTCACTTTTTTGTTTTTCAAGCTGCTATGTTAAGTTGTTGATAAATAGAGGATAATCAAGTTTCAGGGTTTGGCTTCAGACTCCGTCAGAGACTTCGTCTGACAATGTCGCCGAGCTCGTCCCGTTAACGCGGCACTCGGTTCAGGGTTTCAGCTTTAATTAAGACAAAAGATAAAAGGAAAAAGACAAAAGTAAAATCGAAATCAAGACAAAAGA
>JBAXXU010000244.1:0-2774 GCA_037127735.1 Bacteroidota bacterium
CTCTTGTACTCATCTTCAAATCTCATAAAATCTGCAAGTGCAATTGAAGGATGCAGGTCAGTTATTATATGCAGATGATTTTCAATTCCATTAATGCGATACAGGTGACTGTTTTTGTTTTTAATTATACCTGTAATATAGGCATAAAGCTGATCAACATTATCCTGCTTAATTGTGGGTGTACTATCCTTGGTTCTGAAAACAAGGTGATAAAGAAGTTGACGATAACTTGACATGTCTTTAATTATTAAATTAGTAAAGCAACGAGAAAATACTAATTTACAAAAAACTGCTGATTATCTCAAACTTTATTACGCCCTTTCAGGGCTTGACATATATAAGTTAGTCATTCCCCCAGCTGGCGCTGGGGGTTATTCACATCGGGCCACATTCGTGGCCTGATATATCGAAATATTTTTCATCACGGATACCTTAGGTTATTGGCTATGCTCTGTCCCCCCTCTGTAAGGTCTTAAATACTTGTTACACAGATAAGACACAGAGTCACACTGAGGTAGCTAACGTAAAGATAAAACCTTTTGAGACGGCCTCATTTTGCATCCTTTATCAAAAAAACATTTTACTTTTCAATTTTTGATATGCTTAATGCCGTTTTTTTATTCTAACAGCAAAGCTGCTGTACCAATAAAACCCGAATCACATTTTGCCTCTGATTCAACTATTTCAATTTTGTCAAAGATCATAACCCTGGCCAATTCATAAAATTTCTTCCTGATCATGTTTAAAAAGACTTCACCCCAAATCATATGTCCTCCGCCTAATATTAATAAATCTTTAGACTGCATGTCATTAAAGATTAAGACAAAAGTTTTAAATACCAGCACGACAGGTGTTAAAAAATATGCATAAAATCGCACAGATATCCTTCTCAAGCTGATTTTATCAAGAGCAAAATGATATATTTGATAAAGTTTTGTGAATGGACAGCTTCTTGCTTTATATTTTTCTGACAGCAATGGTTTTATCCCTGATCATTGTTTTTATCAAAAGGGGATATACAAGGGCAAACCTGTTTCTGGGTGGTTATTTCTTCTTTTGCTCATTTACTAATCTGGTAGTTAATTTTGGTTTATACGGTGACTCCCCCTTCTGGACCGCACTTCTTGGTACTAACTTATGGCCGGTGATCTTTCTGATAGGACCTTTTGCTTTTTTCTATGTTCGGAGTATTCTGACAGATGATCCGAAAATAAAGGGATATGATTATTTTCACTTTACACTGTTTCTTCTCCAGTTGGCTGGGATGATCCCCTATTACCTGAGCTCCTGGGAGTATAAAAAAACAGTAGCCGGTATTATCCACACAGAAGCCTGGAATTTAACCAGTATTCCACTGAGTGTTGTCCCGACAAGTATCAATCTTGTTCTTATGTTTTTGCATTTTGTTATTTATATGGTTTTGATTTTATCGATGCTATGGAGATATAAAAGAGCATCGGGCATAAAGGCATATTACAACCTTTCTCTCAGGTTTACCGAGCGCTGGCTGATTATCTTCTGCATAGCTGTAGGTTTATTTTTTATAAGTGGAATGTACCTCATTACATGTCATTTACTTTACCCGACAAGGGATGAATTTTTATCGAACAGCAGGATAATAATTTCATCCTACGGGCTGATAGTTGTGTTGCTTATTTTAGGATTGTTATCGTTTCCTGAGATCATGTACGGTCTTCCAAGGATAAGGGCTCTTCCCCGGCAGGAGTCTTCAAAGCCCGGAAACAAAGATGAGGTCTTTTTAAATGAGGAAGTTATAGTAAGTAAGAAAGACATATCACTTGAAGAAACCCTTCAGTTTACCGGAATTGACCGGAAACTTAAGGAAGTCATTATGAAGTCGAGTCCATACCTTGACCTGAATTTTTCGATATACAAACTGGCATCTGAAATTGAGGTGCCGATACACCACCTAAGGTACTATTTCAACAGGCATGGATTATCATTTACTGTCTATAAGAACAGGCTCAGGGTAACTCATGCAAAGATGCTTCTCAGAGCTGGTGATTACAATAAGTTTAATATTGAAGGAATTGGCCGTCTGTCAGGTTTTTCATCTAACACCAGTTTTTTTACCGAGTTCAGGAAAGAGGCTGGCATGAGTCCTATGGAATACGCCAGGCTAAAACAAATAGAAATGTGAATCATTTATTCACGGCATTCAAATTTCCACCTCAGGCAATAAAGCATTATTGGTTTTAATTAATGCATTCAAACTACTCTCAATTCATGGGAGAGTCTGTCATCATTATTGAAGTACTTCAGGATTTTAACATTCTGAAGCGATTTAGCCATTCCGGTCAGAGGTATTTCTAATCATAAAGGAATTGTTTACCGAACTTTGAATGGCTAAATAACCAGATTGTAGTATTAATTTTAAATAGATAACTTAACTATGAAAAAGAAAACAGGATGCTTTTTATTATTTCTTTTCTGTTGTAGCTTCTGCAAAGCACAACAGGTTGTTTCTTCAGGAGGATATGATGTAAAATCAGAAATTTCAGTCAATTGGATCATTGGCGGGAGCTTATCTGATATTCCCGTCAATGCTGTAAGTAATCTTAACAGCTTAAGTGAAGAACAATTGACGGAATCTGCTCTTTCACTTAAAGTATATCCCGTACCGGCAACAGATTTCATTAATATCGAAATCACACCGGTCGACACAGGCCGGCTCATCCTCGAATTATACAACAATTCGGGAGTAAAAGTTCTTAACAGGACAGTAGCAAGTCAGCCTCTCCTGCAGGTTAATA
>JBAXXU010000245.1:0-2764 GCA_037127735.1 Bacteroidota bacterium
TTTTCCAAATTACCGCTAATTTAGATTGCGCGGGGTAAGGAGTTCTGAAATTAAATATGTTCTCTCTATTCATATATGTTTATACAGTCTGAAAGGTAATAAAAATTTACTGATTTTATTTATTAAAAACTGATGAGACTATGGTAAAAGATAATTATAATATCATAAATGATCAGTGTCACTAAACGGCTAAAAACAAACATGTCATACCGATTTGAATAAATGCAGTTAGCAAAAGTACGGCCTTGCAAATGCCACAGAATTGTCATGTTTAAACGGATTTGTCAACATTTGCGAGGCATTAGGGCAGGCATAAAAAATTGGCTTGGTTGAGTGTCGCGGTACAAACATTATAGAAAAGATAATTTGTCTTGGTAGTGTTATTTAATTAACAGCAGTAGCGGGAAGCCAATTTTTTATATGAGCGTTGGCAAGCTTATGAGGCTGGCGCCGAAAATTGTCAAGGTATACGGATTTGTCACCCGAAACGAAGCATAGAAAAAACCAGTAGAGCGTCGGGGTACAAATTTGATAAACGGCGAAAAATTGTCTTGTCATGATAAATTTAATTACTTGCAGTGCGCGATGCCGAATGTCCTGATGCACCCCGTATTTTTGCTAACGGCCCGGTGGTATGGGGAGTTGCCGTATGTGTCAGGGTTGGCATGCGTTTTTGCATAGTCCCGGTAAACGGACGAGAGTTTTTTTGTCCAGATGGAATTGTCTAGACGACTGAGTCCCGATAAATGATACGAATTTGTCACGTCACGATAAAATTGTCCAGGTGGCGATGCAAAAACCATGACAACTGCGCGTCGGCCAGCAGCCCTATTGACTTTGTCTCGGCAGCAGGAGTAGTCACGGTACTGAAAGTTTGATAAATGGGAATCATTTTGATAGCATAGACTTATGGAGCTGATTACTAAGCTGTCCGGGCTGCTGAAGGCAATTACCCATACCATCCGTGTTATGTTTAGGATTAATTATAAAACTGTCATGATGTCCGAAAACTTTATCCTCCAGTGATCTGTCTCGTCATACAGGCGGGTAGTTCTGTTTGGCTCTTTTGCAGCTTTAGGATTTAACGCAGAATGTGTGAGCTGCAAATGTGCCAAACAGAGGAGATGGATTGACTATCCATCAGGACTTGACAAAGTATTTAAGAGTAACTGTTCAATCTCAACAATTGATGATGAATTGAAAATAGGTCTGTTATTTATCATAATTGTAGGAGTAGCATATATTCCAGAATTTATTATTAAGTTCAAATTATTTTCAATAGCATTTTGTGTTTTTTTATCATAAAAATCATTTTTAAATTCATTAATATTTATGTCCAAATCGTAAGCAATACTGAAAATTCTAGTTGTATCTGGTAAATCGGATAGTGAAAAAAGTGCATCATGCATTTCCCAAAATTTTCCTTGTTTCGCTGCACATTCAGTTGCGATGGCGGAAATAGTAGCATAGGAACCAAAATTTGTAAAACCAAACTTAACTTTATCTTTATATTTGATGTAGAGGGAATCGAATAAAGGATTATACTTTCTGCACATTTCACATTCAAAGTCTGAAATTATTATACAGTTTGTCTTAGATTTAAGGTTTCCTCTATAGTGCACTAATAGATTTGTGATTTTAATATTTGGAGGGATAGGTGGTTCTAATAATACTCTTGTTTTATAAACTAATTTCAAGGAGTCTATATAATTTTTAAGAATATACTCTTTGAATCTCTTGTGTAAAATGTTATTCCCATCTTCTGATTGAATCTCATAATATTTTAAAGTTCGCTCAAAAGCAGGGATTCCTTCAGAATAATGATTTTCACTAATAAATCTTTGCAATTTGTTATGCCTTAATGCCATATAATAAATTGAGTCAATTAATTTTTCAATAGTTAAATTATATTTTGTTGCTTCAAGACCTAAGAGCTTTTCTCTTAATATTTCTTCAAGAGCAATTTTACGAATAAGGTAAACTCTATTAAGCTCGTCATAAATTTCTTGCCTTGCTCTAATATCAACTTGTTTAATAGATATTTGTAATGAGTCAATATAAGCAACGACATAATCAGTATTTATTGGATGATTCCCATTTTGACAACTAGTCAATGCTGGGAGTAATATGATAATCTTAAATATAATTTTAAGTTTTTTTTTCATATTTTCTAATTAAAGATATTTAGGGAAAACGATTTGTCTTCCCTAAATATTATTCTGAATAAATTACAATTCCCCTTTACTAATATAGTATTTCGTATTTGCTGTTACATCCATAATATTTGTAATGCTCCCAGTAAAATAGGATGAAGTCCAATTTGTCCCGTTCCATATTTCTTTATAACACGAATTTGCATTACGATAATTTTCATCATCAATATATATGAAACCCACATCAACCATGTAGTCACCAAAATGACCTAAAACCCCATATGTAATACCTAAATAGGGGAATTCATTTACAGTAGTCCAACTTGGATAATAGAACCAAGACAATTGTATATTACTGCCAAAATAATTGTAACCATACCAACCAGTGATCTCGTTTCCATCCCACTCTGTAAGGTTACCATTATGATTATCCTCATTATCATGGTATCTCCTAATTCTACTCACACCGGAGGGTAAACTTGATGTCAAGCTTAAGATTGCATAATCGTAGATTGTTCTTTCAAAATATGTATTTGGGACAACACAAAAGTTAAGAATAACGGGCTAGGCTAATTGCCGGCGGGTATTCGGAGCACAAAGTTACTACCAGT
>JBAXXU010000246.1:0-2747 GCA_037127735.1 Bacteroidota bacterium
ACTAAGTCGCACAAAGGGTTACACAAAGGCTCACAAAGTTTATGAATAAAAAAAGTTAAGTAATAGTTATAATAAAAACAACTAAAATGACCTCAAAGCAAAGATTCCTGAATGCATTAGCCGGGAAGAAAACTGACATGCTTCCGGTAACAACTCATCATTTAATGCCCTCCTTCCTGAACAAATATATGGATGGAAAATCTGATCAGGAATTTTTTGACTATTTCTGTTTGG
Source organism: Bacteroidota bacterium (assembly GCA_037127735.1). Classification (GTDB taxonomy): domain Bacteria; phylum Bacteroidota; class Bacteroidia; order Bacteroidales; family VadinHA17; genus LD21. Next base: position 235 of record JBAXXU010000246.1, read on the forward strand.
ATCCTGTCAACTGGACGATTGCTCATACTTATGATGCATCAAAAGGTGAATTCTTTGATCCGACACATACTGAAACAGGATTTCTCGAGGCTCGAAGAATTTGCACAGATAGCTGGATATTCTCAACTGAAGATATTCAGGGACAGGCATATCCGACCAAACGATTAAATATAATAACCCCTGTTAAAACTTTGTCCATGGTTCTTCAGACTGATATTCATACTACCTGGTTATGTGAACATGTCATAAAGGAAAAGGCGGATATAGATATTTTGGCAAAATATATGCCTGCTCCCAAATGCGAAGTTGGAGCCATAAATAAGGTTGCGGAGGACTTCGGTGACAGGGGGCTTATAAGGGGGCATATACCATGTTTTGACGGATTCGGACAGCCCGGATGCTGGCAGGATGCATCATGCATGTATGGAATAGAGAACCTTATTATGGCTGCCTTAACTGATCCTGCCTGGGTTCATACATTCCTCGGTTTGTTACAGGAACGGAAAAGAATTTTTATAGAATCACTGAAAGGCGCAAAATACGATATCCTTGAACTAGGGGGCGGCGATGCCTCCACAACGGTTATTTCTCCTGATATATTTAACGATTTCGTGGCACCATACGATGCTCCGCTCATTAATGCTGCACATGAAGCAGGGCAAAAAATTGTATATCACACTTGTGGAGGGATGATGCCAATTCTTGAAGATATTGCCGCAATGAAACCTGATGCAATGGAGACATTTTCTCCTTCAGCTATGGGTGGAGACACGCGACTTGAGGAAGCGAAACGATGTATCGGAGATAAGGTTTGCATGATAGGGGGTTTCGATCAGTTTCATTTTTTTACCGGATGTACCGAAATGGAAACAAGAAATGAAGTACGAAGATGTTTCGAAGCTGCCGGTAAAAATGGCGGATTCATTCTTTCCCCTTCAGACCATTTCTTTGAGGCAGATCTGAAATTAATCAAGGCATTTGCAGATGAAGCAAGACAATGTATTTACTAAAAAACTTAATCTTTTCTCAAGTACCCGTGGTTGCTCAAAACCTTCTTTTAATAATTTGTTTATCAATGTCGTTTAGTTAAGCCCTGATAATCTGTTTTTCACTCCCACTTTTTTACCCCCTGCCCCCTAAAAGGGGGTCTTCTTAAATCCCCCCTTGGGGGGTTGGGGGGTAAAAACACGGGTATTGTAGTGTGGGTAGGGGGTAGAAATAGAACACTCCTTTCATGTTTGGTAATAATTTTCCTTAACTAAACGACATTGATTTGTTTATCCTGAAAAATTATTGTTTTCAGTTTATTTCACCTCGTATTCTGTTTTAGCAGTTACCGGAATTCCCGATGTAGTAATCCCTTCAACAATTACCTTAATTTTTGAAGGATTGTCTGCGTTGAAAAAATTAAGAACTACTTCTTTGTTGTTTCTCACTTTTATATTTGGTTCCCATAAAAGAGTAGTTCGCAGGTCAGGTTTGTAATCGGATTCTAATTTTGTATAATGCTTTGGAGAATAAAAAACACGTGGCTCAGTATACCCTGAAAATTTGATGTTGACTGAGTGAAAAACAGAGGTGTAACTAATCGCGAAATCGCTTTTTAAAATAATAGAAATAACTCCATCTATCGGATTATCACCATTTCCTCCACCAAACACAGCATAGGAAGCCATATTATCCAATACATCTATTCTTTCAACCGAACTTATAGAGAGCGCCTTCACATCATCAATCCCTACTACCATACCATTAATCATGTAAAGTGGATTTTGCATCTCATGACTCAGGCTTGAGGCTGGCAAGGGTTTCGGGTTTATACCTATTGCCTGGAACAACCTTCCACTAAGATACTTGGTAGCTACCAGTTGAAAAGCGTTATTGTAAACTTGTTCTTCGGGAGTAATTATTAACTCCTGGTCAGGCGTCCCCATAAGATATTGCCTGCTTCTTGCCCGGGCCGACTCGGGAGCATCTGATCGTATTGCCACAATTGTAACTTCCCCCGGACGAATTGTATCGGATAACTGATACTGTTTCCGGATAGAATTTTTTATCTCTGCCTGTTGAATAAAGGTGTGCAAATATTTCTTAATAAGCTGATTTTCAATTATGAGTTGATCATTATTTATAAATTGGTCGTTATTTTGAATAAACTTTGTATTAGCTATATTGTTCGTAACTATTGCAGGGGTGTACCTGACAGAATCCAGGAGCAGCCAACCCTTCAGATTGTCTTTATCACCTGTAACACTCGCGATCAGTTTGGCATTACCTGTCACTTCCACACCGGTGAGATTGAACCTTCCTGCAGAGTCTGTTCGCACAGTGGTTATACCAGGCTTTCCGCTCTTGAAAATTGCAATGTTTACTATTGAGTTCACTACAGGCACATCTGCAAATTTTTTCCTTACCCTCCCTGAGATTGTGAAGCCGGTTTCGGGCGGATAGTTCATGCTTTTATATTTCCATTCAAAATCGCGCCATCCCTGGGTAAGCAACAGCAGATCGAG
>JBAXXU010000247.1:0-2744 GCA_037127735.1 Bacteroidota bacterium
GAGTGACTGGAGTGACTGGAGTGACTGGAGTGACTGGAGTGACTGGAGTGACTGGAGTGACTAGAGTGACTGGAGTTATTATCATTTTAATATATAGCATGTTTCCCAACTTTAGCTCACTCCAAACTTTAGTTCACTCCAAACTCTACATTACTCCCAACTTTAGCTCACTCCAAACTTTAGTTCACTTTAGTCACTCTAGTCTCTAGTCACTCCAAACTTCTTTATTGGTTATCAGAAGCATACCATTCGGCGAAAGATGTGGCTGTTTCATATAGTTTAAGGCTGTGCAGTTTTACTTTGACCGGCAGGTATGGGGTAATCCTTTTTGCAAAATCTGAAACCAGGTTTTCACAGGTAGGCTGATAATCAACCAGAACTGTGTTTCCGAACATCTTTGCAAACATCTCCATTTTCTCTTTATCAAACCTCCGGCTGACAACTACAGCATGATCAAAAATGTTTACAATCTCCTTTTTTACAATACTTTTCAGGTCGGTAAAATCTATTACCATTCCATTTTTAGGATTTTCGGAATCGTCAACCGGGATGCCTGAAAGTGTTACAAACAGGCGATATGAATGGCCATGAACATTTCTGCAGGGTCCGTCATAATTCCAAAGAGCATGTGCCATTTCAAAAGTGAATTCCTTTGTTACCCTTATTACTGAAGCCATGATTTCGTAATTGAAAATAATTTACAAAATTAACCATTCCGCACGATAAAGGTTTAATGTTTTATCGCACTTTTGTAATATTTAGTTAATAAATGTCATGATTTAGACTTACAATTCAATAATTCCTTACCTTTGTATTTTACAATTAGCTTAATAATAGGCGATAATGGAAGAAAATAATATCAGGTTAACTTTCCCTGCGATGTTTAACGAGACATTAAGAAAGTTCGGAAGATGCAATGCTTATTCATTTGTAGGCGAAGAACCCAGGAGCTATGAAACCGTTGATAAGGATATTAGGGCGGTTATTGCTTTCCTTGAGAAGAATGGCGTTTGCCCGGGAGATAAAGTGGCAATCCTGAGTTCCAATATGCCAAACTGGGGTGTAGTTTTCTTTTCAATTACTTTTATGGGCGCTATTGTTGTGCCTATCCTGCCTGATTTTTCCAATACCGAGGTTGGCAATGTTCTCGAACACTCCGGTGCCAAGGCTATTTTTATATCCTCCTCATTATTGCAGAGAATTGAAGGTTATAAATCAGAAGAACTTAAAACAGGGATACTTATTGAAGATTTTTCTCTTATTTTTTCTGAAAAGGGTTCTTACGAATATGATGCTTCAGCCCTTCCTGTTATAAATTATGAAGTTGAAGAAGAAGATCTTGCATCAATTATCTATACTTCTGGAACAACTGGCCGTTCTAAAGGAGTTATGCTAACCCACAAGAACATCACTTTTAATGCAATGAAAGGTAAAGTGATACAGTCAATGAACGAGAATGATCGTTTTTTGTCCGTTTTGCCATTATCGCACACGTATGAGAATACTCTCGGTTTGGTTTTGCCGATGCTCTGCGGATGTTGTGTATATTATCTCAGGAAGCCACCGACACCGGCTGTTCTCCTTCCTGCCCTGGCTGAAATAAAACCTTCAGTAATGTTGACGGTTCCCCTGATAATTGAAAAAATATATTTTAATAAAATCATGCCCACATTCAGGGATAAACTTATACTTAAACTTCTGTACAAGATTCCTTTCCTCAGAAAAAAACTGAATGAAGCTGCCGGGAAGAAACTGATTAAAACTTTTGGCGGTAATTTGAAGTTTTATGGTATAGGCGGAGCCAAACTCAACAGGACCGTTGAAAAATTTCTTATAGAAGCAAAATTCCCTTATGCAATCGGCTATGGGCTTACTGAAACCTCTCCTCTTCTTGCAGGCGCTAATCCTTCAAAATCTGTTTATGAGTCAACCGGACCTGCCATTGAAGGCATAGAACTTATCATAAATAACCCCGACAAAAAAACCGGCGAAGGCGAAATTTGGGCAAAAGGGCCAAGCATAATGAAAGGTTACTATAAGGAGCCTGAATTGACAAAAGCCGTCCTTACTCCCGATGGCTGGTTTAAAACCGGGGACCTGGGAACTCTCGACAACAACAACAATCTGTACATAAAAGGAAGATTGAAAAATATGATCCTCAGCTCCAGCGGAGAAAATATTTATCCTGAAGAGATTGAATCAATTATAAACAATTTTCGTTTCGTTGTGGAATCGCTTGTTGTTCAGCAAAAAGGAAAACTTGTTGCCCTTGTTCACATTAACATGGAAGAGCTTGAAAAGAAATATCAGATCCTTAAACAGGATATGACTAAACAGTTTGATGATAAAGTTAATGAGGTACTTTGTGAATTACAGGAGTACGTTAATACTCATGTGAATAAATTCAGTAAGATACAAAAGGTAGTATTGCAACCTGTTCCTTTTCAAAAGACAGCAACACTGAAAATTAAGAGATTTCTATATACTTAAACACCCCTCTGTCACTTCCTGTGTCTTCGAGTAGTCGTTTCGGAGAAACAAGGCAGCGGAGGAAACTCCGTGGCGGGAGCTCCTTTTTATTCCGGAAGATATAACAGTTAGCAGGTCATTACCAAATACTTATGGACTAATATTTATTTAAACGTCACAACAATAAATAACTAATTTATTAGATGATTCTTAGCCTATCCTATTCATGAATATGATTAATTCATTGTTTTCCTTCGTGTTACTTAGTGTTACAC
>JBAXXU010000248.1:0-2709 GCA_037127735.1 Bacteroidota bacterium
GGGCTAAGATACAAAATATATTAATTACGTCATATTAAATGTGACGTGACACTAGCATTAATTTTAGGTTCCCAAACAAACTTATATTTAGTCTTTTATACTTCGAAACTGGTGTTGATTTTATTCAAAAAGGCACCGTTGAAAAATATATCTATTCCCAATATAGCTCTTCTAGAGCAGCTTTTAATGCGATGATAAAAGTTAACCGCATAAAAATTAACTATTTTAGTCTACCGTTAAAAATAAATTCAATAATTAAAATTAAAAAGAGTAAATTATTTATTACTTCCGGGTTATACTTGGCTAATGGCATCTCAGGCCATATTGACTCCAAAAATTTTTGGGTAGATTCTGGGAACCTTGCTTATGCATCTAAGTATAAGATTAATTGGACCCAAAACGATGATGGTTATGATTATAAAAGGGTGGACTATGGCTTTACCTTTGGATCCGGAATTCAAAAAGGTCCATTTCAATTCTTAATCCAAGTTGAGAGGGGTTTAAAACAAATTAATGTTTTTGAGAATCATAACATCTCTTTTAATCTTTCATCCTCATACTACTTTAAATTAAAGAAATAACCTGTTGCTAACACGGACGGTTTAATTAATTGCCTTCGGCAGCCCGGACTACTTCAGAGGCAGCCCTTAAAGTCTATGAGAGGAAAATTTCAGCCGTTTATTAACTTCTGTGCACCGCGACTATTTCGTCTCCCGGGACAAAGTCTACGTCGGGCTGCCGGCCACCGCGCTGGCGCCGTGTTTTTTGCTCGGCACCGAGACTATTTTGTCGTGACACGAAACTTAACTACCGTCTATCTGGACTTGGTACCGTCTCGCAGCTTCACCATGACCCGAAACTCACTGCCACTTACCGGGACTGGCAAAAAACACGCCACCGCGACGCAGACGGCACCTAATCAAACCGCCGGGCCGTTAGCACATATATTTGTGGCTGTGAGACTTAGCCCCCTGCGCCGTATTAATAAAGTTTTACCTTGACAATTAAAATTCAACACTTTTACCGGGACCTGCCATCGCGCGACAGACATCCAGCCCCCCCGCCGTCACCAGAAGCATCTGTTATAAAATTAACAATACTACTTTCTACCGGGACTCTTCCATCGCGCGATGAAAAATACATGTGCTAACAGCAAAGAGGGAAAGCAAGACTTTTCCGAATTAAAAAAGTAGTATCTTTGTGCAAACTTTAGGCATCATGACTACAATTGAACTAAAAGATATCTTAATTCATAAGATTGCAACAATAAATGACAAATCTTTCCTTGCCGCAATTAATACTATTGTTGATACTAAGTCAGAAAAACTTATATTTAGAACCACTCCTGATCAAAAACAACGGATTAAAGAGGCACAGGAACAAATAGCAAGAGGAGAGGGTATATCAAATGATCAAGTTGAAGCAGATATAGATAAATGGCTAAGCGAAAGATAGTTTGGTCACCTTACGCGGAGATTGACCTTATAAAGATTCTTGAATATTTCTATATCCGCAATGGATCAAAGACATATAGCCTACATCTTAACTCAAAGATTCACAAAACAGTAAAACTTTTAAGCAATCATCCGTTTTTGGGACTTCAGTCTGATATCGAGAATGTTAGATCCTTAGTTGAAGGTAACTATGCAATTTTATATCAAGTCGACAGTGAGACAATAACGATTGATGCAATATGGGACTGTAGACAAAATCCAAATATCCTGACCATTCCTAAATAACATACATGTGCTAACAAGGTCGGTTTAATTAATGGCCTTCGGCAGCCCGGACATCTTGATAATCAGCCCCCAAAGTCTATATTGTTAAGCTTTTCTCTGCTTATATTATTTTGTGGTACCATGACTGATCCTGCAACCTAGACAAAGTCACATGGGCTGCCGGCCGATGTGCAGCTGGTAGCGTTTTTTGCTCACCGTTTAGAAAGTTCACCTTGACAAGTAGCTTTGTACCATCTACCGGGACGCACACGCAAGCCGGTTTTGCCTTGACAAGAGACATCTCACCCATCTACCAGGATTGGCAAAAAACTCGCCAGCCCGGACACAGACGGCCACTAATCAAACCGCCCAGCCGTTGTATGTAATAACGATTTCAGAGTCATCTGCTCGCTTGCCCCATATTCAGTTTGCGGCTCTACCTGGACAAATTGATAATTCCTGGACTAATTCGTATCGTGTGACAAATTCTTTTTATCTTGAATGCCGCAAACAAGCCGACCCTTCGGCAAGCTTATTTTATGCAGGTAACAATTCTGTTTCACCTGGACAATTTGTTAACTTGTACTTTACCCGGCTTGCCCCGACGCAAGCTTGCAGATGGCAATTCACGGTTTTGTTTGGAAGAAGATACAAAACCGGCTCATGAGCGCCATCTGCAAGCTCTCAAAGCGCCTTAGCAAGCCTTCATTTCGTATACCATGACAGATTCGTATACTCTCGGTTACTGCAGCAAACAAGCGGGTCATAAGCAAAAAGCTTGTCGCAATTTTTGCATCGCCACCTGGACAGTTTTATCATGACGATCAACTTCTCACACTTCTGCCAAAATTATTCCGGCTCTGGACAAATCCTGCTACCGGGACAACTATATCTTTCGCCGGGACTTGCAAAAATTGCGCCATGGTGTCTTGCCCACCGGGAGAAATTTGTAGTACCCTCCTTCGCGTGAAAAACGCTTCGGAGGGCAAAG
>JBAXXU010000249.1:0-2113 GCA_037127735.1 Bacteroidota bacterium
TTATGTGTAATCAGTAACCACAGCAATATTTTTTAAGTTCTCTTTAACGCTGCTTTATTGACTGGGACCAGTCCAGGTATTCCATTTCGTCTTTTTCGACACTTTTTTCAGTTACCTCGATATCTTTCCAACCAAGATATTTTGCCGTGAGATAACGCCGGTGTCCACGTATAATAGTCTTGTCCATTGAAACGATTATTGGCTCCTGTAATCCATCTTTATTCATTGATTCCTTTAAATCCTCAATGTCATTGGAAGAATAAATCTGATCGTGGAGAGGATTGACTTTGATTTGTTCAAGTTTCAGCTTCATACAGGGCGATATCTGATGCAAAAGTAGAACAAGAAGGTGGTCATTTTGTGATTAAGAAAATAATATTATGAACAATATTATGAACAATATTATACCGGGAATAATTTCAACTTCAATAGTTGTCTGATTTATAGGAATAGTAATACTTGCCAAAAGTTTAACCCGATACAATTTGCTACAGGCAACTTTTGAGGTTTTATTCACATGAAAAATGAACATACCTTCATCCTCCGTAAAAAATCAGAACCTATAAAAAAGGACAGGAAAATAAAATAGAAATAGTTGTTCTGGAATAATAACAACTTCCGAATGCTACATTTTACTTGATGAGGAAGGTAAACTTGTCAAAGTTTTTCAATGCGATACCGGTTCCGCGAGCCACCGCACGTAATGGGTCTTCGGCAACATGAACTTTTAGTTTGGTCTTCAGGTGAATCCGTTTATCAAGACCCCGGAGCAAGGCACCACCCCCTGTAAGATATATGCCGGTTTCGAAAATATCCGAAGCAAGTTCCGGTGGCGTCATTTCCAGTGCATTCAGCACAGCAGCTTCAATTTTTGCCACTGATTTATCAAGACAGTGAGCGATTTCAGCATAATTTACAATGACCTCCTTTGGAATGCCAGTGAGAAGATCCCGTCCGTGTACGGCATAGTCGGGAGGGGGGTTATCAATATCGGCAAGAGCTGCACCGACTTCAATTTTAATTCGTTCCGCCGTCCGTTCACCGATGTTTATATTATGCTGTTTGCGCATGTATTCTTCAATGTCGGCATTGAATTCATCCCCGGCAATACGTATAGATTTGTTGTTGACAATGCCACCCAGTGCGATTACGGCAATTTCGCTGGTACCTCCGCCAATGTCAATTACCATGTTGCCAACCGGTTCAAGTACATCTATTCCAATCCCAATGGCAGCAGCCATTGGCTCATGAATAAGACGAACTTCCTTGGCGCCAGCCTGTTCGGCAGAGTCCTTTACAGCGCGCTCCTCAACTTCGGTAATACCGGAAGGAATACAAATTACCATCTTAAGAGCAGGGGGAAACCATGATTTGCGAAGATCAATCATCTTGATCATTGCACGTATCATGTGTTCGGCAGCCTGGAAATCGGCAATAACTCCACCTCTTAAAGGACGAATTGTCTTGATGTTTTCGTGGGTCTTACCATGCATCATCTGTGCTTTTTTCCCAACTGCAATGATTTTTCCAGAGCTCCGCTCTATGGCAACTATTGATGGCTCATCAACAACCACTTTATCGTTATAAATGATAATGGTATTGGCTGTACCTAAGTCTATGGCTATTTCTTTTGTGAATAATCCCATGGAATTAATAATTTAATGTTTAAAGTGTCGTATCCCGGTAAAAACCATGGACATGTCATGTTCGTTGCAGTATTTCACCGAATCAGCATCGCGGATAGAACCACCAGGTTGAATTACAGATACTATTCCAGCTTCATGTGCAATTTCCACACAATCGGCGAAAGGAAAGAATGCATCAGAAGCCATCACTGACCCGGCAGTATCAAATCCGAAGGCATCAGCCTTTATAATAGCCTGCCGAAGAGCATCAACCCTTGAAGTCTGACCCATCCCACAACCAATGAGCTGACGGTTTTTGATCAGTACGATGGTGTTGGATTTCAATTGTTTAACAATTTTATTGGCAAAAATCAACGCATCAGTTTCCTGGTGTGTGGGTTTTTTACTTGTGACATATTGAAAATCTGATACTTGTTCTGATTTAAGATCCTTCTCCTGCTCAAGTACACCATTCAGGATGGACTTAA
>JBAXXU010000250.1:0-2683 GCA_037127735.1 Bacteroidota bacterium
CATTAGAAACAAGATCCATCTCTGGATTGTTATTGTGCTTGTCGTCGTTACTTGCATGATCTCTCTTTATATTTTTGTTCATGGTACGTGTTTATTCCATAAACAATAATACAAATTTTATAGGATAATCATATAGTTAGTTTTACAATATCCTCAATTTCCCATAAATCCTTAGTCAATCCCGATTCCATTGCCGGAGTTACCCGTAATGTTTTATGAATCCTGCAAAAGTTGTAATAAACAAAGTGCAGCGCGATAGCGTAGCAATGGTTTTCAAGTTTCTTTGAAAAGGCATTTGTTAACCTGGTAAACCTGCGCATGTTCATTCTCATAGTTAAGTTCTGCCGTTCAACATAACTGGTTGATATATGTTTATCGTCAGGATTTCCTATTACTTTCGTTTTAATTGTCCCGATACATTCCGCCTGGCTATATCTTCTTTCAGGTCCGCTCCCAATACTGCCGCCATATATTTTGTTAAGTTGTGCAAAGTCTATATTCCCCAAGAAAGTATCTTCCACCGCGTCCAGGTATGCCTTTAATCCGTCCGTTGTTAACTGAACCCGGTTTTTTAATCTGTATGCAATATCATCCATAAATACTTTTGCTGTATCACCATCCCTTCCACCAACAAGCCATGATACTACTAATTTAGTATCTGCATCAATTCCTACCCAAGTCCAAACATCACCGGCAATGGCTTTCATTTCCTCTGGTAAGTTCTTTTGTTTTGCATAAACAAAGCTCCAAATTTCATCACATTGTATTCGCCTTGTTGTAACGCCCACCACGTTTTCATTATGGAATTTCTGACAGGCAGCACCAACGTCAACCAATAATTTAGTAACTGTATTTATCGAAGCCCCGGTAATTCGGGATGTTGACCTTAAACTGTTTCCTTCAACCAGTAGATTAATGATCTGGACTTTCTTACTTAATGGCAGGTTGTTCATATCTGCAAAGATTAATTACCCTGCAAATATAATACCTTATGCTTGACAGGTCAAGCATAAGGTTCATTTTAATTTAAAACTTAACTATATTCTTATTAATTATGGAGTTAGCCAATCATCATCTGGCTTCGTAATCAATCTGGCGTTATTCATCGCCATGTCCAGAGTAAGACAAGTGCGGCCATTATATGAATCCCCGTTCTTATATATTGCTAACGCAAGATCTGCTTTTGCGGGATCAGTAAGACATAATGGAATTAATAATTGCAACTGCCCTTCTGTAAAATTTTGTCCTCTGTAATATTGGGGAACGGCTGTTTTATAGTTGCGTTTAATTCTTTTTTTTGCGTGTTCTATTGCACCATTTAGGGTGTTTATAATTTGATGTTGCGAAACACCTCTAATCTGTTCCGGTAATCGAGCAAAATTATTAGTGTCTTCTACAATGTGGTCAATGTTTATTCTTAGGTCTATTTTGGTATCATAAAACAATTCAGACACATCATTAAAATATGTTGCCCTTTCCGGGAGGGGACAAAATTTAGTCATTGATATATTGCTTTCCTTGCAGAAGTCAACAAAATACAAATCTGTATTGTGAGGTCTTTCCTTAAAAAGCATAAATATTTCTTCTTGGTTAGGCGTAACCAAACCAGTATTGAAACATGAGTGTTTATCATGTTTCAATATCTTACCCTCTTCCTGTATACGTGTAAAGGTATGTAATAGGTAACTAAATAATATTGGGTATGGCTTTGGGTTTGGAGTATGGGAATATTCCCAATTTTCCGGCATTGCCATGTCTTTTAACTTTATCAACACTTCTTCAATTTTACCCAAGTATGCGTATTTGAATAAGGGGGGTTTTTCCCTTTCCTCTAATAATGAACTTTCCATGTTTTAGTTTTATTAACTGCCATAAAAAACAAAAGCCCTTTGAAGGGCCTTTGTCTTTAAATCTACGTTAGCTTTTTCGTTAGCTTTTTGAACACTTTAAACTTGGGTGGTTTTCTTAAACACTAATCTTCTTTTTCTACTATTTTAAAACTACGCTGCAAAGATACAATAATATCACCTACAAATACCAATGATATATATCAATGTCTTCGTTGATATATATCAACGTCTAAATGATACACACTTGCAAAGATAATACATAATAGGCTAATTGTCAATAAGTGTATCGTTATTTATTTTCCCACCTTTTCTTAGCGGCATTAACCGCTATCTCTTTTCTCCTATCAGGGGTTAAACTATCTGCCCTGGCCTTACCGCCTTTAAGTCCACCTAACCGGCCTAATTCGACAGCAGCGGGGTTCTTTGCCGGAACCGGATCGGTAGCCTCACCGATTGCCAGATCAACGATCATCTTTGCCCGTTGGTTAATATCCTTTGGTCTTGTTATCTTTGCCATGTTAAATAAATATAGAACAAAGATACAAAAATATACATGAACGGTCAAGAATAAAAATGTAAAATTCAAACTGAGACACTACCAATTACCGCTATATTTGTCCTCATCGTTGAACGCATGACATGATGTGCTTATGATCAACCAATTGATTACAAAAATCCTCCCGCTGATGCCCCAAAAGCTGGTTTGGATATTTTCAAGGAAATATATTGCCGGTGAAACAATAGACGACGCCATCCATGTTTGCCGTGCTTTGAATACCCAGAAGGTCAAAATCACCATTGACCTTTTAGGTGAATTCATCTCGCAGCTCGAG
>JBAXXU010000251.1:0-2682 GCA_037127735.1 Bacteroidota bacterium
ACAGATTTATTCCGGAACCATTTATTCCCGGCAAATCGCGTGTTAATTATGCCGGCCGAGTATTCAACGAAAAAGAACTTATTAATGCTGTTGATGCCTCTCTGGACTTTTGGCTTACTGAAGGCCGTTTCTCGGAGCAGTTTGCGGAAAAGATTTCAGAATTTCTAGGTATAGAACATGTACTTCTCACTAATTCAGGTTCTTCAGCTAATCTTCTTGCCTTTTCAGCTCTCACTTCTGAAAAGCTGGGAGAGAAGCGTTTAAAACCAGGAGACGAAGTAATCTCTGTAGCCGCGGGTTTTCCTGCAACTGTTACTCCGATTATTCAGTATGGTTTAATCCCGGTGTTTGTAGATGTTGATATTCCGACCTACAATATCAATATTGAGATGATGCATAAAGCTTTATCTCCAAAAACTCGTTGTATTTTTATTGCCCATACACTTGGTAATCCTTTTAATATCGATGCAGTGATGGCGTTTGCCAGAGAACATGATCTTTGGGTTATCGAAGACAATTGTGATGCGTTTGGAAGTGAATACCAGGGAACTAAGACCGGATCATTCGGTCATATTTCAACAATTTCATTTTATCCGGCTCATCATATCACAACCGGTGAAGGGGGCGCAATATGTACCAACGACCCATTGTTAGCTCAGTTAGTGAGAGCTTTCAGGGACTGGGGCAGGGACTGCTACTGTTCCGGAGGTGAGAATAACACCTGCGGTAAACGATTCTCTCAGCAGTTCGGAGATCTGCCATTGGGTTTTGATCATAAATATGTCTATTCTGAGATAGGATATAATCTGAAGATGACCGATATTCAGGCTGCAATTGGAGCTGCTCAGATTGAAAAACTTCCTGAGTTTTGTGAAAAGAGAAAAGTAAATTTCGCTAAATGGACACAGATTTTTGCCAGATATCCCGATTACTTTATTTTACCCGAGGCTACTGATAAATCTGATCCGGCATGGTTTGCATTTATTGTAACATTAAAAGAGAGGACTCCTTTTACGAGGGAAGAAATAACACGTCATCTTAGTGATAATCTTATTGAAACCAGGAATCTCTTCGCTGGAAACATCACCAAACAACCTGGTTTTATCGGTAAGAACTGGCGTATAGCCGATCACTTGAATAATACTGACTACATAATGAATAATACGTTCTTTCTCGGTACTTATCCCGGATTGACTAATGAGATGTTTGAATATGTGGAGGGAATATTGTATAAGTTCATCACGAATTATAAATAGTAGTCAGATAGGTTAAGGTTAAGGTTAAGGTTGAGTATGTATAAGAGTTTTACAGATATGGAAGTTTGGCAAACTGCCAGTAACTTATCAATGAACATTTTTGCATTGACTCAAGCACTTCCCAGGTCTGAAGATTATGGTTTGACTTCTCAAATTCGTCGCTCAGCCAATAGCATAGCTGCAAACATAGCAGAAGGTTTTGGTCGCAAAACTTCAAAGGATAAAGCAAACTTCTATATCATGTCAAGAGGTTCTTTGTATGAAACACAAAACCATCTGATATATGGTGTTAAAATTGGATATTTTGAAAAAACTAAAGTTGATGATATAATCAACAATTACAATAATCTCGCTTTTGACCTTAATAAAATAATCAAATCTATCTCACAACCTTAATATCAACCTCTGTCTCAACCTCAGCCTCAACCTTCTTCCAATATGCTTGCTAAAAAATATCGTTCAGTTGTAATTTCAATTTTCAAACCAATTATTGGGATTTACACTGTTGAATTTAGGTCATTAAACGGTATATTTAAGTATGCACCTGGCCAGTTCTTACACCTTGCACCTGACACAGATTATGACGGTTCATCTCAATGGCCCGACTCACGTTGTTTCTCAATGCAGAGCAATCCCAGTGAAGAAACAATTAAAATAACTTATGCAGTAAAAGGCAGGTTTACCAGGCAGATGGAAGAAAACCTTAAAGTCGGTTCCAATGTATGGCTTAAGCTCCCATACGGAGATCTGTTCACCCAACCACATAACAAAATCAATACTGTATTTATTGCCGGAGGAACAGGCATAACACCTTTCCTCTCTCTTTTCACCCATGAATCCTTCAATCAATACGATAATCCTCGTATTTATCTCGGCTTCAGGTCTAAAGAGTACAATATTTATGAACCCGAACTTAACTTTGTGATCCGCCAGCTGGCGGATCGTGAACACTTTGCGAAACTTTGTGAACATAGAATTTACTATCAAGATATTGATGGATTACTTGATATAGATAGCATCTTTACTGAAAATAGCGTTTACAGTAATTATTTTATCTCCGGCCCACCTGCAATGATTAGAACATTTAAACAAGCATTGATTTCCAAAGGATTGCCCGGGAGTCAAATATTAACTGACGATTGGGAATGATCAAATTCACCACAGATGTCACAGATAACACAGATGAACACCAATATTAATCTGTGTTAATCCGTGTAATCCGTGGTAAAATCCTTCGAGACACTATGTATCCAATTTCTGAAAAATGATCAGATTCACCACAGATAGAGCAGATAACAATAATGGACACATCAATCAATAATTTACCCACTATAACAGGAATACCAATAGTGTCAGACGTCCTTGATCAAATCTTTAAATTTTTTGTACCTTTGAAGTGATAAAAACAGAAAAATGGAAACAGTAA
>JBAXXU010000252.1:0-2671 GCA_037127735.1 Bacteroidota bacterium
AAATGCAAGTTCGGCAACTGCATTTGAATTTTGTCCTGGGGTATTCATGGCTACTACATTATGTTCAGTACATGGTTGAAGGTCGCGGTTATCATAGCCGCCACCGCCACGCACAACAATCTTCAAGTTTTTTGCAGCATCGAGAACTTCGGCTGTAACCATATCACTTCGGACGATTAAGGCATCGGCGCACGACACCGCGACCAGAAGTTCGGATATATTTTTATAATTCTCAAGCACCGTAAGTTTGAAACCTGCAGCTTCAGTAATTTCACGAATCTGTCTGATAGCAACCGGGGCAAAAGCTTTTTCTGTGGCAACAAGTATTTTCATATTAATGGTATGATTTAATATAAAGACTACAGGTACCAACGTAGTCCGTAATTTAATAATTACCTAATTCTTTGACTCAAACTCTCTCATGGCGCTCACGAGAGCTTCAACGCTTTCTTTTGGGAGAGCGTTATAAGTTGAAGCACGGAATCCGCCTACTGAACGATGGCCCTCTATGCCAAGCATCCCTTTTGATTTGGCAAAATCAGCAAAAGGTTTTTCAAGTTCTTTGTACTGTTCGTTCATAATAAAGCAGATATTCATAAGAGATCTGTCTTCTGGGTCGGCGATGGTAGGAACAAATAATTTATTTCTGTCAATCTCGTCATAAAGAATTTTTGCCTTTTCAATATTCTTCTTCTGAATTGCTTTTACCCCACCAAGATCTTTCAACCATTTCAGAGTCTGCTGTGCTGCAAAAATTGCAAACACGGGAGGAGTATTGAACATCGACTCTCCCTTGATATGTACTCTGTAGTCGAGCATTGATGGTATCGGACGGGTTACCTTGCCAAGTATATCTTCTTTTACAATAACAAAAGCAACACCTGCAGGAGCAAGGTTTTTTTGAGCCCCGCCATAAATAATCGAGTATTTTGAAATATCTACCGGTCGGCTGAATATATCGGACGACATATCCGCGACAAGAGGTATTTTAACATCAAGATCCTTCTTAAGTTCTGTTCCATAAATAGTATTGTTGGTAGTTATATGGAAATAGTCTGCATCAGAAGGAATTGTATAATTCTTTGGTATGTAGTTAAACAGTTTTTCTTTTGAGGATGCAACCTCAACTACCTCTCCAAAGAATTTTGCTTCTTTCAGAGCTTTGCCTGCCCACTCACCTGTATTCAGATAAGCAGCCTTTTTGTTCATAATATTCATAGGTACCATTGCAAACTGCAGACTGGCGCCACCTCCAAGGAATAAAACCTGATAACCTGCAGGTATTTCCAGCAATTCCTTAAATAGAGCAATGGTGTCGTTCATACAGGCAACAAACTCCTTGCTGCGATGAGAGATCTCAAGGATGGACAATCCTGATCCTGCAAAATCTTTTATCCCCTCAATTGTCTTATCAATAGTAAACTGAGGAAGAATCGAAGGACCTGCATAAAAGTTGTGTTTTTTCATGTTGGACTTTTTATGATTAATAATATAAAATTCTGAGTTTGTTCGATTTCAATAACACATAAATAATTGTCACTATTGTTAAATAATTAACACTGAATCTGCATATTTTGAAATATTATCAACAAGAATCCCATTTTTCATTACAGGAATTTTATCGGTATAATCAAATGAAAGACAGAAATCAATACAGTCATCCAGCTTTTTATCTCTTAAACGGGTTCTTTGGGCAGCCTTTTCAATATAGCCGCGAAGATCATGACGTGCCAGTGACCAAAGATCCATTGCAGCGAGAGTTGAATCACAAATAGTGGAATATAAATTACTCGTCATAAGTACTTCAGCTATTGCTCCGGCACAGACTGTATCTTCAATATTGAACCTGTTTTTCCATCCGGCACAGAAGATAAGTACATTCCTCTCCTGCTTAATAAGCCATCGGGTGAGCGCTCCCACATTCAGAAAGGATCCGATTACCGTCATATAGGCAGATGAAGTAAGATTAATTATGCCTGTACCATTTGTTGTGCTGTAAACAATTGTTTTGCCTTCAACTTTTTCTTTAGTGAAATTAAATGGCGAGTTACCAAAGTCGGCAAAATCGAGGACATACCCGTCACGTTCTGCCGCAACGAGGTAACCCCGGGCTTTATAATCTTTAGCTTCTGATACTTCTGCAACAGGAATGATGGTGGCCGCTCCATTGGCAAAAGCTGTAACAATAGCTGACGATGCCCGCAAAATATCTATAATGACTACAATTGTATTATTGTGACCATCAGGTTCGTACAAAGCGGGAGAGAAGCATGTCTCCAATTTTCTTTTCGCCATATAAGTATTCGGATCAACCATTATTATAGATTGGCAGGTTCACAACTTTTGCCTTAAGATCCTTATTCCTTATCCTGATAAATATTTCAGTTTCAGGTTTCCAGTAACCTTTTATGAGATATGCCATACCTATTCCCTGTTTCATCATAGGCGACATGGTACCGGAGGTTACTTCGCCAATAACTTCATCTTTATCATTTACAACTTCATAATGCTGCCTTGGGATGCCGCGATCGATCATTACAAACCCTTTGAGCCTTCTTTCAACGCCCTCCTCTTTCTGCTTCAGTAACAGAGCTTTATCAATAAAATCTTTCTTGCCGGTGAATTTTGTGATCCATCCTAACCCGGCTTCTATTGGCGAAGTCTGATCATT
>JBAXXU010000253.1:0-2661 GCA_037127735.1 Bacteroidota bacterium
ACACCACTTTTAACTGCTAATTCTAATTCCCATACAGTTTTGTTATTACCATGTAAGTATACTTTTTCTAATGGAAAACCTGCATGAATGGCTGTATATAATTCGCCACCGGATGACAAATCCAATCCCATGCCTTCTTCATGCATGATTCTGCAGATTGCAGTTGTTATAAATGATTTTGCAGCAAAGAGCATTAATGAGTTTGGATATCTATTCTCATATGCTTTACGCAAATCACGGCACTTGTTACGGATTGTCGCTTCGTCCATTATATATAATGGTGTACCAAATTCACGGGCTAAATCGACAGTATCGCAACCGCCGATTTCTAAATGGCCGTATGAATTAATCTTTTGAGTGCCTAAAAACATGATATATTCTCCTTTAAATAAAAAAGCCGCAGGGAACTACCCCGCAGCGGGTGTATAGAGATAATGCTTGTAGCAACCCATATAACCTGAATAAATCCGGCGCTTATCCTCAGTTATATCAATTTAATTTCAAATAATACTTACACATTAAGTATACGTTTTATTATAAATTAACGTCAATATTTATTTAAAAATTATGCTGAACGGTTATTTGCCAGATACGAAAAAATAATAAAATTAATAAAATGGAAATTATTAAAATTAATAATGTAACGGCAGATTTGTTTTTTACTTGTTTTTTATCTCTATATACAGTGATGTTTCTGCATTCTGTACATATAAAACTATCTTCTGGTAAAGTTGCGCCACAATAAGGACACGATGCAGGGTGATGTAAATCTGGTTCAGTCATTATTAACCTTGTTTTTTCTCAACAAAATCTGCTATTGATTCTACATCCTGAAATAATGACAACCTGAATTCATCTTCTTCAAAAGTAATACCATAAACATCTTCTAAACCAACAACTAATTCAAACAACGCCACTGAATCGATACCTAAAGATTCTAATAAAGGCGCATTATCCGGGATTTCATCTGGTTTTACACGTAAGAATAATCTTTCCACCAGAAGTTCCTTAATTTCTTTTTTCATCTTAATTGATGCCATGCGTACTACCTCTTTTTGCAAAGGCAAATAAACTATATTATTTTTACCATTTTGACACATAAAATCCTTCATATATTTGAAGGTTTTATAAAAAAACTACAGAAAAAAAATATAAATAATAAAAAGGGAGAAAAATAATAGATGAATAACATTAACGCGGCAGTTATAGGCATACATGGAATCGGCAGATTACATGCAAAAACAATGGTGGAAACCGGAAAAATTAATCTGAAAGCTATTTGCGATGTAAACCCTAAAATGAAGAAAGTTGTCGATGAAGAGTTCCCGGGAACAAATTTTTATGAATCTATAGACGAAATGCTGACATCAGAAAAATTGGACCTGGCAATTGTCGTGACACCACATAATTTACATGCACCTATAGCAATAAAAGTTTTAAATGCTGGCGTTAATGTTGTTTTAGAAAAACCGATGACTACAACATATGAAGATGCAATACAGGTTATTGACGCGGCTAAATCAACCGGAAAGTTTGTAACAGTATTTCATAATCGTCGGCTTGACGCATGGTATCTCGCTGCCAAATCAGCAATTGATGACGGATTATTAGGTGACTTAGTTGAAATTAATATTGGCATTAATCAATATTGCGGTCCGAATTCATGGCGTGGATATAAAGAAAGTTGTGGTGGCCTCTTCGATGTCTATTTATGGAGAAGGCGCCTACCGGTGTCCGTCGTGCGGAGTGGTATTCCCCAGTTTACGCGAAGAAAAGGACATTAAAAAATCGAACTGAGGCCCGACGGCAAACATGAATTTAGCAACTTCTCCATCCGGTGGAGTTAATTCCATAAACTCTACAGCCACTTCACCTATATAGTAACGTGCGACCTTGATTTTTTCTGATTCAGCAACATATTCACATGCCGGTATTAAACCGAAATCTTCTTCGTATATCCTTTTCGTATGTTCAAGATCTTTTACCACAAAACAGATATGGTCAATCTTCTCTATCTTCATATTTATCCTTCCCCCTTTTACTTTTACCTTCTTTTCCTATCTTCGCATCATCGTAACTTCGCAGCTTCGGTTTTTCTCGTTCAGCCTTCAGCCTATCTGCCTTCAGCCTTTTTCCCCTTCTTCTCTATCGCATTTAATATTTTATCCGGTGTAAGCGGAAAGTCTTTAATATCTACACCAATGGCATTACAGATGGCACCGCAATAAGCCTGAGCTGCTGACATTGCAATGGACATTCCTGCCTCTTTAGCACCGTATGGCCCGTTCGGATCAATAGTTTCAACGATAATATTATTTATTTTAGGCATATCAAGAGCAAGCGGCACCATGTAGTCAAGCTGGTCAGGGTTTAATACCCTTCCGTTATACCAGAGAATATATTCGCTCAGCATACCGCCCTGCCCACCCATAGCTATACCGCCCTCGAATTGGCCTTCAATTACCTTCGGGTTAAGTGCATATCCTACATCCTGAGCGGCAGTAACTTCGAGAACATCAACCTTTCCTGTCTCAGGATCAACCTTCACCTCAGTGATTACCGTACCAAAAGAAAAGGTCTCAGAAAGCTGCCCGGAGGGGTTTTCCACCCATTCACGCTTGCTATCTACCTTAGGCCAGTAGGATCCTTCACCGCTGATTG
>JBAXXU010000254.1:0-2626 GCA_037127735.1 Bacteroidota bacterium
TTTTTCGTGCTTTTTTAGTGTCTTTGTGTTTTAGTGGAGAAAAAAAATTTATCAACTTCAGGGTTTAATACTAATAACATCTTTTTAATCTCGTTACATAATTCCACAAAAGCCTGCGGCAGGTAAAGTCAAATATAATACCCACACCAAGGCTCATAGACCCAAAAAAAAAACTATATTTGGAAAAAATAGAATCGATTTTTTATGTTAGATATTATTTTCCTGATCGGAGCCTACTGTTTTATGGAGTTTGTAGCATGGTCGAATCACAAATTTGTGATGCACGGCTTTTTGTGGAAATGGCATCAGGATCACCATGTCAACGATCACAAAAAAGCGGCCATGCATGAAATGACTTTTTCAGGAATGGAAAAAAATGATCTGTTTTTCATTGTCTATGCCACCCCTGCGATTGTATTTTTAATTTTGGGATTCTACTTTGATTACCCTAAAATGATTTTTAGCGGCATAGGAATTTCATTATACGGTTTAACCTATTTCTGGATTCACGATATTCTTATCCATCAGCGGATTAAAATTCCATTCTTTTCAAAAATCGACAATTCATTTACCCGGTCCATTATCAATGCCCATCTGGCCCACCACCGGCCAAAGAGCAGAAATGATTTTACAAATTACGGGTTACTGGTCTTCCCGAGACGATTTTTTAAAAACAATAAATAATCGCCAAATCATAGATAATATAACCTCTGACGTTACACAAGAAAGCAATAAAACAAACGGACAAATCAAAGTCCGGTAACTGTAAGGTCCTTAGGATATGTTACTTTATATTTAATCGGCATACTTTTTTTTGCCCCAGGGGACAATAGAATATTCCAGGTTATTTTTCCCTCTTCACTTATCGTTGCTTCACCACCCTGCGGAGACTGCCAGTCTATTTTAATTTTTTCATTACGCGATATTGGAAACTGATCATTCAGTTCAAGGGTAATCTCTTTATTTTTTCCATTGGTAATCTCGATTGAATATTCAAAATTCACAGACGTTTCGCGTGATAATATTCCTGCGTAATCGGTGAATTTCTTGACCAGTTTTCGTTCCAGTTTGATCCCTTCATCAACACCCAATGAGAGTTCCAGCTCCCCTGCCGCCAACACAGGTGTATTGATTAAAGCCGTTCCGACCATTTTCTGATTTGAGAATACACTTACATGCCCGGACAATAACGGAAAAGTAAACGGATTTAAGACCTTTGCCTTGAGCAGTGCACTTTGAACAAGTTTGGGAACCGTAAACCAGCTGTATTTTGCATCTGCAATGGACGTTGCAATTAGGACCCTGTGCGGCTGACCATCGGAAATAATGTCGACCTTACGTGGAAGAACAAAAGTAAAGGAGGTGTTTTCTTCCTGAATCGCGGTCTCTTCAAATTCTTTTTCTTCGACAGGGGAGGCAGCCTTGGCCATCATCACATTTGGGACACCCCCATTATCGGAAGCCAACAGCGACTGCGAACGAAAAAGCCGGGGAGTAAATAGATCGACATACCAGGGGGTAAGTTGAGGAATATTTCCATAAATAAACGGTTTTGCAGTTGAGATCTCCATATTGACATCGCTCCAGTCCTCACACGTAGACTGCCAGATGGAGGCGAAGTAGTTCAAATCGATTTTAGATGTGCTGAGATCTCCCCTGGCCTCATACAGAGAAGACCAGCCTGCCTGGGTTGTAAGGTAAGTAAAACCCAGTTTAACATTGCTTTTCCCTGATAGTGAGAGTAGGTATATGACAATTGTTTTACTCTTATTATTTCCTGAATTGAAGGCTGCCAATTCGTTTTCAAGGGCCACTTTCTCTTCGTTTAATTTCTTCACCTTTGTATCCAGTAGCGCCATCCTGTCAAAGTTTACCGAAAGTGTTTTTTCGAGAAAGCGGGTATGAGCTTCAATATCGGCAATAGAAACTTTCAAATTCTGAGGAAATGGATTGACTTTTTTAAGAAAATCACTGGAACTGCTGATCACACCTATCTGGTTAGTAAGCTCATTAATCTGACTAATCAGGTTGGTAAGCCGCGTTTGAAGTTTCACCATTTCAGGATGGTCGGCTTTCTTTAAGTATGTCTCTTCAACGGTAACTTCCGAAATTGACAAATCATTTTGTCCCATCAAAGAGACCTGAACAGTCTGATCCAACAAATTAGGTGTTATACCGGAAATACGCACCACATTTTCACCTTTAGTTACCGATAGCAGCGCCTCTTTTTCGATCATCGCCCTGTCTGTGTAAACGGTAACTTTGACAAGTTTTGAAAGCGGTTCAACCTCTGATTTCTGACCAATTGCAAGCTGCGAAAGGGATATCATCAAAAGAATAAGGATTCCTAATCCGAACGGAGAATATTTTTTCATAATTATCATAAATAAGAATAAATGTCATATCAAACAAAATACGACTTTAATTACTTCGATCAACCAACGGGTAAAGTTATGCAATAAAAAGAAGAGTTACCTAATTCAGAAGGGCTGAAAAAGGGCTAGTTCCCGAAAAAAGGAATTACTTTAAAACATCGTATATTTGTATAAAAACTGCATTATGCGTTATCTCGATCCCAAAAATGATCTCACCTTCAAAAAGGTCTTCGGAGAGCACCCACGGTTAC
>JBAXXU010000255.1:0-2625 GCA_037127735.1 Bacteroidota bacterium
AGAAGAGGAAATGTTCTGGACATTCGCTTAACGAAGAAATGGGAGTGAAATAAATAATGGAGCGGACATTCAGGATAATGCAATTTCAGAACGTTCCCGATATTCTGATGGCCTTGAATACTGAAAAGATTGATGCAGCATTTTACGACCAGGTTTCCCTTCCGGAAGTTTTTAACTCAAACAAAGAATTGGCCATTTTGGCCGCAAATGTTTTTTCTGTTCCTATTGCTGCCGGTATTAATAAGCAAAATGATCAACTCCGGGATCAGTTTAATTCATTTTTAAAGGAAATTAAATCAAATGGCATTTATGATGATATGGTTGACCGATGGATGACGAAAAATATGCCGGTGATGCCTGTAATACAAAAGGGCAAAGTCAATGGCGTACTTAAAGTTGGAGTTGTAAGCGATCTGGGAATGCCTTTTACTATCATGAAAGATGGCAATCTGGCAGGCTTTGATATTGAACTCTCCAGTCGCTTTGCTGCTTATATCGGAAAAGAGTTCGTGCCTGTTGATTTGCAGTTCGGCAGTATGTTAGCTTCCCTGTTAACCAATAAAATTGATCTCATCACCTGCTCTTTAATGATCACTGAGGAGAGGAAAAAACAGATCAATTTCTCCGATCCTTACTTTGAATCGGGAGTGAGTGTCATTGCCAGGAAAAACAAAATAGAGGGTATTGAATCATTAAAAATGGACAAGCAAGGTGACCTCACCGGGGGAAGAAACGCAGAATTATCTTTCCCGGCAAAATTTTCAGACAGTTTTTATAATAATATCGTTCGCGAGAAAAGGTACCTTCTCATCATCGATGGACTAAAAGCCACCCTTCTCATATCCATTTTTGCAGCACTGTTGGGTACCCTGCTTGGCGGCCTGGTCTGTTTTATGCGGATGTCGAAACGGAAAATCCTTTCTGCCGGTGCTAAATTATACATAACACTTTTGCGTGGGACACCTGTGCTAGTCTTATTAATGATTATTTACTACGTTGTATTCGCCTCTGTCAACATCAATCCTCTGTTCGTTGCCATAGTTGCATTCGGACTTAACTTTGCTGCTTATGTTTCCGAGATGTTCAGGACCTCAATAGAAAGCATTGATAAAGGGCAAAAAGAAGCAGGCATAGCAGGGGGTTTTACAAAAATTCAAACATTCATTTATATCATTATGCCACAGGCTTCGCGTCAGGTACTTCCTGTTTACAAGGGAGAATTTATTTCGCTGGTAAAGATGACCTCTATTGTCGGATACATTGCTGTTCAGGATCTTACAAAAGCGAGCGATATTATCCGCAGCCGTACCTTCGATGCTTTCTTCCCGCTTCTTGTGGCAGCAGTGTTCTATCTAATCATTGCCTGGCTCCTGACCTGGGCCTTAGGCTTTATTGAGGTTTCAGTTGATCCGAAAAGAAAACACCTTAAAAGAGAAGCGGAGGTAACCCTATGATCAGCATACGAAATCTCTCTAAACATTTTGGCGAACTGGTAGTTCTGAAAGATGTAAGCGCTGAAATCCAAAAAGGGGAAGTCATTTCAATAATTGGCCCATCCGGAACAGGCAAAAGCACTCTCCTGCGCTGCCTTAACCTGTTGGAAAAACCTACAGGCGGATCTGTTTATTTCGATGGCATCTCTTTACTCGATAAAAAAACCAACGTTCCTGAAATTCGTCAGAAGATGGGAATGGTCTTTCAATCGTTTAACTTATACGCCCACCTTACCATCCTTGAAAACCTGACAATCGGCCCTGTTAAGCTACTTGGAAAGAAAAAAGCAGAAACTAACAAGAAAGCCTTTGAGCTTCTTAAACTTGTCGGGCTCGCTGAAAAAGCATACAATTTTCCCGATGAGCTTTCCGGCGGACAGAAACAGCGGGTCGCCATCGCGCGTTGCCTGGCCATGGAGCCTGAAGTAATGCTCTTTGATGAACCCACCTCAGCGCTCGATCCGACTATGGTAAGCGAAGTGTTGGCTGTAATCCGCCGTCTGGTAAGAGAAGGCATGACCATGATTATTGTTACCCACGAGATGGAGTTTGCCCGTAACATATCGAGCCGCATTTTCTATATGGATGAAGGGGTGATTTACGAAGAAGGAACACCACAGCAGATATTTGATAACCCGCAGCGTGAAAAAACAAAGACATTCATTCACAGGATACGCAGTTATCGTTATCATATTTCGAGCATAAATTACGATTTATATGCTCTTCAGGGAGAGATGGAATCCTTCTGCGAAAAACATATTTTGCCTAAAAAAGTGAATGGCTACGCGCAGCTTATCGCGGAAGAGGTTTTAGGCCTGCAATCTGATTTTTCGGATATTGACCTGAGCCTTTCCTATTCTGAAAAAGCCGGCAGTCTCGAATTGGTTTGCGAATGTTCAGGAATGGCTGCAAATCCATTTGCTGAAGGGACGGCAGATAATGTTAATGATATTGGTTTAGTGCTGATCAAAGGGCTATGCAAAAGCGTTGATTATAAATATGAGAATGGAAAGAATATCCTTATTATGAAGGTAAAGGGGGAATAATTTGAAAAATCATA
Organism: Bacteroidota bacterium; assembly: GCA_037127735.1. Classification (GTDB taxonomy): domain Bacteria; phylum Bacteroidota; class Bacteroidia; order Bacteroidales; family VadinHA17; genus LD21. Next base: position 2,554 of record JBAXXU010000255.1, read on the forward strand.
ATATACACCTTTGATACTTTATTTGGGGGCCGCGTGTCATTCTTCTATTTTTTCTATCTTTTGTGGATTTTG
>JBAXXU010000256.1:0-2461 GCA_037127735.1 Bacteroidota bacterium
GATTTTCCAAATTACCGCTAATTTAGATTGCGCGGGGTAAGGAGTTCTGATATTATTATTTACTTTAAACGGTAACTGTTTTATCCTGTTTATAATAGCTTTTATACGGTAAAGGAGTTCCTCTTCATCGAATGGTTTGGTAATGTAATCGTCAATCCCGATCCTGAACCCTTTTATCTTATCTTCTTTTAGCGACCTGGCCGACAGAATGATTACCGGGATATCACTGTTCAGCTCTTTGATCTTTTCGGCGAGGGTAAATCCATCCATTCTGGGAAGCATAAGGTCGAGGATACAGAAATCGAAATTATTCGACCGGAATCCGTTCAAACCTGAGAGTCCATCCCTGTACAGTTTTACTTCATACCCATTTGCTTCCAGAAAATCAACAAGCAGGAAGCCGAGGTTAACATCATCCTCAACAAGAATAATCTTTGCTTTTAACTCTTTATTAATCATCTGATGGCTGCCAATGGAAGTTCTACTGAAAATCTGGTTCCTTTTCCTTTTGAGCTGACGACACTGATTTTGCCTCCCATCTTATCAATAATGTTTTTAACATGATATAACCCGAGGCCAAAACCATCTATGTCGTGAATGTCACCGGTAGGTACCCTGTAATATTTTTCGAATATTTGCTTTTGTTGATCTTTAGCGATCCCGATCCCATTATCTGAAACTTCAATTACTATAATGTTGTTTCCTGAAGTCAGCTGAATGTCAATAACAGGTGCGCCGGTGCAAAACTTGATTGCATTATCTGCAATATTTCCCATCGCTATATGAAACATATCAAGATTGCCATTTACATTAAAGTTATCTCCCTCTTTTCTGAAAGAGAATGATCCGCATTTTTCGCTGATCTGAACCGAATATGTTTCAATAATGTTTTCTATAACCAGTGAAACATCAATGTTCTCATTGAACACCGGGCCTCCTGTTTCTGAGAAGGAAGTTTTAAGGAGTTCCTCAACCCTTTGCTTGAGCTTGTCGTGTTCAGTCTTTATTACCTTTGAATAAAAAGTAAGCTTAACGTCCCTTTCCACAGTATCGGCTTTTGAAATCATACTATTTGCCAATGCAATATTGGTGAGTGGGGTTTTGAACTCGTGAGTCATGTTATTAATGAAATCAACAATATTTTCCGCCAGCCTTTTTTCCTTTTTATAATAACTGAAAATCATTATAAATGATAATGTTACAAGTACCAGTAAAGCAATTGAAAAGATGAATATATACCCGATCTGGGCAATAATAAAATCACGTTTTTCCGGAAATTTTATCCTGAGCTCGAAGCCCGATTGCTGCAAAGCTTTTTCCAGGTCATCACTGTAATAGACACTTTTGTTAGGTTGCTTCTTTACCCCCAATTTGCTATCAACGATATCGAACTCAAAATCGAGGTTAAGGCCATAATACTTCAGGTCGTTTTTTATCATCGAGCCCATGTTTGTCCATTCCTCACGGTTTTTCATCATAAGATAACATGAACCGGCATTTCCTTCTCTCATGCAGTTGCTTACCTCCTTACATATTGCCTTGTTCCCTGCAAGATTTTCAACAATGCGGCTCATGGCCATACTAACACTATGATTGAACTGTGCTTCCTGCATTCGTGCTGCCTTCAGTATCCAGGTTATCTGTATTCCCACAAGAGCAATAAGGCATGCAAGTGTAACTATAAGAAGTGATAACTGGGACTTTGATTTTTTCATAATTGTCAAAAGTAAACAGATTTTGCATTATCAGTACAAATTTAACATCGGCTTAACACGAATTAACCTCTGTATAACTTCATTGAGAATTAAAAGTTTTATTTTTGCCAATATTTAATTATTAAAATTATCAGGTATATGAAAAAAGTTATTATTAGTTTATCGGGCATATTAGTTGCAGCTTTTGTTATTATCATGGTTGCAAATGCACAGAATAATCCGCAGGAAGTAAAGAAGGCCACGACAGAAATGTCGAAAGATTGTGGCAAATGTCCTTCTGCTTCTACTTGTGAAAAGATGAAAGAAGGCAAAGTCTGCGATCCTGCCAAATGCAAAGAGATGGGTTGTGATCCCGCCAAATGCAAAGAAGGTAAATGCGACCCGGCAACCTGCAAAGCCAATTGTGCTAAAGCAGAAGGAAAAAAATGTGACCCGGCAGCTTGCACACACGGTGTTAAAAAATAGGGTTAAGTAAAAAGGATTTTCAGGTACCTGATATTGTCAGGACTGATTTCTGTCTAAAGTCATAACTATCCGGTATTTGCAGATAGTTATGACTCTTTTTTTTGAACATGATTTTTGACAGCTAAATATTATAGCTTTGTATTTATAAAGAAATGGAAAGGATTGAAGGATGAAAATAATTCTGTCTGTCTGATATCCTTCATTTAGAATCACTACTGTCTCGTTTAAATATAAAAATGTTCTTTGAAATTTTTGATAATCAATTATTTGCAGTGGTTTTT
>JBAXXU010000257.1:0-2448 GCA_037127735.1 Bacteroidota bacterium
ACCCCCGGCTGGCGCCGGGGGTTATTCATATTCGGCTCTTTCAGAGCAACTTCGCCTGGCAAAAAGCTTTTTAAATGAAAAAACAACAACGAACAAACGAATATCAAAATCAGAATTGTAGAGACGTTGCATGCAACGACTCTACTTAATTCAACATTCGAATGTTCTTCATTCTTACTTCTGATTATGTAGATAAGAAGTTTTTGAAAAGGTGGCAAGATAGTACTTGAAAAGAAATGCAAAGTATGCATTGAAAAGCTTTAGGTCAAAATAGAAATAAACTATCTTTGCATTAAATGTTAAGATATTTTACAGGTATGAGAACACATGCTTTGAAGTTCAATAATATTGTAGAGACAATTTATGGATTACCACTGGAAGAAAGATTGGAAATTAAAAATCTTTTGGAGCATAACATTGCCGATACCAGAAGAAATGAAATAGTCAATAATTATAAGAAAGCACAGGAAGAATTTAAATCAGGAAAATTAAAATTTTCTTCAAAGATTTTTGACCTTAAAAAAATGCTATAATGGAAGTTTCATTTAGCGATTCCTTCAAAAAAGTATTTAAAAAGAGAGTTAAATCAACTGAAATTGAACCTGAGTTTTGGGTTAGATTGGAATTGTTTGTAGATGACCCCTTTGATGCAAGATTGAAAACTCATAAGTTATCTGGTAAATTAAAGGATTTGTGGAGTTTCTCGATAGAATATGATCTGAGAATCGTTTTCTATTTCACAAAAGATAAACCAAAAAGAGCAGTTTTTGTTGACGTGGGAACACACGAAGAAGTTTATTAGTCACCTTGATTCGTGTTTCTGGTTTAAACTTACTCATGTGCAGAGTCATTATGATACGGCGAAGCGGGAGTGGCGATCCTTATTCCTGATTTTTGTCTTTCACCGTTATATCGTTATGTCACTATGGCAGATAATCAGCATTATAACATTTGGCTTCTGACTTCGGAACACTTAACAATCAACGCAAAACCCTTAATATTTCAATCATTTCCATAATCGCTTCAGTATCGGTCACTTCTCTGACCGGCGATAACCTAATCAGAGCTCTTGCCCTGTTAAGATCATCTTCTGTTACATAAACAGATGTACCGGGATGTTTCAATTCTCTAGTAAAATTTTGTATATCATAGCGGCTGTTTCAATTTTAAGGTTGACAAATTCTCTTATAAATCCAAGATGGTGTTTTATAAGATTAAATAAAAATGGTTCAGGTATTTGAGAATCAGCTTTCATCATTATTATTGTCCGTCTAAATTCCATTGCGTCCCTACGGGACTTTTGGGCTAACTGCAACATCTTTTCTACCAATATATTGTCCCTATGGGACAGTCCCGTCAGGGACTTAATATCGGTAGAAATGAAAGTTACCCAATGAATTAAGAAGTCCTGTAGGGACATAATGAAATAAGGTTTGCAGTAGTTTTTTAATATTTAATCGGACAGTAGAGTTTCATAATAGTGGTTACAAAGATAAACCAATCTTGGGAAAAAACAGAAGAATGATTTATTTGGGATATCTTGATAATCAGAATTGATTATCTTTAAATCAAAAATAATACTCATTAATCGAAACGGGTTAACCTTTCCGTGATAAACCAAAAAACTATAAAAAAATGAAAACACTTACAATTAAATTTTTTCTCGGTGTAACGGCTATTGTCATTATTTGCAGCGCGAAATCAAGTACAAGAGATCCCCTCTCTCTTTATGCTGAACTGGATAAGAATGTGCCTCCCAATACCTTAAGCGTTAAGGAGAAGGAAAAGGGGTGGCAGTTGCTGTTCGATGGAAAAAAAACTGATGGATGGCATGGATATAATTTGAAAGAATTTCCGGATTGCTGGACAATTGAAGATGGAGCATTTACCATGGTCACACTCGGTGGTAAAGAAAGCCAGGATATAATCACGAATGTAGTTTACCGGAATTTTGCATTCAGCGTTGACTATAAACTTACAAAGGGAGCTAATAGCGGTATTATTTTCCAGATCGCGGAAGATCCAAAATACAAATTTCCTTACGAAACAGGTCCTGAATTTCAGATAATAGATCATGAGAACTGGCCCGATAAGTTAGAAGACTGGCAGATAAATGGCGCTAATTATGCCATGTATCCTCCTTTGGCAAAGCCTTATAAACCGTTGGGCGAATGGAATCATCTCTTTCTTGTAGTTGATGGAAATTATGTAACACAAATGCTTAATGATGTTGTTATAGTGAAATATGAAAAAAATTCTGAAGAGTGGAAAAAACTCCGTAATAGTGGTAAATGGGTGGCCTTCCCTGATTGGGGCAACTTCGATGAAGGGCATATTTCACTTCAAAACCATGGGACCAAAGTATGGTACCGTTCAATTAAACTGAAAGAGATTTAACCTGAATTATTCACAAATATACTTAGAGTGCTCTTTTCCTTTGTGTTACTT
>JBAXXU010000258.1:0-2442 GCA_037127735.1 Bacteroidota bacterium
GTGCAATATCTGCTAAATAATGCGGGATATTTGTAAAAGGAAAAATTTTATTGAAGGTCATAAACTGCATACCTGTACATATTTACGCCTCAGATGCTTTTCTTTCGTATTTTCCATTTCACCTTCCTAAGTCAGAAACTATTTCGCTCTCCCCACCAGCGAAAATTATCTGAAATGATGAGTTCATTTTTCTTATAATGAAGTGTGGTCTTCATAGGTATTGTCCTGTACAGGAGCTTATATTTGTCTGCAAGTTGTCTTATTTCAGTTGTATCATCGTAGGTAAGCATAAACTTTCCTTTGATCTGAGCGGTAAGTTTAAATAATCTTTCATGGTCAATGTCAAAATAAGTATAAAGTCGTTTTCCTGCAACCGTATAAGGAGGGTCAATAAAAAAGTAAGCATTTTCATTATTGAGAATTTGTTCTATTGTGTTAAAAGCATCACCCGAAATAAAATTTATTGTATTCTTCACGCATCCAATTGTAAGAATTCTGTCGCGCAAAGTCTTAGGATACCATCGTGAAGCTATACCTTTGCCATTCTCACCGTTTTTAATCATTCCTGAACCTTTAGCAAGAATTCCACCATGAAAAATCCTGTTTTTCAAAATGGTACAAAAGGCAATGTCTTGTAACCGTTTGTGAGGATTTTCCAATTCCGATTTTATATTTTCGGTTGATAATTCAAAAGAATAGATCTTGTCAGCTAGCCACTTGTTCTTGCCGTTAAATATCACTTCCCACACAGCAGCTATTTCTTCATCTATTTCGACCATGGTAATTTTCTCAGCCAATTTTTCGAAAGCTGCTGTTAAACTTACTATACCCCCACCTGCGAAAGGTTCAATTAATATACTTATAGTCTTATTTTCTTGTTTTAGCCATTGCCTGACAGTTGGAATAAGCCAGGTCTTACCTCCCGGATAGCGGAATGGACTGCGTTGAGGGACAGAAGAAACATTGATAATTTTCGGCTCAATGCTTTTCTCATCAAAACCGAACATGGTCATTTGCTTATTCATTCTACAACTAAATTATCAATGTTATCATTATCCTTGGATCCCACTCTTTTTGCATCAAGTTTTTTCTGTAAGATCTCCGTGAACTGGTTCATTGGACCTGCCTCAAATTTGGCAATCTGTTCTAATGCATTTGCAAACTTGGTATAAACAATCCGCTGTAGTTTCAATGATAAAACTTTAGCCTGGTTATCAGGAATAAGTTCGTAAAGGAAAAAGGCAAAATCTGATTCGGTTTTATCAAATTCAGGTAATGAAGGCAGTGTATTATAGAAACTTGTTTGTAAAGCAACAACTTGCTTTTTATTCCACTGCTTCAAGATTGAACCTTTGGCGATTATTTGAGGGATAAGTCGTTTTCTTGATGATGAAAGATAGTCGGGTTTAGGGTATTTGAAAGCCTTTGTCCAACTAAATCCTGGGGCCGGTTTTTCTAAATAAGCAGTAAAAGGACCTGTTAAATTCCCTGATATATAAACTGCCTGCACTTCAAGAGACCCAAAATCCAAAATACGGCCTCTTGTGTCATACGAAACTAAAACATAGTCAATATTACCAGCAGATTTGTCGTGTTTATCCTTAAGTTTGACTTCGCCAACATGAGTCCACGTATCTTTCCCATTAAAAATAAAGCTTGCTGCATCACTAATAATGGTCCAATCCTCCCTGAATCTCGTAGGACAAATGATTACACGCTGGTCTTTATGATTTAAACTGCAAACTCCCAACGGAAACTCAATACTGTTTTTTGTACAATTTGAAACTATATTATTAAATGGACATAATTTATCCGCACGATAACGCTGCGACCTTTCAGTCTCATTATCAATTGGGAAGCCAAAAATTTCCCCTAAAGGTTGCAAATCTCTTTTATCGAAATTCATTTACCAAAATTAAAAATTCATTTACGGAATTGCAGAATGGATGCAGATCTCTTAAAATTCGCTTTGCCATACATGAATCTGAAAACATGTAATGGTTGATCTATTGCTTAATTATTTTCCTAACGATCCGGCGGTCGCCGCCGGTGATTTCCAGCAGATACATCCCGGGAGGAAACCCTGTCATGTCAAGTTGTATCTCCTTGTTTAGCCTGGTGTCCCAATCTTTTTTAACCAGCAGGTTTCCCCACAGGTCGAATACAGTCATATTTATTTTAACGCCATCATCTGCCGAAGTTTTTACAGTCAACTGGTCCATTACCGGATTGGGAAATATTGTGAGCCAATCAACTTTTACAGGTTCCTCCACTGAAACCGATAATCCTTTCAGCGATATCGCATCTGTGCTATCCGGATCGAGCCAGTACTTCAGCACCTCTGTCGAATCTGTTCCGTTTTTATCCCAGGAATAGGAGAACATGCCATAATAATCGGGCAAATTCAATGCGGATGAATCGCAGTTAGAATCGCCGCCTGTT
>JBAXXU010000259.1:0-2440 GCA_037127735.1 Bacteroidota bacterium
TATTTGAAAGCTGGTAAAAGGGAGACTAAAAAACAAGAAACATATTTTGGATTACCAGTTTTAACTACAAAACCTATTACAGATATTACTTACATCACTTCAACATGTGGAGGAAATATTGGAGACGATGGGCATTTACCTATAACTTTAAAAGGTGTATGTTGGGGCATTTCTCAAAACCCTACTTTAAATGACTTCAAAACAAACGATGGAAATGGTACCGGTAGTTATGTAAGTAATTTAACAGGATTAATTAGTAATACAACTTATTATGTAAGAGCATTTGCTACAAATACCATTGGAACAGGTTATGGTGACCAAATTAGTTTTACAACTCTGATTATACCACCAACAACTATATGGTCAAGTGATTTTTCAAATACCTATGATTGGAGTTTCAGTTATTTTACCGGATTTAATTCGGGTGCTTATTGGATAATAACTACTAATAATCCACAGGGTGCACGTTCTTCACAAATGGGTCGTATAAATTCAACGACATGGAGTAATAAATTTGCTTTATTTGATTCAAATTATATGGGTGCTAATTTGAATCAAAATAATCAGTATTCTTGTATTCAAACTGAAAATTCAATTAATTGTACGCAATATTCACATATTACAATTGAGTTTCAACAATACTATAAAAAATATTCAGATACTACGATGGTTATTGTTAGTTCCGACGGTGGTTTAAGTTGGAATGAGGGCACTTATTTTCCTTTATTAAATACTAATACAAATTTATTTAATAATCAATCAACATTAAACCCAGATTATGAAACAATTGATATTTCATCTTTTGCTGGCAATTTGCCAAATGTATTTATTGGTTTTGCCTTTAAATCAAGCATTCATGGAGGAGGAAATGCATGGATGGTGGATGATGTGAAAGTCATAGGTAGTAATACTAAAAATAAGAATGCAAGGGAGATTAATTGGGGTAGGGCCAATTTTTACCGACCAAAGGTACTTATAAAGATGAATTTAAATTAGTGTTTGTAAGTTATATTTTTGTTTCGATTAATTTAAACTGCTTATCCCCTTTAAACAAGTTCATATTTGTTGTTTAACTATTTCCTTTATTGGTACTGGGGGAGTTGTTACAGCCTGTTGCATCAGACGATAAAACAATTTCCCTCTATAAGTTGACATCTTCCTATTAAATCGAAATGCAAATTCATCAAGATAATATGGCAAATGCTTTGGTGAAACATTTCCTTGATGAGTCCCATTTAGCCATCGTTTAACAAGAGAAACTACCATGTGTACATGAGGTAATAACTCATGAGCTTCTTGCCCACTTCCTGAAATTATTTTCTGTTTATACTTATAATTTTTGGTTTCAGATAAAAAGCTATAGCCACTCCAACCATCTGTAATAATAAGACTTCCATGTTCAATGTTATCCTCAATAAATCCCTGAAGATGCTTACCTTTTGACTCGTAAATACAACCAAATCGGACTCTTCCTATTTGCTTCCCTTTGCACTCTGCCGCTACAACAACTAATGTTTTTGTGTCAGCTCCCCTGCCTTGATTGCCCTTGCCTATTTCTTTTCCTCCTATGTAAGTTTCATCAACTTCGACCTCTCCACTAAGTTTATCTCTTCCTGGTCGCACCATAGCTCTCCTAAGTTTGTGTAACCAAGTCCAAGCAGTTTCATATGATCCAAAACCCATAAAATCCATCAAATTATTTGCGCTTGCACCTGTTTTTTGGGCTACAACCCACCATATAATATAGAACCATAGCAATAATGGCTTTCTTGTCCCATGAAATATTGTTCCTCCTGTTATTGATGTCTGATGTTCACATATGGCACAATGAATCAATCCTTTATCTGTCAACCAATATTTGCCGTTATTGCATTTTGGGCATATAAAACCATTTGGCCAACGCAAATCAAAAATATAATTCCAACAGTCCTCTTCAGTTCTAAATCGAAAAAGAAATTCTTGAAAATCTTTAGGATAATCTTCTTTAATTACCATGCACAAATGTAAATAAATTTCTCAACTTGTCCGAAGGGGATAAGCAGTTAAAAATAATAACATTTTTTTTCTTTCGGTTTGGTATGCTATTGGATTTTTCCTTGCCCTTGCAATTTCATTAAATGATTTTTCTTCCCCTGTTGAAATATTTTCTTCATTGTTAAATCTTTTAAAGAATTGATCTAATTGCTTAACTTCTAATAGAAATTTTGTAGAGCTTAAAGAATCAAAGATTGGATCATTTACACTTTGCCCCAAACTAATAGATGAAATTAGAATAAACAATATTTGGTTAATATATTTCATTTTTCCCCAATACTATCCTTTTTTTGTCTCTTCTACCTTTATATCACCAAGAAATACTTCCCATACTTTATCAACTTTATCTCCGGTTTTAATCTCAACTTCTTCAATTATAATAGTAATACTTTTTTTAGTTATATCA
>JBAXXU010000260.1:0-2429 GCA_037127735.1 Bacteroidota bacterium
GAGAGTCAAACTGAAGAGATTATATCCGTCAATTTATGACTAACATAACACTAGGAATGGGGTTAACATTCTAACCATGAATTTACAAAACACATACAATTATTCAGCTTCAATTGACTTTCCGAATGGTGGTACAAATTGGGTTAGTGGAGTTTGGCCAACTTTTGCTCAAGATCAATGGGCTTTAGATGCCCATTGGGGATCAGAAATAGTTTTAGATTATTGGCGATCTGTATTTAATCGAAATAGTATTGATGGTAATGGACTAAGAGCCCTTTCTTATGTACATACAGGGATTAATTTCGATAATGCTCAATGGGTTGCAGGTACAAATAATAACTTTATGCAATATGGAGATGGTTCTGTTTTATTCTATCCTCTTACATCTTTAGATGTTGACGCACACGAAACTGGACATGGAATATGTCAATTTACTGCTAACCTCACTTATGGCACTCAGGAATCAGCAGCTTTAAACGAAGGTTTTAGTGATATTTGGGGTGCAGGTATTGAATACTGGGCAGCCCCTACTAAACAAACTTGGCGGATTGGTGAAGAAATCGTTAAACAGGCTGGGTATAATTGTATTAGAGACTTACAAAATCCAAAGAGCACAAGTGCAAGAGAAGGCCAACATCCTGATACTTATCTTGGTACATACTGGGATTATAATGGAGAGCCTCACAATAATTCCACAGTTTTAAGCCATTGGTTTTACTTATTGTCGAAGGGAGGTAGCGGTACTAACGATTTGGCACATTCTTATTCTGTATTGGGCCTTGGAATTGATGCTGCACAAAGAATTGCTTTTTTAGCAGAATCCGCATACTTAAATTCATCTGCCAATTATAATGATGCTATGAATGCAACGATAACCGCAGCAACAGCTTTATCGAATGGCAATGCTAATTCGATAAGAGTAATGCAGGTTAGAAATGCTTGGTACGCGGTTGGTCTTGGTACACAGCCAACACAAATGAGCATATCTGGCCCTTGGCTTCTCTGCTCTTCAGGTTCACAATATACAATAAATAATCCTGCTGTTGGTACATTAACATGGCAGACAAGTCCCAATATTTCGTATGTTTCGGGGTCAAACCCAGCTATTTTCCGGGCAAATGGATGGAACAACTATTACGGATGGATCCAGGCTTATTACGATGGATTACCTGGTCCAATTATAAACGTTTGGTCTGGTACATTTGAAAGCACTGTCGTAACAGGGACATCTGCTGTTTGTCCAAACTCTCTTTATACATATACAGCACAAGTTCCAGGAGGACACTCTTCGTCCTATTCCTATTCATGGACATATCCCAGTGGTTGGTATAATAATGGACAAACTCAGAACATGATTAACCTTCAAACTCCAAGATATAATATGACATATGGAACAGTAAGGGTTTCAATAACCAATTCATGTGGTACTTCAGGTTATTCGGAAATAACTGTCTATCCGAGATCTGGATGTGGTGGATATTTTTCTATTTATCCTAATCCGGCATCGGATAATGTAACTATAAATATGGATAATAATTCATCTGCAGTAACAACCGTTGATGCTGATTTATCCAATGTAGATATTGCTAATGAAAACGTTATCAAATCAACTAATTTTACAATTCGAATATATAACAGTCAAGGTACTCTGATATCTACAAAAATTAGGAGTGGCTTGAGTTTTGATATCCCGCTAATTAATATGCGTGATGGCACCTATATTATAGAAGTTTCGGATGGGAAAAACAGTTCTAGACAGCAACTGATTGTAAAACACAACTAAAATTCTTATATCCCCCCATCAAGGAGGTATTCCTTGATGGGGATATAAATATCATGTGTACGCATCCCTTAGAGAGATCCTGCGCTTAAGCCCAGGGATAAACCATTTTAGCTACATTCAGAACAATTTTAGACGGATTATAGGCGTAATTAATCGCTTTAACGTGCTATATTTTCCGTTTCGTGAGCCGACCCCGGGAAATAAAAAATAAAGTTGCACATTCGGACAACATTAACTATCTTTGCACCCTATGGGCAATGAAAAGATAAGAACAGTGTTTTTGTATAAGGACTATTTTACGGACTTCTACAATCAGCAGAAGCAGAAAGTAAAGGCCAAAATCATTTGGACTTTTAGACTCATTGAAACAATACAACAAGTGCCAGAAGATTATTTGAAACACTTGGAAGGCACTGATGGACTTTATGAAATAAGGGTTCAACTTGGAAGTGACATTTTTCGGATATTTTGTTTTTTTGATGAAGGGAAACTAATTGTTTTAGCAAACGGTTTTCAAAAGAAGACCCAAAAGACGCCAAAAGCTGAAATTGAAAAGGCATTAAAAATAAAAAGAGAATATGAAAAAGAACAGTAATTTAAAATCTCTCGACCAGTTTGTTGACGAACAATACGGAAAGAAAGGAAC
>JBAXXU010000261.1:0-2417 GCA_037127735.1 Bacteroidota bacterium
AACACAAGAAACCGTTATTGGCGAAGTTACTGTTGAATTATATAAAGGAAACGTGAGAATTCTTTCAAGAAACTCGCCTTACAGCCTTTATAACAAAGACCTTGCAACCTATACAATTGAAGATAAATTTGACCACAGCGCTGCTGAAGGTTTCTTGCATCTTTACGGCTTGCCATATAAAACATGGGGCCAGGTTACTAAAAATGCAAAAAAAGAAGGAAAATAATAATGCTGTGGGGCGGAAGGTTCTCTGAAAAACTGAATTCATTGGCGCTGGATTTTTCATCGTCTTTTAATATTGATAAAACTATTGTTATAGAAGACCTGATGGTAAGCAAAGTTCACGCGGCTATGCTTTCTAAAGTGGGACTTATTTCGCCTGAAGAATCTATACAGATTATTAAAGGTTTGGAACAAATTGAAACTGAATGGAATTCGGATGCGTGGCATCCGGATTCCTCGGTTTTTGAAGATATACACTCCGCTGTTGAATCGCGCCTGTATGAAATAGCCGGTCAGGTTGCCGGAAAACTTCATACCGGCAGAAGCCGTAACGACCAGGTTATTACAGGTTTCAGGCTTTGGACAAAAAAAGGAATTGCTGCACTTACCGAAATAATAAAAGAACTGCAATTGACCCTTGTAAACACCGCAAAAGAACATACCGAAACAATTATCTCGGGTTATACACATCTACAGCGCGCGCAGCCTGTTTCGCTTGCTTTCCACTTATTGGCTTATGTTGAAATGCTTGAGCGCGATAAAAAAAGGCTTGAGTTCGTGTTATCGGAAACAGACAAATCCCCTCTTGGTTCAGGCGCCCTGGCAGGCTCTACGCTGCCGCTTGACCGTGATTTTACATGCGCAGGGTTAGGCTTTGCAGAACCATGCCGCAACGCGCTTGATGCAGTATCAGACCGCGATTTTGCGCTCGATTTTCTTAACTGCTGCGCCATTGGAATGATGCACCTTAGCCGCCTGGCTGAAGAGCTTATACTCTGGTCTACTTCAGAATGGAGTTTTATTAAGCTTGCAGACAGCCTTACAACAGGTTCCTCGCTTATGCCGCAGAAGAAAAATCCCGATATGGCTGAATTAATAAGAGGTAAAATAGGACGCGTGAGCGGTAATTATATTACACTGCTTACTATAATCAAAGGCTTGCCTTTAAGCTATAACCGCGACCTGCAGGAAGATAAAGAACCTGTATTCGATTCATTTAAAACATATTTTGACAGCCTTCAGATTATGAATATGATGATTGCCTCCGTAAAGGTTGATACTAAAAAATATGAAAAGGAATTAAAAGGCGATTTTTCGCTTGCTACCGATTTGGCAGACTGGATTGTACTGCAAGGTATCCCCTTCCGTGATGCTCATTCTATTGTAGGTAAAGTTGTAAAATATGCCGAAGACAACTCGAAAAAATTAATTTTGCTAGCCACTTCTCCCTCAACAAAAAAAATCCCCCTAAACAACTCTTCTCCAGAATATTCTTTTTTCACAACATCTGCACTTGCGCTAATTTCTTTCTTGTTGCAAGAATACACACCCAAAGACCCCAATAAAACTGCTCCCACTAATAATAAATTTTTTGTGTTCATCGTATCAACTTGATTTTGTTTTTCACAGGTTTTGTCCTTGTTATTATTTCCTGAATTATTGAAAATGCATCCTCTAAGAGGTATACTAATGGCAATGAAAGAGGTGTTGGATTATGAGAATAGAACTTGCTATTGAAACAGACGGCCGCTGGATCGGTGAGATTGAGGATTTGCCGGGTGTCATGGCATATGGAAAAACAAGGCTGGACGCGATTCAAAAGGTTGAAGCTCTCGCCTTGCGTGTGATGGCCGACAGGCTTGAACACGGGGAAAAAATTCCTGAACTTACAGATGTTTTTGCGGTACCAGCATGAGTCAATGGCCTTCGACACGCTCAAGAAAAGTCCTTTTAGTTTTGCTTCGGATCGGATGGTTTGTAAAAAGGCAATCAGGAACCTCCCACAAAATCTTGTCAAGAAATGGCTGGTCTGATTTCGTGTTCGCCTTCCATGACGGAGATGAAATAGGCTCGAAAATGCTCGCCAGAATATCCAAGAAGACCGGGCTGAAACCGGAAGACCTGTAACTTTATTTGTATAAACATTATTCATATTTTTTCTCTAACATCATGGAGGGGCATAAAAATACTTTCTCCAAGACAATTCGTTTCCACTGCCAATAACTGATTTCACTAATTTTCAACCGCTCGTAGTAGCGCAATTTATTGCGCGTTCTAACTTCACATTAAGGAATTTTAAAGTTTGAATATCAGGCACAATATAAAACTTCCGTATTTTTCAATTTTCTAACTCCCAGATAAGATTCCGTTCATTCCATCAAAACCTGTACTATTATTAAAAACTCAGTGAGCTC
>JBAXXU010000262.1:0-2375 GCA_037127735.1 Bacteroidota bacterium
GTTATTAACAGCTTTTTTACTATTTTTATTGCCTTGTGCTGCAATGTGGGTTAAGAAACTTTACATTCATTTTTATCTTTTAACCCTTACAACTAAAGATCTTTTAAAATCGGGAAGGGAGATTTTCAAACCTTCCGGAATGACTCTTTCCCATTTATCCTGCCATGGATCACAAATTTCGATTTCACCGAATGACTTATTAATTCCCAATGCCTGCTCATGCCGGTTCCTGCCGAGCCGGAAAAAAACGGAGCAAATAAAATATCATGTAGTATAATACCGGCGGTTATGATCCGATTAAGGTTTCATATTTTGATAATCAGAAAGTTAACTACAATTTTTGAATTTTTGTACTATTTCCACGTTAAATATTACTTATTTAACCTGAATTATTCACAAATATACTTAAAGCGCTCTTTTTCTTTGTGTTACTTTGTAATGTACTTTGTGTACCTTCGTGGTAAAAAAATACGAAACGATAAGTCGCACAAAGTCCTGATAGCTATCGGGATACACAAAGACTCACAAAGTATATGAATTTAAGAAGTTAAATAACATGAAATTTCATTCATCTGTAAAGTTAGTTTTCTTAGATTTGTAATCAGTTCTTAATCTTATTTAAACTTACCCTGATATGGCTTCAAATAATACCAGATCCAGACTTTCACGACGCGAATTTATGAGACTCTCAGTAGCGGCTGTAGCTGGTGTTTCATTAATTCCAACCCTCTCCTGCTCTGCAACTACAATTCCTTCGCCTATGAAAAGGCGTTTCGGACGAATCAATTTTGATGTTACTACAATGGCACTTGGAGGACAAAGTTCACTGATGTGGACTCCGGATGGTATTGAACCTGCTGACATCATATTAAAAGCTTTTAATCTGGGTATTAATTATTACGATACCTCGAATGCATATGGCCCCAGTCAGAAGAATTACGGAAAAGCCTTCCGGAGACTTGGTCTGGTTCCGGGAGAGAATGATTACAACCAGAAGCTCAGGGATTCAATTTTTCTGACAACCAAAACAATGATCCGCTGGGCAAAAGGAGGCTATCCGACACTTGACAACGTTCGGAACAGCACGGACGATAATCACGGGGAGGGAGCAGTGGCTGATCTGAAACGCTCTCTTTCCCAGATGTTTGGAAACGATGACGGAACCTATCCCGAAGGGGCTTATGTAAACATGATACTTATACATAATCTTACCAATTTCGAAGAGGTGGATGTGGTGTATAAAGGTCTTGAAACCCCTCTTGATATAAATGAAAATTTTGGTGCCCTTGTTGCTCTTCGTGACTATAGGGATGGCACCAATATTACAGGCCTTAATCCTAAAAACGAAAAACTTGTAAGGCACCTGGGATTTTCAGGACATAACAATGCTCCGGCCATGATGGACATGATCCAGCGCGACAAATGGGATCTTCTGGATGGAATGCTGGTTGCGATCAATGTGAATGACCGTCGTTACCTGAATATGCAATACAATGTAATACCTATGGCACAAGCCAGGAACATGGGAATTATTGCGATGAAGGTATTCGCCGATGGAGCAATGTATACCAAAGAACCAGGATGGTCAAATAAACCTGATGATGTGGTCAGGATCATAGGAACCGAATCGGTCCCAAGTAAGCCATTGATTGAATATGTGCTTACCACACCAGGCATACATACACTCATCATAGGTATTGGTGAGATAAATGATAATCCTCTTAAATGCCAGCTTGTGCAGAACTATTATGCAGCGCAGATCAGACCCGATGCACTTAGTGAAAATGAAAGACGTGAACTTGAAAAGATAGGCGCCCGGGCACGCAATGGTGAAACGAATTATTTTCAGCTGGCAGACAAGGGTTTAACTCCTCCAAGAAATGCTAAAGTATCGAAGTCGGATAGAGTAAAATTAACATGGGATACCAGCTATGCAGGTAATGAACCTATTATACATTATGAAATAGTAAGTGATGATAACATTATTGGAACAGTTAAGCATCTCCCACAGGTTTCCAAAGAACCTTTCAGCTATCCGATCCCTTCAGGGAAAGAGTTCAAAGTTGTTGCTGTAGATGCGATCGGGCGAAAATCGGCAACAGAAGTTCTTACTATGTGAATTTAAATAAGCTTTGTACTGTTTTGGATTAAAGCTCAGCGAATTATTTCAATTGAACAAGCTTTCGACAAGAGGAAGGATTTATTTAAGATATCATCACCCTCAAAAACTCAAAACCCCGCAGATCATTGATCTTGCGGGGTTTACAATTTAAAGAAGTGGTGCCACCAGGAATCGAACCGGGGACACATGGATTTTCAGTCCATTGCTCTACCGACTGAGCTATGGCACCTCCTTTTCGGAGTGCAAATATATA
>JBAXXU010000263.1:0-2367 GCA_037127735.1 Bacteroidota bacterium
GGCACATACCAACAGCCCCGGCATCAATAAGGTCGCGGTAATTTGCAATAAGTCCATCACTTTGTTTACTGAGGGTGTTGCCTCCATAACGGCCAAAGCCTTTGTGTGAAACCGAATAACCAAATTCAGTGGTTATAAACGGTTTATTTAGTCCGTTCAGTTCATTTAATCCTTTAATATAATCTTTAAAACCCATCGTAGCAGTTTGGGCCTCTGCATGGTCGTAGCAATTGTAGGCATAAACGTCAAAAAAACTCTCATCCAGATAATCGCTGATCATGGCATTGGCCGATAACGTTACCGGGACACCCGGGTGTTCTATATGTATAACACCGATGATAGTTTTCATAAGATCCACAAACGCCTTTCCTGTAACCTTATGTATATGATCTGTCTGAGGTTCATTGATGACCAGGTATGTAATTATACAATCATATTTCTTTGCATAAGCCGTAACTTTTTTCACTTTATCAACACATTCTTTCACAAATTCGGGATCACCATAATTTTTTTCGGGATTAACATCTATTCCCATGATCAGTTTCAGTCCCGATTCCTGTACAAGTTTCAATTGAGCTTCAGAAAATTGGCTCCAGGTTCTGATGGCATTGTATCCCCCTTCCCTGATCACTTTCAGATCAAATTTCATTAAATCCAGATCATCACTCCTTTCACCTTCATAAGGATTCTGTCCCGGTCGGGCGCCGATTTCATATCCGATTGCTTTAATAAAAAACTTATGTCCGTTAAGGTAGTACCAGTTATCTTTTAGTTCAATTTTTGTCTTCGATTGGGCATACACTGAGAATACTGCAGTGAACAGGAGTAAAATCATCAGCATTAATGTCTTTTTCATGGTTATGATATTTGCTATAAAATTTGGATTCTACCAGTTGATCATGTACACAAAATTCCGGCTCATATTTTCGACATTATCAAATGCCGGAATAAAAAGCACTAAGCTGTCAACCCAGTACAAATATAATTAATAAACCCTTTAACAGAATTCCAGGTTCTATTCCTTCCCTTTCTTACATCCGCTGCTTTTGATGTATAGACCGTTTTTCGACTTATCATCTCCTTTCCCAACCTTCGGGTCCAGCGTTTTTACAAAGTCCTGGTATCGCGATTTACGCTTTACACGATGTGCTTTAAAAGTCGTAAACTTCACTTTTTTGCAGTGGGATAGGGTTGAACTCTGACTTCCTGATTAAAATTCCCACAGGTCGAAACCCTTTATTCCCAAGTCAATTGAAAGAAAATGTAACGTATTTGTAACTTCTTTGCAAAAACATTTCAGGGTCATTCAGCAAACTCATTACAATTAATTATTTGCCTGGAACCTGACATCACAATTTAAATTTACAATTTTAAGGGTTAACTTTCCTCTGACTTTACATAATTTTTCATCAGCAACTCCAATTACCGGCAGCACGTTAATTAAAATCTCAAAATTTGATTTGTTTTTTTATTTCTTCAATGCTTCAATTGCCCGTTTCCTGAAAATGGCCAGGCCAAGGCTGTTAACATTCAAACTGGCAATCTTTTCAAAATATTTTGATGCATTTTTCTTATCTCCTTTTTTATTATAAGCAACCGCAATACAGTACCAGTTAAAAGGGGCTTGTATGGTATCTGTTTTGGAATAATACCGTATCGCGTTTTCATAGTTCCCTCTTTTAAGTTCTGAATACCCCATATAAAAATTGACTTCCTTTTCGTCAACAGGCTGCTTTAAGCTTTCATATTTCTTCTTATATTTTTCTAATTCAGTGCTTGCTTGATCAATTTCACCCAGTGCTATTAAGTTGTAGATATGCCATCCTGTCGATAATCTGATGAGATTTTCTTTTTCTGCTTCTGTAACCTTGGCCTTTTCGATCAAACCATTTGATTTGTCGCAATACTTCATTCCTTCAGCCGGATTCCCGGTTTCTGTATAGATAAAGCGCTGATCTGCTACTGAATAAATTGATTCCGGAATTTGATTTTCTTTTTCTGCCAAAGCAGAGCGATCATCTAAAGTACGAATGGCTTCATTGATTTTGCCTTCATGCAGAAAAGATATTGCTTTCAGGGATAATGCATATAATTTCCCGCCAATATCAGCAGTTTTCTCGAAATAATCCTGGTAATATTTCCTGGCTGACTCATAATTACCCTTGAAGATATAACTGTTGCCAATACCTGCCAGTGAGTTTGTATATGTCGGATCTTTTTCAAGTGCTTTCTTAAACTCTGCAATAGATTCATCATATTTCCCCATTTTTAAAAGAAGCTCTGCATAAGAATTATAAGGATCTGCTTTATCCGGTCTTAATTTGATATAGGTCTGAAAAGCATTTCCTGCTTCCGTGTAGTTGTTTA
>JBAXXU010000264.1:0-2361 GCA_037127735.1 Bacteroidota bacterium
TATTAACAGCTTTTTTACTATTTTTATTGCCTTGTGCTGCAATGTGGGTTAAAGGCTTCCAAGAGGTTTTGAAGGCTTTTAACACGTTTACTAACCTCTGGAAAAATGTTATAAAAGTTACCTTTACTGATAGCTTCCTTCGCTAACAATATTAAGCCTTCATCGGATAATTTATCAAATGCAGCTCCTTGCACGAAAGAATGCTTTGAACCTCTTATTACATCAATTAATGCAGATTCATCATTAATAAATCTAACAGCATCAAGTCCTACAATAAAGCTTTCATTTTCAATGGCAATTCTGGTAAGTAACTTGATGTCTTTTATTTTAGCTATTTTATTTATATCATATTCAGTAAATGAAAGTATTTCCTCTGTTTGCAGGGTATGAGTCTGGGTTAGGCTTTCTTCATCGTTAACCTTTGGCACTTTATTCATTAGCTCTGATCGCTCTGAATCATTTTCGGGTTTATTTAAATGATCCTCAGTTGTCTGACTCGACTTCCTTGCCTTAAGAAATTTAAAAAGATTCATATGATTTTATTTTAATTATTTTGTGGGGAAAAGTTATGATTTTCTTGAAAATTATATGAAAGCTGATAGTACAAGTTCGAGATTTTACTTCTTATTATTCATATATTCAAATTTAAAATGAGTTTTCAGTTTTGTCAATTTTTTTTATTAAACACTAGATCCCTTAAAAAAGTACCTGAAGAGGATGTGGAGAGTTAATTTCGTTCCTGAACCGAATTTCAAAGAATCCCCTTATCTGCGTAACTGTAGTAACTTTTCGGATCAATGATCAGATGATCCAGCAACTATACATCCATAAGACTGGGGCATCGAAATTAACTACTAACGGCCAGCGGGTATGAGCAGAAAGCGTTGGTGGCGCAGCCCGCCGATTCGAGTCCTGGTACTTTAGCCAGAAGCCCTGAGCGGAGCGAAGGGTCCCGGCGGGCAAGCCACCATGGCGCAATTTTTGCCAGTCCCGGCGAAAGATCAAGTTGTCTCGGTTGAAGGAACTGTCCAGAGCCGGTTTTACGGAACTGTCAAACGGACGATAAGTTTTGTGTCACGATAAAACAGTCAAGGTGGCGAGCAAAAATTGTGACAAGCTTTTTGCTTATAACCGCTTGTTATAGTGCGTTTATTATTTTTCTTTAATGAGGGAACTTTATCTGATATATGGTTGGCCAAAATTTTCCAGTTACAAATATCCTGTCTTTAGTTGAATCGTAAGCAATCCCATTTGTTGCCTCAGACATTGGGTACTCCTTTTTAGCCTCTAAAAACAAGGAAGACAAATTTATTATTCCAATTACTTTACCAGTCTGAGGATCAATTTTAGCAATGTTATTAGTCGTCAAGATATTTGCATAAAGATATCCGTTGATGAATTCTAATTCATTCATATAAAGAGCCGAAGACCCATTAAAAGTAATATCAAGCGTTTTAACTACTTTTAAGCTATCCGGGTCCAGATAAGTAATGATATTTGTCCCATCACTCATGATGATATTTTTACCATCTGTAGTCAAACCCCAGCCTTCCTTATTTTGGTATGTAAAGGAACCAACCTTTTTATAAGTTTTAGAGTCATAGACAAATCCTGTTTGGTTTTTATAGGTAAGTTGAAATATCTTATCCTTAAAAAATACAATTCCTTCTCCAAAATAGCTGTTTCTATCCAGCTCAACTTTCACATCAATCTTGCCTGTCTTTAAATCTACGATACCAATGACCGATCTGGTTTTGGGATATTCTTCGGGAGAACCTGTACTCTCAAAAAGCTGATTGTCATGGAATATTAATCCCTCTGTAAATGATTCGGTATCATGAGGGAAGGTCTTTACTACTTTAAAACTGATTGATTGAATTTGATTGTCATCTCTATAAATTCTTTTTTTGTCCGAATTTGAGTTGGTACAGGCTGCTACAATCCATAATATCAATATGATAATTAGTGATTCTTTCATATCTAAATGTATTCTTAGTATTGATGATTCATGGTTTAAATGTAGTCAAGTTTTTTGTACACATAATCTCTGCGATAATCCTGATAAACAGATGCAAGTTTTCTCGTCAAGGCAAAGTTGTCCAGATGTGTGAGTCCCGATAAACGGCGGGAATTTGTCATGTCACGATAAATTTGTCCAGATGGCGATGCAAAAACCATGTTTGTCGTCACTGATGTAGAAAATAGAATAAACTAAACAAATGAAATGGAGTTATAGTGCGTTTGACAGGGTCACTTGGGGTCAGTCATGGTACTCGAATGCACTATAACGGCCCGGTGGTATGGGGAGTTGCCGTCAGAGCCTGCCCTGAGCTGCGCGAAGGGTCAGGGTTGGCATGCGTT
>JBAXXU010000265.1:0-2346 GCA_037127735.1 Bacteroidota bacterium
ATCTGCTAAAAAACGCCGAAACATCCATATTATAGACAGCAGCACGCATAAAGAATTGTGCGTCTCCGGTGTAACCGCACCGTTCGTTACGTTGGGGACAATCAGTTGGAACTCCCATGTAGTTACCACGCTGCGACCAGAGGATATTTTTTGCCAAGCGATTGAGGAGAGGTTCTGAGCAGGTAAACTGACCCACTTCAGGGCAGTCGCTGTTGAAAACTACACCGGTAAGGCTCTCAATATCCGGTTTTACTTTCAATCCTCTGACTTCTACATATTGAAACCCATGATAAGTGAAATTAGGTTCAAAGGTTTCTTCTTCATTACTTTTAAAGGTATAGCTATCTAGTTGAATACGATGTTTACTTACTACTGTGAGATTCCCAAGAAAGACAGTACCGTCAGGATTAAGCATCTCACCATGCTGAAGTTCAATGGTTTCCCCAGCCTTGTGGTGGAACTTGAAACGACACCAACCTACCATATTCTGATCGCATGTGAAAACATAGACACCGGGCTTAGGTTCAGTTATGGCTATGGGTTTAAGCTCTTGTGTTACCCTGATTGGCTCGCCACGTTGTCCCACAAGTTTCCCTACTTTGAAATCAATGCCTGCCCGGGGCGTAGTAACAGGAGTCCAATTCAAATCACTGAATTCAGGAGAGTCCCAACCATTCATGTCCTTACGGGCATCGTAGGTAACACCTTCATAAATTCCGGCAAACTGAAGCGGGCCATCTGCAGTCCCCTTCCAGCTCTCATCCGTAACTATGGTTTGACTGCCACCATCTGCAAATTCAATCTTTAATTGTGTTAATAGCAGAGGTTCAGTTCCATAAATAGCCTTGAGTTTATCTTTCCAGTGCTGCCAGCCGCCACAATACCAGCCATTACCCAATATTGCAGCAATTGCATTTGAGCCGGTGTGAACAATATTTGTGACATCATAAGTCTGATAAAGTATGCGTTTGTTGTAATTAGTCCATTCAGGAGTCAGCATAAGGTTTCCAACACGCTTTCCGTTCAGCCGCAATTCATAAAGTCCCAAGGATGTCACATAAACAGTTGCCCGGCGAACATTGCCATCAAGAGTAAAAGACTTGCGTAAATAACGTGGTTTAGGCCACTCGGCAGGTGACGGTTCATTTACACCGATCCATTTGCCCTGCCAATCTTTTGCATCAATTAAACCCATTGTCCATAAGGCGGGTTTACTCCAATCTGATACTTTCCCATTCATATCCCAAATTCGCACTTTCCAGTAACACTGAATACCTGACACTAATGGTTTACCGGAATATTCTAACTGTGTGGTTTGCCCTGATTTAACCTTATGGCTATCCCATAAATCCCCTATATTTTGGGATAGCTTATCTGATGATGAGGCAACAAGAATTTGAAAAGCTGTTTGCCTCTCCCCTCGCCGGGAGGATTCGATGATCCAACTTAACCTCGGATTCACAATATCAATTCCAAAGGGATTAGAGAGATATTCGCAACGTAGGTTATGAATATTTACACTGATTGAATAAAGTGCACATGAAAAAAGGATATAAACAAGAAGAAGTATTTTCATTTGAAGTATTTTGTCTGATTATCAGAATTTGAATTTCCGATGGCTTCAATAACAATCCTGTCATTGGGTAGAAGTTTCCCTTTTATCAAGAGCAGTTAAAGGAATAATTCGCGTAAGAATCACTAATGTGGAAAAATCTCTTGTTAATGTTTTTTACAGTTTCTCGCCATAGGACCAACCTTCACGTGCAGGTTCTTTAATGTATTCGTCTAATTCAGGACGACCGATTGCTTTCATGTTTGTGGCATCATATTCAATTTTACCTCCAAATCGTTGAGCCAAAATACCTACCTGAGCCATTTCGACTAAACTGGAGGCGTAATCAAAGTTAGATCCGGGTAGGGTTTGATTTTTAATAGCTTCAATCCATTCCTGAACAGGCTTTTCCTCCAAAATTCTTTTAATAGTTTTTGGGGGAGGATTTTTTAGGAACTCAGTCCCCTCTTCTTTCGGTACAAGTAATCTGGCATCGTTTGGTCTCATTCCCGTTATTAATGTTTTTTTGTCACCAATCATAATCATTCCCTCTTTAGGCAGTTCATCAATTCCCCATTCAGGTCTTACGGCTGGCTTTCCGAAACCTTCGTACCATTTCATTGTGACAGGAGCTTTATCGCCACGAGCGGCAAACTGCCAGGTAACAACTGATTGTTCAGAAACAAAAGTATGATCAGGTACCGGATTCAATCGCTCTGCTTCAGCCATATAAGGTATCCCAAGATCTAAAGCCCAGTATGGAGCATCAAGAGTATGGCAGCACCAATCGCCTA
>JBAXXU010000266.1:0-2333 GCA_037127735.1 Bacteroidota bacterium
GTGCCATCTTCTGCTGCAATAATAGATTTGCTGGGGTTCGGCATAATTCCCAGATTGATGCTTTACATATTTCTTACTGTATTATTTCTCTCAGCTCTGAAGTATAATATTCAATTTAAATTATTGGGCATACTTACAACAGTAATGGGGATTATATCATTCCTCATGATATTATCTGATTATGCTGCTTTGCATGACATTTATAATGAGTACATAACCGGCAAATTTGCATGTAATCCTGAATTTAAGATTCTTTATAATGGATTAATCTTCAATTCCATCTTCCTTCTAACCGCCTTTATTACTGTCATGAAAATCAGAAAGCAGGTTAAATCGGAGGGCATAAAGAAAAGATCTATTCTTGTGGAAACAACATATGAGTTAATCCAGTATGTTGGTATAATTTGTAGTATCATAGGTATAGCGTTTGTTTTATATATTTATTCTGTATTCAATAATAATAATTTGATTATCAGTGAATTTACAAAATTTTTGACTTTTACAGCCTGTATAATAATCTTATTGCCATATATAATAATGATCTTTTACTGGATTAATAAATTATCGAATGAAAATGACGGGTTGTTAATTGATGAGAAACAGAAACATGATTTAACGAGGTCTGGCCTTATAGCTTTTCTTTTTTCAATTCTTTTTATTCTGGTTTTTTTTCTGATTAATCATGGGCGGACCGGCCAGATATCTGCATTTGTATATTTCCCATTATATTTATTTGCATCGTTACTAGTCTTTTCGATTTCTGTTTTATACTATTTCAAGAAAGTGTAAATAATTCGGTTTAGTTTAAATTAATCATCAAAAATCTATGAAAAAGCTTTATTTGGTCTTTTTAATTTCTGTATTTCTTTTATTCGGCGTAATTAGAATACTGGCACAAACCACTCAAAACCAACTAAATCAGGTAGCGTTGATGAAACAGTTTTCAGGTTCCTGGAAGGTTGAGTTAGGTAATGAAAGAACTTTCTTTTGGGATGCAAAATCCTATGGAACGGGATATGAAACGAATCTTAAGGTTATTTTCAATGGAAATATAATGTTTGAAGGCAAACAACTTTTGGGTTATGATAAAAAAAATGATAAATACATTGTTGCTCAAATGATTCTGGGAAAGGATATAGAAATTGGGGCAACTTGGTTTATATCAAAAACAATATATAAATGGATTCCTAACTATGATATTTCCGATCCTGAAAAAGCATCTATCATAAATGAGGGGGAATTTAAATCGCCCGATATGTTTGTTGAAACTAAGAGAGTAAATAACAACCCTATCCAAACGCTAACTTATACGCGTATAAAATAAGGAACATAGGCACTCTTTTGTCAGAGTATATACTTTATTATAAGCTGTTATGTGGCGTAGCTTTTTAAAGTCCCGCTAAGTGGGCAGGATTTTGGTGTCACGATAAAGTTGTCCAGGTGGGTGAGTCCTGGTAAACGGACGAAATCTTAGTGTCATGATAAATTCTCTGGTGTAGACAGTCTCGGGTTTCGGTCGGATAGGTCAGGCGGGTTACCCCGCCTTTCCCTCCTAAGAACCGTACTTGCGACTTTCACCGCATACGGCTCAAGCACTCTGAAGGCTTCAAACAAATGTTACCCGGTGACGGAAATTTGTCACCTTCGCAATACTCAGCAGTGATGAACCAACCTTCCACAAGGATGAATGAAAGGTATCAAGAGCACATCCAAAAGGATTCATTTGCAACCTTGAATAATGGATCTTACCATAGTTTTCTTGCGATAGAGCACCAGATAAAAGTCAGCCTGCTTTCGCAGAAGAGCAAATTTGGAACTCCTATCTACCTCATTACAAGATAGCATTCGCTTGCTTTATCCTCCTTTACCTGCTTAGTGTTGTACTGTCGTCACCGAGAGTCTACCTGTGTGCACCAGGAACTAATCAGGCTTACCACGTTCCGCTCTAATAACAGGATGGGTTAGGTGCTGCCTCTACGCCGAAGGGACTGAATCCATGTATGAAATAACCGACATTCATATCCTGCCCTTATACCTTTTGGTCAAAGCGTGTCAACAACTTTCGCTTTTTGCGTCTGACGGCGCTTACGTCAATTCACATATGTTCACCATACCACCCAAGCCGACACCCTCCGATTGTTGCTACCGGATTCATTCTCCTCACAGAAAATGTTTAAGGTAATCTTGTCCCGACAGCTTCACACAAGGAAATCACTCTCCATGCATGTGTCGGTAGGCTCATCTGATGGAACAGAAGGTTAACTTGTGTTGTAAAATGTAGTCATGTAACACTGTAATTAACAGTTATATAGAGCGACTTTCGTGTCGCACCG
>JBAXXU010000267.1:0-2283 GCA_037127735.1 Bacteroidota bacterium
AACTGTTGCCGAGATTATTGGTTTGAATAAGGCAGCTCCAACAGCCAAGAGCAAATAGATTATGAAGACAGTATTGTATGATTTAAACAAAGGAATAAGGAGGAATACCATAGTATATATGGTGTAGGCCAAAAATAATGTTTTCCTGTATCCGATCCGATCTGAAATTGCACCTGTAAGTATTGGCAGGAGATATAGAAAAGCCGTACCGATACCCATTATCATACCCTTTTGAGTTTGAGAAAATCCTAACGCCCCCTCGTCTGTGGAATTTGTGAGGTACAAGGCAAAAATTATATAAAATCCATACCAAGCCCAACGTTCGAATAATTCCATTATATTGGCGACCCAAAAAGTGATGGGATATTTTTTGCAGGCACTGATTATATTCATCTAATTAAGATATTTAAAATCTCAAAAGTATTAAAATTGGAATATATAAATCAGCTTTGGAGGTCTTTAAATTATATAACTTTGCAGTCTTTAAAATTTGCGAGAGAAATGAATATAAAAAGAAAGCCTGACTGGCTAAAAATTAATTTACCGCATGGCTCTAATTATTTACAAGTTAAACAGATAGTTTCAAATTATGGATTACATACGATATGTGCAAGCGGAAAATGTCCAAATAGTGGCGAATGTTGGGGTATTGGAACAGCAACTTTTATGATTTTCGGAGATATTTGTACCCGTTCATGCAAATTTTGTGCGACCAGAACTGGAAAACCTTTTCCGGTCGATCCTGAAGAGCCAACAAGATTAGCAGAATCAGTGAAATTGATGGGTCTAAAACATGTAGTAATTACCTCTGTTGATCGTGATGATCTTGAGGATGGTGGTGCTAATACTTGGGCATCTGTTATTTATTCGGTGAAGAACAAAAATCCGGATATAACTATTGAGGTCTTGATTCCCGATTTTGACAATAGGGTTGAATTAATTCAGTTAATAGCAGATGCTCAACCGGATATTATTTCTCACAATATAGAGACTGTTGAAAGACTTACTCCGTACATCAGGAGCCGTGCCAATTATAAGACAAGTCTTGATGTAATTAGGAAAATTGTTGTCTCGAGACGGGTATCTAAGTCAGGAATTATGCTTGGTCTTGGTGAAACTATTGACGAAATCTATAAAACAATGGATGATCTAGTAGCTGCCGGATGTGAAATCTTTACTATGGGGCAATATTTGCAGCCTACTAAAGATCATTATGAAGTAGTTGAATATATTCATCCTGATGTGTTTTATCTGCTGAAAACAGAAGGACTTAAGCGTGGTTTCAGAATTGTTGAAAGTGCTCCGCTTGTCCGTTCATCTTACCATGCTGAAACTCACATTTGCTGACCAATAATGAAAAACAATAAAATTGAGTACTTAGATTTCATGATTTCTGAGTATAAATATACTTGGGAGCAGCAGGAAAAACTATTTAATCAGATAGTTAGGATCAAAATATCGAATAATAATTTGGCTACAAATGAAGTGATTCCTACTCCTAATTATATGATATTTGTTGAACATCCTCATGTCTATACGCTCGGTAAGAGTGGTGACTCACAAAATCTGCTATTGAATTACATTCAACTTCAAGCGAAAGATGCTGTGTTTTTCAAAACAGATCGAGGCGGAGATATTACTTATCATGGACCGGGGCAAATCGTGGCTTATCCAATTCTCGACCTTGAAAATTTTGGGATGAGTCTCAGACAATATGTATACTGTATAGAGGAAGTCGTAATAAAGGTACTTTCAATATTCGGAATAACAGCAATGCGTGATCCGATTGCTACTGGTGTATGGCTCGATGTTGGTAATCCAAAGGCCAGAAAAATCTGCGCCATCGGGGTAAAAAGCTCTCGATTTGTAACCATGCATGGATTTGCTTTGAATATTAATACCGATCTTGAATATTTTAAACACATTAATCCCTGTGGTTTTTCTGATAGAGGTGTGACTTCGGTTGAAAAAGAGCTTGGCTCAAAGCAAGATTTTAAAAGAGCAAAGGAGTTAGTTTTGGAAAAATTTGCCGAAGTTTTCGAAGCATTTGTTGTTTGAGAGCTTGTTTTAAAAAGTAATTCTTGCGAAAATATGCTCTTATACAGGTGTATTTATCTATCTTAACATTTATTTAACATATCTATAGTTCTGAAAATTAGTACTATGCACTAAGAATATAAGATAAAGTGAAAATATGATTGTTTTTTTACAGAGGTTTTGCAAGGCGTTAATAAAACCGTTTACATTTGCACCACGATTTTAGGGAGCTGCAAAGGTTAAATA
>JBAXXU010000268.1:0-2282 GCA_037127735.1 Bacteroidota bacterium
GTTGGCTTTAGCCAACGGTATATAGGCCTCATTTATAGGGACTTTAGTCCTTCACATTTGGGCTAAAGCCCGATCATTCGGGTCTCATAATCCGTTGGCTAAAGCCAACGGTAAAATAAAACGATATTAAAAGAGGTTATCAATCTACGAAAATCTACAGATTTCGAGTATATCTATACTTGACAAAACGCCTATAAAAGAGATACTTACGAAGTGCGAATACAATAATGTCAAAGAACTAGAAAATAAACAGTTAATAATCAGTGGGTTTTAAGTGCCCACCAATGAATACAGATAGTTAAATATTAAAATTCAATGCAAAATAAAAGAAAATCTTCTTATAAACTTTATAAAGATCATCTTCTTTTTATTCTTTTCAACAATTAAGCCGGAGTTTAGTTCAGGATAACAGTTTTGAAAAAGGATTTTCATTAAATTTATTTTCTACATTTACCGGTCAATAATTAATATCTAATTTCATAATATGGAAACACTAACAAATACTTTACGCGACTCAAAGACTGCTCGTTGGACAGCGCTGGCCGTGGTTGCATTCACGATGTTGTGCGGTTACTATCTTACCGATGTAATGGCGCCTCTTAAGCCAATGCTTGAAAAAGAATTATTGTGGAACAGTACTGAATATGGGATTTTTACAAGCGCTTATGGGTGGTTCAACGTTGTTTTACTTATGCTTATTTTCGGGGGGATCATACTCGATAAAATGGGTGTCAGGTTTACCGGCCAGATGGCGACCATCGTGATGGTTGTTGGAACATCTGTTAAATACTGGGCTATCTCTACTCATGTTCTCGATGGCCATACCATACTGGGAATGAAGTCGCAGGTTGTTGTGGCGGCTCTCGGCTTTGCAACTTTTGGCGTGGGTGTGGAAGTAGCCGGGATAACTGTTTCAAAGATAATAGTTAAATGGTTCAAGGGTAAGGAACTTGCTCTTGCAATGGGGCTTGAAATGGCTACCGCACGTATCGGTACTGCCCTGGCTCTTTCAACATCAGTACCATTGGCAATTGCCCTTCATGGTGTTTCAAAACCTATACTTGTATGCCTTATAATGCTCTGCATAGGGATGATAGCATTCTTTATCTATACATTTATGGACAAGAAACTTGATAAATCTGTTGCTCTTGAAGCCGGGAGAAGTGGAAATATTGAAGAGGAAGAGTCATTCAGAATGTCAGATATATGGTTTATTGTTAAAAATAAAGGATGGTGGTATATTGCTATTCTTTGTGTTTTGTTCTATTCTGCTGTTTTTCCTTTTCTTAAATATGCAACCGACCTGATGGTCAATAAGTTTAATGTTAATCAGGAATTTGCAGGCATAATACCCGGGTTGCTTCCTTTTGGAACAATCCTGCTTACGCCATTATTCGGTAACATATACGACCGCAAAGGAAAAGGAGCCACGATAATGATCATTGGTGCAATTTTGTTAATTTTTGTCCACGCTTTATTCTCAATCCCGTTCCTGAATTTTACTCCCGTGGCAATAATTCTGATCATTATTTTGGGTATTGGATTTTCTCTTGTCCCATCAGCAATGTGGCCATCTGTACCAAAGATAATCCCTGAAAAACAGCTCGGTACAGCTTATGCAATGATTTTCTGGGTCCAGAACATTGGATTAGGAGGTGTACCTCTCCTTATTGGCTGGGTACTTAACAAGTACTGTATTACCGGAACACATCTGGCTGATGGAGTCCGGGTTTCAAACTATAACTATACCATTCCTATGATAATCTTTACAGGGTTTGGTATTCTTGCCCTTATTTTTGCTTTGCTTCTGAAAGCTGAAGATAAAAAGAAAGGTTACGGACTCGAGTTGCCTAACATTAAAAAATAAACTTAAATCAATGTTTTAACGCCCTGAATTTATCAGGGCGTTTTTTACAGGCAGCACGCTTTAAGGCTCACTCTTTGTCTCAAGAATGTAACCAACGGTGGGAATAGTTGTGATATAAACCTCCGGATCGTTTTTAAGGTAACTTCTTAATTTGGAAACAAATACATCAAGACTTCTGCCTGTATAATAGTCCGATTCGCCCCATATTTCAATCATTATTTCTTCCCTTCTTACAAGGTTGTTTTTTGAATTGATAAGTAACCCAAGTAATTTGCTCTCTTTAAGTGTAAGACGTCGCGTATTGTTTTCAAAGGTTAAAAGCTGGTTTACAGGATCAAACTCAAATTTTCCAATCTTCGCTATATTCAGAACTCCTGACTTCGTTCCCCAAAAATAAGTATTTCCTCGCATATTG
>JBAXXU010000269.1:0-2236 GCA_037127735.1 Bacteroidota bacterium
GTGACACGGAAATCCTGCCCACTTACCGGGACTTTGCAAAAACTCATGCCAACCCTGACACAGACGGCAACTCCCCATACCACCAGGCCGTTATAGTGCATTTGCGAATCCTGCCTGACCCCCAATTGACAATACCAAACGCACTATAACTCCAGTTCATTATAATAATTGAAATTTGGCTAACATGACAATTTCTGATACAAATAGCAGTGACCCGGGCAATTCTGAAATGGTTTTTGCATCGTCATCTTGACAATTTTATTGTATCGTGACAAATCCTGCTCACTTATCGGGATTCATTTATCTATAGATCTTTATGGTGACATGAAAATTCTGTCAACTAACCGGGACTATGCATTGGATTACAATGACTATTTATCAAGATATTTCGAGAATTTTTCATCAATGTGCTGATTAAACCAATTATCAATGATTGATTTTTTAAATCTCCATTCTTTACCTAGCTTTGCAGCAGGAATTTTTCCATCTTGTGCCCAAGTATAAATAGTCTGAGGTTTAAGCTTTAAATATTTAGCAACTTCTTCAAGAGTCATTATATCTTCCATATTCTATTTCTTCAACAGATTCAAAATACTAGTATCATTCATTTCAGTATTGTTTTTTTCAGGGTAATGATAGGTCCCTTTGTTTTCATCATTAAGATTAACATCTTTTTTTGATGCAAGTTGCTGTACAGAATAAATAATTGCTGTATAAAAATTACCTTCATAATGTCTAAACAACTTGAACTCTTCATCTTTTTCACATAAAAATGGCCTTAAATTCCACGAAAGTTGTATCCCCACAAAAGCAAAAATTATTATCCAGATTCTGAATACCATAACCCCAACCTGAGGATATGTATCCTTTTTCTCACATGCAAATTTCAGTGCTTCAATCATTAGTCTCATACCAAAAATTCCTGAGAAGAGGAAAATTGCAACATGCAGAAGTTGTAAAAAGTGATAATTCCCACCAGTGATCTGAAATAAAATAATAATAGGAGTAAATGAGAACGCAATAGCAGAAGTAAGCACAAATCCACTTAATACAATAATTATCATTTGTCTCAGAGTCATTTTCGAACCTAGAACTTGTTGAATAACGAAAAAGGATGGGAAACATATTATTAATGTTGCCAAAAACAGAACCGTAACTTTTAATCCAGCTACAATTGATTGAATAAAACTATGATAGCTACCCATCACAATTCCATAAAGAAAAGTAAAGGCACAGATTATTAAGATCTGATTAAGGATTAGTCTGTTTGACTGCTCTTTGTTTCTTTCATTAAAATATGATTCTGTGTTTTGGAATATTTTAAATACCTCCATCACCCCATTTGAATTTTCCATGATAAAAGATTTTTAGTTCGACCATAAAGGTAATAAATTTTTCATTTACAATACAGTTTATTACTGTATAATATTGTTTGTTATTGTATAATTGTTTATTATTGTACAATAGTGTATGTCAACTTACTTTTTTTTTAATGAAATTTCAAGCCATTTATCAACTTTTCGATACCGTGGTTGCACTCACCTGACAAATAACATGACAGATTAGAAAATATGAAAAGCAACAGAAAACTATGAGAAAAACCTTTTCTTCTATCGGTAATTATATTGGGACGATTATTGACTTTTTCTACCCTACTTTCCAAAAATACATGACTTTACAAATTTTTAAATATGGATTAGCAGGTACAGCAAATTTACTCTTTGACTGGTTTTTGTATTTTCTTATCTACAATTATGTACTTCAACACGAGATGTTAAACCTCGGGATCGTGACTCTTAGTTCACATATTGCGGCCATGACAATCAAAATGCCGATTGTCTTAATATCAGGATTTCTTTTGCAGAAATATGTGACTTACTCATCTTCCAATTTAAGAGGTAGAATTCAACTATTCCGATATACAACTGTCTTCCTTATTAATCTTGTTATTAACTATATAGGATTAAAAATCCTCGTTGACAGATTGGATTTATGGCCAACCCCATCAAACATGATTGTTTCAATCTTGACCATTTTTATAAGCTATTCCTCACAGAAACATTATACTTTCAAGACTCAACCAGATAATACTAAAGAATAAAATAGAAATACAATTCCGAGACAATTTCGTACATCATGACAAATTCGTTGCCGGATGACAGTTTTAAAATTAAACGCACTATAACACGGACGGTTGGGGTAATAAACTTGTCACAATTTTTGCGCGCCACCTTGA
>JBAXXU010000270.1:0-2223 GCA_037127735.1 Bacteroidota bacterium
TAGTTATCATAACAGAATATTCTCTTAATACCTTCCTTTCCTTCTTCTGTGTATATGTCTGCGAAAACTTCATTAAAAAAGACTTTTTTTGAAGTGTCCCAAATTTTAAAGCCAATTGGAAAATTACCTTTTACATTATCAAAAGTATTTGCAGGAACAATAAAACACTTAATCAGGTCAGCTAAAAAGAATTTCCTAAACTCAACGAAATTCGGAGATTGTAAGGTTTTAAGTTTGGAGAACTCTGCTATTACACAATCTGGTATTTCTGAATAAATTCGAGTAAGAAATTGGGCAAACAATTCTCTGTTTGCGGCTTTACCCATCTTTGATATATATTTTTGATTAACCATTGAAAGGTTTACCCCTTCTTTGCTTTTTGTGCCGTGGCTCATTGTTTCCGCATATGGCGGATTGATATAAACAACTAATTTTTTTCTTTTTTCTGGATTGTTTATTATGTCTTGAAGTGGTTTTGGCAATTTGCTAAAATCATCATTAAGGAAGTCAAACTGAAAAACGTGGTCGTCTAATAAGTTTGCACCGTTTTTTATACGGTCGTGCATTACTTCAACGTCTTGACTGTCCAATGTTGAAGCCCAAACATTATACTTGTTCGTAAGTCCAGTAAGTAAATTGCCTGTGCCACCGGCACAATCCCAAACATAGTATTCGTCTTGCCAATCTTCGCCTAATACATCTGTTAAATACTTCTGCGAAAGTTCTACCCAAATTTGAGGCGTAAAAAAACTTCCTTTTCTTTCTCTTACATCTTGAGGGACAAGTAAATCTCTTCTTTCAACAATGTAGTCCCAATATTCTTCTTTTGGTGGTCTGTCGTATTTATTCCAGAATTGAGTGTGTGCAACTTGTTTGTCGGTAAAGGCTGTTTCGCTATGACTAAACAAACCCGATTCGCTTATTTTTCGGTCAAGCTCGTAATGGTCGTGTTTTAATAAAACATAGAGTTTTTCTTTTAGTGTATTGTTTTCGTGGGAAAGAAGGTCAGCAAGATAGAAGTCACCATCAATAATTCCGCTCTTTTTTGCAACAGCCCAATTCACAGCAATTGTCGATTTTACATTCTGCAACCACTTGTTATAAATGACCATAAAATTGTTTTTATCAATCTTGGTCTTTGTCAAGCCGAATTTTCCGACAATGAAATTCTTTTTGATAAATTTCTTTAGTTCTCTGTCGTCATTGATAAAATTAAAAAGCAGAGCTTTGTTGTCAATATCAAATTTAACTTTCTCGTGAATGAGTTTAAACTCTTTCGTTGTGTGGTTTGAGGGAGTTACATTCCAGTTGAAGTCGTTTATGTAAAAAACTTCGTGAATGTCGTTGTAAGGAATGAAAGCGATTTTTTCTCCGTCAAATGCTCCTAACATTGCTGGGGGTAAAAATTTGTCAAAAGTTCTTGCTTTACCAATTGTCAATATTAGTTGAACAATGGAATTATAAATGTCTGACGAACCTTTTTTTGCTTCTGCCCAAAGTAAAGATTCTTGTTCAAATAATTCTTTTTGGCTTTGATGCATACATACACTAAAGTCAACATTCCCAATTATTTTGGAGCAGTCGTATATCCAAAAGTAGTCTTGTGCTACTTTGTTTTTAAGTTCTTCTTCTCGTATGTTTTGATACTTCATTTGTCGTCTATGTTGGTCTGTTACGATGTCGTCTTACAATTGGTGCTAACGGTCGCGGCTAGGCCCAGTGCGGGCTTTCGAAGCCGAAATTTTTCAATCGAGAATAAAGCTACTTTAAAAAACTTACTTTCGCAAACCACTAAACCGCCCGCATTGGGCTTAGCTGCTGTTACCGGCAGATGGACTTAAAAGAAATTAATCTGTCCCACATTAAGGTTTCGCATTTTTCTTGCCAAAGTACTATTGGAATCTAACGGAGCCGAACCTACCAAAATGGCAACGCGCTTTACCTTTTATTCGCATAGCGAATTTTGTCTTTCGCACACAAAACCTTAAACCAGAAAAACCAACAAAGTAAAAATGCGAAACCGACGTGTCACCGGTTAATGCTTGCCAAGCGTCTTTTGTCGCGTGGAACAACTTTTTCCTGATTAATTTCATTCAATGCTTTCTTCAAAGAACGGAGTTTTAAATCAACCAGAAGTTTCAATCGAAGATGGACTGGCCATTTGCCGGTAACGGTCGCGGCTAGGCCCAGTGCGGGCTTTCGAAGCCGAAATTTTTCAATCGA
>JBAXXU010000271.1:0-2216 GCA_037127735.1 Bacteroidota bacterium
AATATTTGCCATTATTTATTTATTTTAATGTTAAAACTGATTTTTGAAATATAGAAAATCTTCATAAGTGCCTATAAATAAAGGACTTATGAAGATTTATCAGATTATTGCTATTAGGGTAGTGGCTTAGAAGTGGGGATAAGGGGGTAGAAAGTGTTAGGGCAGTTCCAGGGCAGATTAAAGTTTCTTATTAGACATTTTAATCCTGTGATTTTACAGTTTAATCCCAGCATTAATTGAAAGAAAGGCTCGCCATGACAATAGGTCCAAGAAATCGTCATCTGGTAACAGGTTTATTACTGTGTTTTTTGTGCGGAATATTTGTTGATATTCTCGCATAGCATGAATTAGTGGAGGGGCTTTATGTGCAGTGCTACTATTTGGAGGCAGATATATTCCAAGTGATAAAGAATATCATCAACTACATCTAGTGCAGTTCTATGTCCTGTTCTTGAAAGAAAATCAGTTAGATAATCTGACATTTTATTTTCCGCAAATTAAAATTTATCAGTAGGGATAGGGATTGATCGCTGAGTTTCACCAGTTACAGAACGCGGAGTACCTTGAGGACAAAGATATGTTTGACACAGGGTAAGGATTTTATGCATTTCCTGTACTGTGAGTGAAGCGTTATACAGTTTTCCAATAGCATAATCCAGAATAGATTTTTCGCTCATGCGAATATCTTTGGTTAGAGTCTGTTCGATAGCTTCCTTCAACGTAAGATCATAGAAGTTTTTCATGTTGTTTTCCATTTTACCTGTGGTAACTAAGCATAGAGGCTTTTAGATTGCCCGTGTAACATAGCACTCTGTTATATTGACAGCAACAAAAGCTTTAGCGATTGCGTCATTAAGCCACTCAAGACCTGCTTTGCGAACATATGGTCCAAATTTGTCTGTCAGATAGGTTTTTCCACTTTCAGGATATTTACCAGTCACAAACATAGCGGCTTCAACTTCGTTCCAACTTTTACCAGAAATTACTGTGATTTCACGAATCAAATCACCAATTTCGCATGAGTTTTCAATATTTAACATCTTATTTATTCCTGTGGATTTTCCTTTTCGTGCCGGTATTTCTCTAAAGCTTCTCTTAGTTGTTTTGTTACACTATTTGCGGCATATTCGCAAATATATTCTCCTACTTGAACGGCCGCCACCGCCGCAGTGCCACAACCACAAAACGATCAGGATAGCCTTCTCCATCTTCAAGCATTTCGGCTATTGCAACACATGGATAATGGGTAACTGATTCCACATACCAGCGATTGATGTCCGTATTTCTTATTTCCTTTTTCAGTTCGGAAAGAAATATTTGAAGATCGCTTTCACTTTTAAGGAGGCTTTTGGTCATATTACACCGCTTGATTCACTCAGGGGTTTTACAAAAAACAGTAACGTCACCATTCTTATCGATCTTACGCCAGCCGCCTTTTCTTTGTACATCCGTAAGTGGGGCAATTTCGTCATTACATTCAAACCAGACATTACAATCTTGTTCTCCTTGTCCTTCAAACCACTCAGACAAGATTTTTGCTTGTTTAGCTGTCAATCCTTCAAAAGTAAGCTTTGCCATTTTAATTCTCCAATTCTGTCAAAATATCAGTTGCCGATTCTTTAGTGGAATGAAATTCATTGAGTATTGCAGTGATAAATTCCGCAACGCCTTCCTCAAAGCCTGCACAAAACTGGGGAGACAAATCCAAGTAGTCTTTCCCTTCCAACCGGGAGGCAATAACAGCTTTGCCTTTAAGAATAAGATTGTCTTTCGTAAACTTCATGATATTCCTCAAAAAGGATGTTTAATTTTCCTTAATGTCTCTGATAATGGCACTGGTTTGGTCTAAAATAGCTGTTGCCCTCAAAGCGACCCGAGTCAGATGTTTTTTAGTCTCTTCATCGTAGGAATGCCACTCACGTTCAACGGTTTCCCAGAACTCGATAATATCATTCAAATCCTTAATGTCTTCAGTCATCAGGTCTCCAGATCGAAGATTTTCGCAACTTCAGACGGCTCCGCATGATGGAGAAGATTATATTTCTTCTCAAAGGCTTTCATTTCGTTGATGCTTAGGCTACGCCACCATCGATTAGCTTTAGCTTGGAAAACCTTATCGTAATATTTAGGTGGCGAGAAAGCACGTGCCTGTGGATTATTTAATTTTCGCGAAAATTAATCCGCAAAGCAATCAGATTGACCAGTTGAAGAGAATT
>JBAXXU010000272.1:0-2205 GCA_037127735.1 Bacteroidota bacterium
GGCATAGAGTTGCGAATTGATCCCGATCACATTTCCCTTTGTGTTGATCAGCGGCCCCCCGCTGTTACCCCAGATCAGGGTTGCAGTAGTCTGGATATAGCCGAATTTCCCCTGAAACACGGAGCCGGTTTTAGTGGTCCGGTTTTTAGCGCTGATGATCCCATCAACGACGCTGTATGGGAACTCGGCTAACGGGTTTCCGATGGCATACACCGTTTCGCCGACCCTGGGCTCTGCTGTTTCGAATGCCAGGACACCAAGTTCAGTGCCTGGTGGTGTGCTAAATTCTAAAACAGCAATGTCAAAAATGATATCACCCCCAACGACTTTCATTTCATATTTCTTTTGGTTAATGCTGTATGCATAGAGGCTGCCCCGCATCGCAGATGCATTATCAATTACATGAGCATTTGTCACCACATATTTTTTACCTGCTTTTTCTATCACAAAGCCAGACCCGGAACCTTCGGCCCCGGTGATGTCCAAGGCTTTCTCATAAGCTACGTCCGAGGGCTGGCCCTTGAACCCGAGTAGCTGTTTATCATCCTGGGTCTTGTAAATGGCAATGGTGACTACGGCGGGAAGTGATTTTTCGATTACATCGGAGATGGTTTGGGAATAACTCCGCAAAATCAGACTGAGTAGAATCAGTAGAAAGGTGAATACTTTTTTCATAAAGAAAAATATTTGTTCATGTACAATAAAACATCTTTTATTTCACGCAAAGAGCGCAAAGTTTCAACGCAAAGGAATCGCAAAGAACATCACAAATTATTGACAATTCTATGAATGTTTTCTTTTAATGTCTTGCTATTGAAATTTATTAATAATGCCAATTTAAGCCCTGATAATCTCAAGTATGTCAGTGTTTGAGCAAAATGTACAGGAGCTAATGATTCTATTGATTTCACTTCAACGATTACCATGTTATTTACAAGCAGATCAATCCTGTATCCAACATCTTGCCTTACATTCTTATAAATAAAAGGCATCGGCTGTTGTTGTTTCACATCAAATCCCAATTCCCTTAAATCATAAGCCATGGCATTTTCATAAGCAGATTCCAATAATCCTGGTCCAATACTTTTATGAATTTCAAGCGCGACTCCTATTATTTTATAAGAAAGTTCGTTTTCATTCATAGTTATTCTTTGCGGTGGTTTGTGTTATTGATTTGCGCTCTTTGCGTGCAACACATATTCATATTTCCAGAAAATAAAGATACAACAAATGTTGAACAAGATTGTAACCAACCTCTTGCTCATTTTGACGGACCGAAGTACTGTTCTATTAGTTTTTTAAATTCCGGTAATTCACGGATGTTAAGAATATTCGGATCTGATAATATATTTTGTTTATTCTTGTATCCCATTTTTAGCGCTTCTTCAAGGTAATTGAGGGCGTCGACACTTCGATCATTTAAAGCATACATCGCTGCAAGTGAATAAATAAAAGCAGAATTAGTGTCATTTTTTACCAATTCTTTCATTTTCACGAGAGCTTCAGCTTTATTCCCAGAATAGAAAAGACAGAAAATTTTTCTGAGAGAATTTTTTGATTTATTGAAATATATCTGGCAGTCTTCTTTTGTACCAAGTGTGTCACCTGTAAAATAACTGCATTTCGCACGCCAGTATAGGATTTCGATATTGGCAGTATCATTTAAGAATGCAGAATCGTAATATGATATAGCATCAGAAAACTTTCCGCTATCCTTATAAAGCAATGCCAAATTATTTAAACAAGTGCCATAGGATAAATGATTCTCTCCAAGGGATTCTTTCATTATTCGTATCGCCTCTTTCAACAAGGGCTCAGCCTTCTCATACTGGCCCATCGCTTTATATAACTGGCCCAAATTATTTAAATCTATGCCATAATCAGGATGATTCACGCCAAGAGATTCTTTCGATATTCGCATTGACTCTTTCATCAATGGCTCAGCCTGCTCATACTGACCCATCGAATTATATAACATGGCTAAATTATTTAAATCTATGCCATAGGATGGATGATTCACGCCAAGGGATTCTTTCGCTACTCGAATTGCCTCTTTCATCAACGGCTCCGCCTGCTCATATCGGCCCATCGATTGATATAACTGAGCCAGATTATTTAAATCTATGCCATAGGATGGATGGTTCACGCCAAGGGATTCTTTCGCAATTCGCATCGCCTCTTTCATCAAGGGTTCCGCCAGCTCAT
>JBAXXU010000273.1:0-2174 GCA_037127735.1 Bacteroidota bacterium
ATGATAGCTCATAATATCAGCCTTTTACAAACCTAAAGCTGCAATGTGGGTTAAAGACTTCTTGAAGTGGAAGAATTAAATAAAGTAGGCTCATTATCAACGTATTTTATAAAAACAAACTGTAACTTTGGTAAAATATTTGCTTTATTTAGAAGTAATTACTAATTTTGGTTAAAATGTGAGAGAAAAAATCAAGGTTTAAAGATTATTTATGGCGTATAAATGAAATATTAAATTCCATTTATAAATTTAAATTCAGGATCGTTTGCAAACTGTTTGAAATAATTAAAACAGAAGATATATTAGTTAGTTTTGGTTTAAATTATAGAAACAATAAAGTAACCAAATAATAACTTCCAAATATGAAAGCACTTATCTTTAAAATAGTAATTATTCTATTGGGAATATTAACTATGAATATTAGTTGTGAAAAGGGAAATCAAATTAATACGTGTACTAAAGGAATGTACATTGGATCATATTGTGATGGTCTTGTCATAAAAATTTTAGATTCAAGTTCGATTGGTAAATCATGGAAAGCAACATATGGACCTGAAACTTATGAAAAGTCAGTTGTCGCGAGTGTTGATTCAGTATACATAAAATTAGTAGATGTGAACCAATACTTTATTCCTGGAACCGTTTTTTATTTTAATTATGTAAATGGTGGCTATCCAAGAAAGACGGATAATATTTGTGTGCCTGAACCATTTATTACAATTACTTCTTTATCAACCAAGCCTTGTCAAACTAACAAATAAGTTCATGAAAAATAACTTTTTTAGGAAAGGTATCCTGTTTATTGGATGCATACTAATTTTTAATACAAATTATGGGCAAATATTAACAAGATTTTATTCGTCAAAAGAACTTGGGCATTTCGGCATTCATAAACCGAAGAATTCAATAACAAATAAAGTACTTCCTTCTATTGATTTGAAAAGAATTCTCAGAGAAGATTCTATTGAGATGAATGCTGGTGTACCATTTAGATTTGGGAAAGATATTGATGTTGATATCGATATAATAAAAGAAGGTTCTCGAGAAAATCGAGGTGATACAATTATCATTTATTATCAGGTATCATCTAAAGGGGCCTACAGTCTAAATTTTATTTTTGATAAATTCTTTTTGAATGAAAACACCTCTTTAAAAATATATGATCTTGACCAATCAATCTTATATGGTCCTATCTCCTCAAAAGAAAATCCCAAAAACGGAATTTTATGGACAGATTTAATAAAAGGACAAAATAGCATTATTGAAGTTTCAGTCATCGGAGGTAATATTGAGGGTAATAATTTACATATCTCAAAAGTAATTCATGCTTATAAAAATGTATTTTCAGGTTTTGGACAGTCAGCATGGTGTAATAGAGATATTGCTTGTCCTGAAGGAAATAATTGGCATGGAGCAGCAGATGCAGTGGCGATGCTACTTTTGTCCGATGGTAGTCGCTTTTGTTCTGGATCTTTGTTAAATAATACTTTACAAGATTTCACCCCATATTTTTTAACAGCTTTTCATTGCGTAGACACCCAAACCGCCGATGGTACCTTATCAGCAGGTGAGAAGAGTGCAGTGAATAATTGGGTATTCCGTTTTAGATATGAAAGTGCTACTTGTGGTGGAGGAGACGGAACTACTTATATGACATTAAATGGCTCATATTTTAGAGCCGCTTATCAGCCAAGTGACTTTGCATTACTTGAACTTTACTATCACCCAGGTTATATGCAAGGTATTAGTTTTGCTGGCTGGTCTACCAGTGGTGCGCCCGCTACCTCGGCGGCATGCATTCACCATCCAGCGGGTGACGTAAAAAAAATTTCAATCGATAGTGATCCATTAACAAATGTTAATATTACTACAACATGGCAAACATATCCTTATCTATTAACTTGTCCACCAAATACTCACTGGGCATCAGTTTTTAACACAGGAACAGTTCAACCCGGCTCATCTGGGGCCCCAATTTTTGATCAAAATTACCGAGTTGTTGGACAATTACATGGCGACTATTTAAATGATGGTCAATATTGTGTCAATAGGAGAGGCCAATTCGGTAGATTTGATGTATCATGGACGGGGGGAGGGACAAATGATACTAGATTAAGTAATTGGTTAACCCACATTGCAGCTTTAGGTTTGTAAAAGGCTGATATTATGAGCTA
>JBAXXU010000274.1:0-2101 GCA_037127735.1 Bacteroidota bacterium
CATGAGGCTCCGGTCTGCATTCAGAATGGTCGAAGCCAGGACATTATATAATGTATGAAGGAGCAAGCTTAATTCTGAAATTTCCAACTGCTGATAATGGGTCATTACATCTGTATTTCTATCAGAAAGGATGCTCGCTGCAATTGTTGAGAGCAGGCGCTCTTTTTCGCTTATAAGCAGTTCGTATATTAAAAGGTTTGTTCTTACTGAAATGTGTTTCAATGCAGCTTCATTTCTCATCTGCCATTCCATCGGATTGCTTTTCATCTTTGCAAGAATGAAAAGAAGCCGGCGATTTATATGCAACCTTGTCAGCGGCTCCCACTTCAGTGCCTTTCGAGTATAGGAGGCATCGGTATCAAGCTTGAGATCAAGGTATTTCAGCATCCAGAAACGTTCAAATGGAGGAGCTGTAATCTTGAGTTTTCCTAAAAGAATTCTTATAGCAATTCCGGGATAGGCTAAAATCCTGGGAATAAAAAGTGGTTTTACCTGGGTTCCGAAGAAATCTTTGGTTGCTATTCCGAAAAGCTCCCGGTGAGAAGTACTCCCGTCAGGACTGGCTGCATACACATCAAAGGATGGCAGGACATGACTGTTTTGCAAAATGGTTAATACCAACCTGGCAAGATCATGTATATGGATATATGGAACTGCAGAATTACCTTTTCCGCCAAGTATACGTGAATCATACCCGTTTGACAACCAGGTACCAAGAAATTTATACAAAGGCGGATACTCACACCAATCGCTGAAAACGGCTGCAAACCGGATCACGGTTGCTGGTATATCCTTCGATAACTCAAGCAGCATGGCCTCTCCTGCTTTTTTGGTTTGTGCATAGGCATAATTGGCCTCTACCGGGGTTTTTTCGCCGATAGTTTCACCAGATCTTGGAAAATTACAAGCTGCAAGGGAACTCGAAAAAAGAAATCGCTTTATCTTCAATATCCGGGCAACTTCAATTATATTTTTCGTCCCTTCAATGTTCGTCCGCTGGTAAGCAATATCGTCAGAATAGCTAAAATCATAAAACGCTGCCAGATGCAACAGGAAATCTGCTCCGCCTTTTCTTTGAATATATGTTGTGATTTCTTTTATCTGTGAAGCATTTGAAATATCCCACTGTATCCAATGAATATTGGGATGGTCTGCGATATTTGCCTCTTTTGCAGATCTTCGGGCAATGGCTATAACAGTGTATTGGTCTTTGATAAAATCCATAAAATACCTGCCAATAAACCCCGAAGCCCCCGTAATGACAATTGATGGAAGTGCCGTACTCATTCTTTTGCCCTTTCTGTATACATTTTATTGCATTTCCTATATAATCTATAAGAAAAAAGGATTGCCAGTCCCATTAAAAAATCTCCCACCCCAGCAAGCAGTACCATGAAAATCTGATTCTCAAAGATAAAATAGGAAAAGAGAAAAATGGTTGCTGAAAATTTTGTAAAACAGGACAAAAAGATGAGCCTGTCGGAACTTTCGGGTTTCCTGGCAGCCATGATGTAGGCTGCACTGATGATCAAATGAAATACACCGCCCTGGACGGCAAAAAACTTTTCGTACAGGTGAAATCCGAATAATTCAATGATTTCTATTGGCAAAATAATAAGAGCCAAACCAAAACCGATGGAATGAATGGCAACAAGCCATAAAACCCATTGTAATATTTTTCGATAATTTCTCTGTTTCATAATTTTAAAATGATACACTGTAAAAGTAATAAATCTTTGTTAATTAATAAACAATAGATAAATGAATAATATTATAAATTTCTTTGACTTGCCTTCCCTGTATATTTTAACAGCTAACACTAATTTTTGGCTTTTCTTCTATTCCTGATCATAATATGAGATTCTGTTATTTAGACCACCTTAAAATAGTATCGTTTTGAAGTATTTTTTATTTCTATTGTTAGTTTATTAACAAAGAAATGATAATTTTGCATACAGGATTGAAACCACAATAACATATATAATTAACTAAATATCAATAATATGATAACAACCGGAAATAATTA
This sequence comes from Bacteroidota bacterium, assembly GCA_037127735.1. Classification (GTDB taxonomy): domain Bacteria; phylum Bacteroidota; class Bacteroidia; order Bacteroidales; family VadinHA17; genus LD21. The sequence goes on from JBAXXU010000274.1 coordinate 2,027, forward strand.
CATCGATGAATTGGTTGAAATTCACGGCAGAAGCAGGACGAGTTTAATGCCAATTCTTCAGGGAGTAGTTGCACG
>JBAXXU010000275.1:0-2081 GCA_037127735.1 Bacteroidota bacterium
AAGAACCAGATTATAAACAACTGTCACTCAGTCACTTTTAACGAGACAGTAGTGAAATTGAATCAGATATTACCATCGAGATAATCTGTCAGATATGCAAAATCCGGTGTGAGACGCCCGTTGGAGATAATAGTGGCCTTGTCAATCATTTTGCTCTTAGTCGCTGTAAAAAGGTCATGTAAAACATTTTGCATCAATTGGATGCCGAAATCATGAGAGGCATCGCGCGGCAACTCGCCAGGCAGATTATCAATTGACATTACTGTAATATTTGAGGTACCGGTGAATGCCGGTTCTTCTAAATCAAGATGAGGATTATAACCATAAAACGGATCAGCAATTGTTGTAGGTCTTATCGTAGATGGTATAGGACCATTAATATCGCAGCTGATATCAGCTATAACTGAAATTCTGAAGTAAGGTTTTTTCATATCCTCTTTTGTAAAGAAGATGGGAGACCGGGGATCCCAATAATGACCTGTAATTAATATATCTGTTACCTTTGAGTAAGGAAGGAATGTAGATTCATACTCACCGGGTTTTTTGGCAAATTGGCTGAAATTGAACTTAAGTCCTTTTTTATGCCGGGTATAATGTTCCGGCCCTATCTTGCAAAAGACAGGGACATCAAAATCTCTGGTGAGGAAATCATCGGGACTAACCTGGACAATATTCGCGATGCTTAGTGTTTCCATGGCGCCGTGAGCAACACGACCATCGCCGGTTACAAGAATTTTAAGTCCCGGTTTTAGTTCAATAAGCCTCAGGCCGGCCCACATCTCATCCAGATCACGGCACTGGTAAGCAGGTTTGAGTTTAAATTTGTTGGTTTTTATTCCCCTGGCTCTTAGCCCGTTATATGCTCCCACTATTCCTGCATGGCGTCCGAAAGCCACTACTCTTTGTCCTTTTTCGGTTGTAAGGTATTCAAAATCAATAAGACTGGCATTCTTATCGGCCATCTCTCTGAACATCTCGAGGTTATGAGGTTGTCTCTTTGCCACATGCGCGAAGAAGAGATAAGTTTTTCCGGGGATAAAGGTTCTTTTATCTACCTCTTTCACTCCCATAAGAATATCGCAATCGCGAAGATCCTCTTTGAGGCGGATATCGAGGTATTCATACTCTTCATTCGAGTAGCAGCGATAATCACTTGGCTGAACAAAAAATTCGACATTTGGGTAGTTCTCCTCAAGTGCAAGTATCTGAGGTGGTGTAAAAGGGACCCTTCTGTCAGGCGGGTTCCTCGTTTCCCGTAATATTCCAACCCTTAATATCTTTTCCATGGTTGCAGAACCATCTCTGATGAAGATGTGAAGATACAAACTATGGTCGGAATTTTTGAAAAAATAAAAGATTTTTCTTACCTTTGCAATTCATAACATCGGGGCTGACCTGGTTTTGACAGCATGAGGGGTGTTATGTAAGCATGCAGGGTGTGGTGACGCGTCCCTTAAACAGAGTTACAAAACAATAAAAGGCGAAAACAATTACGCTCTCGCGGCATAAGCGAATTACAGTAGCTTAAGCACTTTACGCCGAAAGGCATAATCTCTCAGCACATGTGTTGGGACGAGACGTTTCCCGGGCGGTCAGGCCCTGATCCAACCCGACACGGAGACGCACGCAATCCGGGGCTAGTCTGAAGGTTGTTCCGACCCGACGGCGAAACAAACAGGAAATAAGGGCAGGTTAGGTTGTTCTGCAGCTGACAGGTCACGAAAATCAAGCAGAAATAAGCATGTAGAAAGCGTATGACTTCCGTGTTTGGACCGGGGTTCGACTCCCCGCAGCTCCACGAAAGACTCTGACTCAATCGGTTAGGGTCTTTTGTTTTCTACCTTCCGGGAGTATTCGTTACCGGTTGACAAATGCCTGAATAAATACAGAATGTCATTCCCCGCTTAATTTTCGCTTTAATTCTTCGATTAGCCTGTCTTTCTCGGTCAAAGCTTTATCTTTCTCAGTCAAAGCTTTATCTTTCTCAATCAAGGATTTATCTTTCTCAATCAAGACTTTATCTTTCTCAGTCAAAGCAGCATTCTTCTCAGCAATGGTTTGTTTCAATTCTCTCATGCCTA
>JBAXXU010000276.1:0-2061 GCA_037127735.1 Bacteroidota bacterium
CGTTGGCTTTAGCCAACGGATAAGGATACTCTCTCGCATAGGGGCTTTAGCCCAAACCTTATGGCCTAAAGTCCCTATAGATTAGGTTGTTATACCGTTGGCTAAAGCCAACGGTAAATTATAAGACAGAAGATAAAAAAGGCAAATCATTTGGAGAAATTTGTAGTTTACTTAACTTACCGTTGGCTTTAGCCAACGGATAAGGATACTCTCTCGCATAGGGGCTTTAGCCCAAGCCTTATGACATAAAGTCCTTAAAAATAGTATTTGCTATGGATAAGGCATATTGTAGTGTAATACTCAATGCATTGTAATACGTTGAAATACAGGTATATAGTGGGGGGGGGGTAAATTAGGTTTATTAATAAACATTTAATACATTTATAATGAAATCCCGCATCCTTTATTTGCCGAAATCTTACATTGTTATTTGCAGTTTATAAGAATGTTCCAGTGAGTTACAAAATTTGTCAATTATGAAAAAAATTAAAGTAGCTGAAGCCGAGGCACTAAAACTCATTCACGAACTTGAGGTGCACAAGATAGAATTGGAAATGCAAAATAAGGAACTCGAGCTGGCAAAAAAGCAAGTTGGTCAAAGCCTGGAGTTAAATAAGGCTATTCTTCAGATTACTTCCGATTGGATTTGGGAAACAGACGAACAGGGAAAGTATTGTTATTGTACCGAAAATACTGAACAGATCATAGGATATACTGTTGATGAAATGATTGGTAAATCACCTTTTGATTTCATGTCTCATGAGGAAAGTGAACGTATCAAACCAATTTTCCAAAACATTGTAGAAAAAAAGGGTTCAATTGTTGATTTAGAGAATTGGATTTTACATAAAGATGGACATCTGATGTGCGTGTTAACGAATGGAGTTCCTATATTTAATGAAACGGGTATAATATCAGGATATAGAGGAGCTGATAAGGACATTACTGATCACAAGCAAGCGGAGGAAGCGTTGCGGGCAAGTGAGGAAAGTTTTCGTATTCTTTCTGACAAATCACCGATTGCCATTGAGCACTATAACGAAGAGGGTGTACTTTTAACCGTCAATCCTGCCTGCCTCAGTCTGTTCGGTGTAACGGATATCAAAGAAATTCAGAATTTCAATCTTTTTGCTGATCCCAACATTTCCGATGAATATAAGAAAAAGCTGAAACGAAATGAAACGGTGCGCTATCAGGACCTTTTCGATTTTGAGAAAGTCAAAGAATTTAAGCTTTACAACACTTCAAAATCGGGCTCAATATGGATCGATGCAATCATTACGCCATTGATAAATAATCATGGAAAGGTCAATGGTTACCTGCTTCATATTAGCGATGTAACTCAACGCAAACAGGCAGAAGAGGCTTTGAATAAGAGCGAATCGCTATACCGGTCTGTCATTCAAGCCTCACCCGATGGTATCGCGACTACGGATTTGCAGGGCTGTATTCAATTAGCTTCACCCAGGGTCTTTAAAATGTTTGGATACGAAACGAATGAACAACTGATAGACCGTAATATTAACGAGTTCATTTTTCCTGAAGATCGTGAAAGGGCACAATCTGAAATTATGGGCATGCACCAGGGTATTCTGATGGGACCTGCTGAATATAGGGGAATAAGGGCCAATGGCAGCATCATCGATGTTGAAGTAAATGGTGAGTTTATCAGGAATCCGGAAGGTAACTCCACCGGTATGATCTTTATCATTCGCGATATAACCGATCGCAAGCTAATAGAATTGGAACTAATTAAATCAAAAGAAAAAGCAGAGGAAAGCGACCGCCTCAAATCCGTATTTCTTTCAAATATGTCGCATGAAATAAGGACTCCAATGAACGCCATTCTTGGCTTTACCGGGCTATTTAAAAAACCGGACTTAACAGCTGAGGAGCAACAAGATTATATCAGGATCATCGAGGAAAGCGGCGAACGCCTGCTTAACACCCTTAACGATATTATTGATTTTTCGAAAATTGAATCGGAAATGACAAAAATTGTTATTAAAGAGACAAATATAAACGAGGGGATCGAATACGTTTTTTCCATCTTCAGAGCTG
>JBAXXU010000277.1:0-2050 GCA_037127735.1 Bacteroidota bacterium
GCATTAGTTTTTTGGCTCTTCCAGGTAAAGCTTTTATGTCGAACTGGAATGCTTTTGTATTTAGTCTTTCCATTCCATTTGCGTCAATCCTTGCAGTTAAGTTTTTTGTCCCTCTTTACAGAAGCCTTGGCAGTATTTCGGCATACAATTACCTCGAAATACGTTTTGGAGCCTGGGCAAGAATTTATGCTTCAACTTGCTATATGTTAACTCAATTGATGCGAACAGGAGCTATTCTTTTATTACTTGCTTTACCTCTCAATGCTCTTTTCGGCTGGAATGTAAAAACAGTAATTATTGTTACAGGAATAGCAATAACTATTTATTCAATGCTTGGAGGTATTCAGGCTGTTATCTGGACGGATGCTATTCAGGGTATTATACTTATTGTCGGTGCAGTTGTTTGTGCAGTTATTTTGACATTTTCGATGCCTGAAGGTCCGGGGCAGATATTTGATATCGCTATCGCTAACAATAAGTTCAGTCTCGGAAGTTTTGGAACCAGTCTTGCTGATTCAACTTTTTGGGTGGTTCTGATTTATGGATTATTTATAAATCTCCAAAATTACGGAATTGACCAAAACTTTGTGCAACGCTATATGACAACAAGTTCTGAGAAGGAAGCAAAATCCTCAGCTATGTTTGGCTCACTGTTGTATGTTCCTGTATCTATCGTGTTTTTTTACATCGGAACAGCACTTTATTCTTACTACACTGCACAACCCGATTTATTGCCTGCTGAACTTAAAATTCCAGGTGCAGGTGATAAAGTATTTCCCTACTTTATTGCAAAAGGACTACCTGTGGGTATAACCGGACTATTAATTGCTTCGATATTTGCAGCAGGCATGAGTACAGTGGCAACAAGCATAAACAGTACTTCGACAATCATTTTAACCGACTATTACAAGCGTTATTTTAACAAGGAGGCTCAGGAAAAATCTTCAATGAAAATTCTATACAGTTCCTCTTTGATATTTGGTGTTGTAAGCATAATTATTGCTGTAAGTCTGGTTGGTGTTGAAAGTGTTTTGGATGCCTGGTGGGGTCTTGCCTCAATTTTCAGCGGTGGAATGCTCGGACTTTTTCTTCTTGGATATCTTTCAAAGAGTGCACGGAATATTGATGCCGTTATTGGCGTAATAATAGGAGCGTTAATTATCATTTGGATGAGCTTATCTCCTATTTACTTTACCAAAGGAGATTTATTGTTGTTTAAAAGTCCGTTTCACAGCAATTTGACGATAGTTTTCGGTACACTTGCTATTACTCTTATCGGTTTCGTTATGGTGAAATTATTCTCAAAAAAAGTAAAATAAAATTTCATGAAAAAATCTATTCTTCTGATTCTTAGCATATTTATTACAACCTTAATTTTTGCAGAAAATCCGTTTAAAGGAACGAACGCAATTGTAACTTTTGAATATATTTATCAACAGCAGGACGTTTCGTTCCCAAGTTGCCATGCCTCAACAATAACCGAAACAAAGGATGGGTTGATTTCATCATGGTTCGGAGGAACTGAGGAAAGAAACCCGGATGTTTGTATTTATGTTGCTTCCAAGGTTAATGGAAGTTGGAGTAAACCCATTTTGGTTGCTGATGGTGTTCAGGATGGGGAACGATTCCCGTGTTGGAATCCTGTGTTATTTAAAAGAGCTGACGGAGATATTGTACTTTACTATAAAGTAGGGCCAAATCCACGTACCTGGTGGGGGCTTTACAAAATTTCGAAGGACAACGGAAAAACGTGGACTTCTGCAACGAAAATTCCTGATAATCTGCTTGGTCCAATAAAAAATAAACCGGTTGCGTTGCCAAATGGGAAAATATTATATCCTACAAGTTTTGAGACAGCAGAGAAGTGGAACATATATTTGGAAACTTCAGACCAGAATTTGGGAAACTGGCAGAAAATAGCTATAGACAATAATAATTTAAATTCGATACAGCCTACTGTTTTGTTTTACAAAGATGGAACCTTACAGTTACTCTGCCGAAGCAGGAATAAAAACATAAATGAATCATGGTCAAAAGACAATGGTTTAAC
>JBAXXU010000278.1:0-2026 GCA_037127735.1 Bacteroidota bacterium
AATCCTCCATTTGGTTCAAGGGTAGAGAAAAATTTTAAAATAACAGAAGCGGATAAATATACTGATGAGGATCGCATTAAAAAGTACCAGGAGCGTTACGGTCCATCCTATAAGAATGCATTAAGACAGGTAAACGACAATATAGGAAAATCTTTGTTAAGTCTTTACAAAACTGGCGAATACAGTACCCTGACGGAAGTATTGTTTATAGAACGGTGCCTAAATTTGCTCAAACCAGGAGGGCGTTTAGGTATAGTTCTGCCTGAAGGTGTCTTGAATAACTCCAACCTTCAGAAAGTCAGGGATTTCGTGGAGAGCAAAGCAAAGATTCTGCTGATTACATCCATTCCTCAGGATGTGTTTATGAAGTCGGGCGCGAACGTGAAACCTAGTCTTTTGTTCTTTAAAAAATTCACTGAGGAAGAAGCAGCCAAATGGAAAATAATCACAGCAAAAGCTAAAAAAGATATCGAATCAAAATATACAGAGCGCATAATATTGATTAACAACAAACTAAACATTAAGGGAGCCGGTTCCTTAACTGCGGATGATAAGAAGAGACTTAAAACAGAATTAAAGCAACTTGAAGAACAAATGGGTGCGGAGATTAAAGCTCGTATAAAAACCGATTTTGATTACGAGATACCCATCGCTCAGATCGAAAAGGCAGGGATCAGTTCAACGGGAGGGGAGATTGAGAACGAACTAAAACCTCTAGCAATTGAATTTGCAGAGTACCGCAAAAAGAATTTGCTTTGGGAGAGTAAGTTTCACACTATTACATATACCATTCTGGGCGATCAGCAAATTTACAGAGTCCCGATTGCCGGCGAACCAGAATTATTTTACAAGTAAGATGAAAATACCTAACCCAAAGTTTATCCAAAATACAAAATTCAGTTTCCTGGAAAATTGGAGCGTCCAATATCTGATTGAATCAGTGTTCTCATTCAATAATAAATACCAACTTGTTCGGATAGGTGATTTTTTGATCCGAAACAAAACCCGCATTTCCATTCAAGATAATATGCAATACCAGCGCGTTACAATAAAAATTAATAATGGAGGAGTTATACCCCGCGACATTGAGGTAGGTAGTAAAATCGGCACCAAACAACAGTATGTGATAAGTGAAGGTCAATTTTTAATGTCAAAAATAGATGCTAGAAATGGTGCCTTCGGAATAGTGCCACCAAAACTTACCGGAGCCATCGTTACAAATGATTTTCCGGCTTTTGATGTTAATTCAATGATAATCAATCCTGAATTTCTTGTTCTTATTGCAACTACCAGGGAGTTTATCAAATTTGCCCAAAGTTGTAGTAGCGGGACGACTAACCGTCAAAGAATCGATATTGATTCGTTTCTAAATGTAAAAATTCCACTTCCCTCTTTGGAAGGACAGAACAAAATTGTAACCGCCTATAACGACCGAATAAAAGGGGCAAAAAGATTAGACTTGGAGGCAAAAATCCAGGAAGAAGGGATTGAGACATTCCTTTTCAGTGAATTGGGTGTTAAAAGAAGTAATGTTGCAGAAGCTTATGTTGGGTTGAATTATATTTCATACAATGAGATTGAACGGTGGGCACTTAGCCACCTTTTAAAGCAAAAATTGTATTCGTTTAAAAATGTAAAATATCCTATCCTTCCAATAAAAACATTATTGACCTTTTTTGAAGGGGGAAAAACGCCATCAACAGCAAGAAAAGAGTTTTGGAATGGAGATGTTATCTGGACATCTGCAAAAGATATGAAGGAACTTTTCTTAACTACAGTCCAGGATCGAATTACGAATCTGGCCGTTCAGGAATCTGGGCTTAAGATTTATCCCAAAGGTACTATTCTTGGAGTGTTCAGAAGTGGTATCCTCCGACATTCTTTCCCTGTTGCATTAACCCAAGTTGAAACTACTATCAATCAGGATTTAAAAGCAATGGGTGTCAATGAAGAAATAGTATTAAAAGATTATATCTTGAATTACCTGAATGTTTTTCAGAAAATGATTTTGGAGCGATCACAGAAA
>JBAXXU010000279.1:0-2003 GCA_037127735.1 Bacteroidota bacterium
AGCCATGAATACCCCGGGACAAAATTCAAATGCAGTTGCCGAACTTGCATTTGAACTGATCCTTTATCATATCAGGGGTGGGTTCAGTGGTAAGTCAGGGAGTGAACTCAGAGGTAAAACTATTGGATTACATGCTTTTGGAAATGTCGGTAAATACGTGGCCGATATTGCAAAAGGATTCGGAATGGACATATACGCATTTGACCCTTTCGTCAGTGAAAGAGTAATGAAAAACCACGGGGTTAAACAGTGTATTAACAGTGAAGAGTTATACTTGAGATGCCAGTACATCTCTATTCACATGCCATTTAATGATATAACAAAAAAAGCTATCGGTTATGATCTCCTGAAGAAAATGCCTGGAAATGCAGTTCTTGTTAATACAGCAAGAAAAGAGGTGATTGATGAGGCCGATCTCCTTAAGATATTTGAAGAGCGCCCTGATTTTAGTTATCTGTCTGATATTGAGCCTGATTCTAAAACGATTTTTGAAGAAAAGTACAAAGGCAGATATATTTTTACAGCAAAAAAAATGGGAGCACAGACAGAAGAGGCAAATATTAATGCCGGAGTGGCGGCTGCAAGGCAGATAGTCAGTTATTTTAAAACAGGAAGCGAAAAATTCAAACTAAACAAGTAGTACTTAATTTAATTTAAATAAATGGCAGTTGTTAAACCTTTCAGGGGGTTAAGGCCTCCGTGTGCTTTAGTTAGTGATCTGGCCTGTTTGCCTTATGATGTAATGAACACCGCGGAAGCCATAAAGATGGCAAAGGGTAAAGAGTGTTCACTCCTTCATATAACAAGGTCAGAAATTGACCTACTTCCTGATACAGATACTCACTCAGAAGAGGTATATAATAAGTCGGTCGAAAACTTCGGTATATGGCAGAAAAATGGCTGGCTGGTGCAGGATGAGAAGCCTATGTTCTATATTTATGCCCAGACAATGAAAGGACGAACGCAGTATGGAATAGCGGGGTGCGCCTCTATCGATGATTATCTTACCGGCATTATAAAAAAACATGAACTTACACGCCCCGATAAAGAACAGGACCGTATGGTACATGTACGTGTCAATAATGCTAATATTGAACCTGTTTTTTTAGCATATCCTGCTGTAAAAGAGATTGATGATATCGTGAATGATATAGTCAGTAACGATGATCCGGAATATGATTTTGTAGCTGAAGATGGCTTTGGTCATCATTTTTGGATAGTAAAAAAAGCTGAAACAAACAAACTTATTGAGAAACTTTTTGCCGAAAAAGTTCCTTTTACCTATGTTGCTGATGGCCACCACCGTACTGCTGCAGCAGCGCTTGTAGGGAAAGAGAAACGGGAAAGTAATCCTTCTCATAACGGGACAGAAGAATACAACTTTTTTCTTGCTGTCCATTTCCCTGATAATCAATTAAAAATTTTGGATTATAACCGTACTATAAAAGACCTTAACGGACTTACCCCTGAGGAATTTATTGTCAGGCTTAGCCATGGATTTTTCGTTGAGGAAAAGGGGACCGGAATTTATAAGCCAAAAAGGCTTCATAACTTTTCAATGTATCTTGAGGGGAAGTGGTATAGCCTGACAGCCAAAGCGGGTACTTACGATGATAATGACCCGATTGGGATTCTTGATGTAACAATTCTTACCAATCAGATACTTGGCCCGGTTCTTGATATTCAGGATCTGCGCATATCGAAACGTATTGATTTTATAGGAGGAATACGCGGACCGGGTGAACTTAAGAAGCAAGTTGATAGTGGTAAAATGAAAGTTGCATTCGCACTTTATCCGGTATCAATGGAACAACTATTAACTATCGCCGATTCAGGTAATATAATGCCTCCTAAGTCAACATGGTTTGAACCCAAACTCAGAAGCGGACTTGTTATTCACCTGTTAGAATGACAGATATTGCCGGAAATATAAGCTATTTAAAAACACGGATCCCATCTTCTGTAAAACTTATTGCAGTATCCAAAACAATGCCGGTGAGCTA
>JBAXXU010000280.1:0-1977 GCA_037127735.1 Bacteroidota bacterium
GTTGCGACCGGCGAAGTAGTGGCCGTAGACGACTTCTACGGCATACGTATTACAAGAGTCAATCTTAAATGAGATCATTTTTTTCTATTTCAATATTTCCTTTGATGTGTTCTGCTGCATATGCCGCTGACAGTAATTTTTTTGCTTCCTCAGAAAGCGCATCAATGCAACAGTACTCCCCTGTTATTTCTTTCGGATATATTGTTCAACTGATTTTTTCGCTTGCTGTAGTTATGGGGTTCATATATATGGCCGCAAAGTATATGCTGCCAAAAATGCAGACAAATACAAAAGGGAAATATCAGGAAATTAAAGACAAGCTAGTACTAGAGCCGCAGGTCACATCATATGTGATAGGTTGCGGCAACACCGCATACCTTGTAATTGTAAGCAACAAATCAGCCACTGTAATTGATAAAATAAGTTTGAAAGAACTTTCATAAATAATGAAAAACAGGATTTTAGGCGGGATAGCTTTAATGCTGTCCCTAATCTCAGTTTCTTATGCTGCTCCTTCTCCTGCCGCCATCAATCTTTCAAATATTGTAAAGCCCGAAACATTTAGCAACAGCATTCAGCTTTTGATAGTTATGTCCGCCATATCCCTTATTCCTTTTTTCCTTATCTCGGTGACATCATTTCTAAGAATTGTAATAGTTCTCGGATTGGTTCGTACGGCCATCGGCACACAGCAGGTCCCTCCAAACACGGTAATTATCGGATTGGCACTGTTTATGACAATATTTATCATGACTCCTGTTTGGACTGAAATAAATGTAAAATCCGTGGTTCCATATAACCAGAAAAAAATAACACAAATGCAGGCACTTGAAAAAGGGATGGAGCCAATACGCAAATTCATGTTCAGGCAGACAAGGGAAGCTGATCTTACCCTGTTTATTCAATTTTCCCGCATTGAAAAACCAACAAAATTTGAACAAGTGCCAACTTATGTCTTGATTCCCGCTTTTATGATTAGTGAATTAAAAACTGCGTTTCAGATAGGGTTTTTGATATTTGTTCCGTTTATTGTGATCGACCTTGTTGTTGCAAATATACTTCTTTCATTAGGTATGTTCATGTTGTCACCAGTAATGATATCTTTGCCATTTAAAATAATGTTGTTTGTTCTATCCGACGGCTGGAGCCTGATAACCCGAGGCCTGATGTTGAGCTTTAGGTAACATGACACAAGATTATGTAACCCAAATAATGTATAACGGCGTGACGCTGATTCTTATTTTATCCCTCCCATCGGTGGGATTTGGATTGTTGGTTGGTTTTATTATCAGTCTATTCCAAGCAGTAACCCAGATACAAGAACAGACTTTGACATTCGTCCCTAAAATGATTGTTGTTCTGTTAGTAATAGCTCTTACCTCTCCCTGGATGCTTTCACTTTCCATAGATTTCATAGTAACAATGTGGTCAAACATCCCTAACATGGCAAGGTAATGATATTAACAGTACTTCAAGTTCAGATTTATACTCTGATTCTGGCAAGAATCGCAGGCCTTTTTATCTCCGCTCCTTTACTTAGCAATAGAACATTTCCGGGACCGGCAAAAACCGCAATGGCTATGTGGATAGCAATGGTCTTTTGGTTTGTTGTGCCTGTAGGTAAAGCCTTACCTGACGGAGCGGTTCCTGTTGTCCTTTTGTTAGTAAATGAACTGATGATAGGGTTTTTGATCGGTTTCATAGCTCAGACATTCTTTTTTGCAATTCAGGCATCAGGCGATTTTCTTGACCTTCAGATGGGACTAAGTGTTGCAGCAGCCTTTGATCCGTCAACAGGCGGTATGGTTTCTATTATGGGCAGATTGTCATTTTATATCGGACTTGTAATATTTGTAATATTAAATGTGTATGTCCAGCACATTTAGAAAGACATAAAAATACAAAAAGTTGTAAAGAAAAAACTATAACTTACAATATTACAAATAATGGAAATAATAATACAGTATTAATAAATAA
>JBAXXU010000281.1:0-1976 GCA_037127735.1 Bacteroidota bacterium
AAAAAAGATTTTGCCACCTATAATGCAAAGATAACCCAGCCACTTGAAGGAACTTACAGAGGTTATAACATCCTTACTGCTAATCTTCCCCAGTCGGGTATCAGCATAATACAAGGTCTTAATATGTTGGAAAACTATGATTTAAAAGGTTCTGGTCATTTCAGTGAATCTGCAAAATCACTTCATATAATTGCCGAAACCGAAAAGTTGATATATGCCGATCGTTCAGAGTTTCTCGGTGACCCCGATTTTGTAACTGTTCCTGTAAAAGGACTTACATCAAAGGAATACGCAAAGATCAGATTTAAAAGCATAAATCAAACCAAATTAGATCCACCAACTTACAGAGAAGCAAAATACGGCGATCCATTATTTTTTGAAGATACTGCAAATAAAAAACCGGTAGCTGAATTGGAAACAGCAGGCGGTCACACTACACATTTATCGGTTATAGATAAGGATGGTAACGCTGTTGCTTTAACTCAAACTTTGGGATTGTTTTTTGGTTCCGGACAAATGGTATCAGGTGTGTTATTCAATAACGGAATGACAAATTTCTCATATACTGATGGAAGTGTCAATTATTTACAAAACAGTAAAGAGTGCAGAAGTTCAATTTCCCCTACTATTGTAATGAAAGACAACTCTCCTTTCCTTGTTCTTGGAAGTCCGGGTGCAAGTAGAATAACATGCACTGTACTTGAATTGATAGTAAATGTAATTGACTTTGGAATGGATGTAAATCGGGCGAATCTGGCTCCGCGTTTTTACTGTCAGAAATTCGAGGATTTCCTTCATGTAGAATCAGGAATTAAACCCGAAGTACGCACCGAACTTGAGAAAATGGGCCATAAAATTAAAGTCTATGAAGGGATAGACCTCTTTTTCGGCGGGGCACAAATGATTTATATTGACCCTGTTACACATGAATATTTCGGATCGGCAGATAAACGCCGGGGCGGAATAGCTATTGGATATTAGCAGGAGTTTAACTTTTTTACTATCGGCTCAGGCACTTTTAAAGAAACAAAAATGTTAATAGTTTCCATTTTACTAAGCATCATTTTTGGCATGTTGATCTTTGAAAAATCAACTGTTCAACGAAGTGTGAGCAATTTGCAACTTAGGATACATGTAAACGGGACTCGCGGAAAATCATCGGTAACTGAATATATAGCAGCGGGAATATTCATGGCACAACCCGATGTTATGGCGAAGATTACAGGAATTATTCCCACTATCATTCATAACGGAACAGAACAAATCATAAAAAGAGCTGGAGTTGCCAGAGTTCAGGAACAGATAAATACGATAAGGTTTGCTGCTAAAAAGAAAGTTAAAAGCCTGATTTTAGAATGTATGTCTCTTTCTCCGGAACTTCAGCGTCTGGAAAGCCGTTTTTTCAAACCTCATATTTACGTAATAACAAATATTAAGGACGATCATCGCGAAGAAATGGGTAAAAGGCTTGAAGATCAAGCAAATTCTATATGCAATGCGATACCTGCAAACTGCACGGTTATAACAAATGAGCTCCGGTATTTAGATAAGATAAAGGAAATTGCTACGGCCAATAACAGTTTAGTTGTTAGTCCGCAACCTTTAAAACCTGAGCTTTTGAAAAGGTTGCCTTTTGGCATATTCCCCGAAAACATCTCATTGGCTCTTGCCGTTTGTGATGTTGCAGGTATTAATTATGAACTCGCTGAACAAGGGATAACAAACAGGATACTAAGCAGTAAATCTCCTTTATTCTCAATAAATTATGATTCCAAAGAGATTAAATTTCTTAATGCCTTTGCAGTAAACGATGTTGATTCGACAGGCTCATTTCTAAAACATTGGCAGAAAAATCTTGGAAACAATGGGAAAATTTCAGTAATTTTGAATACTCGTGCAGACAGACCAATCAGAACCGATCTTTTTGCAGGATGGATCTCTGACATATCCTCTTCCTTATCAAATATTATTGTAAC
>JBAXXU010000282.1:0-1961 GCA_037127735.1 Bacteroidota bacterium
CTGTTCGGGACTTTTGATACTGACAACCTTGATTCAGTGTCAGATACAGCCTGATTTAGGCCCTCCGACTGAAACAGATGTACGTTTTCTTGGGCATAAAGGTGGAGGCGACAATTCTTTTGGAGCGACATATATTGAAAATACGATTCTTTCAGTGAAGGAAGGATTAAAGACTCTGAACGGTGTTGAGGTTGATATTCAGATGAGCCTCGATGGCACAATCTGGATGTTTCATAATGGTGACCTTGCAAGTTCAGGTTGTAATACTAATTATCGCAATAGTATTATATTAATGAAAGATACAGAAATTGAGAAAATACAGATTTGTAATGGGAAAGTGCAAGACAAGATTTATAAACTCGAAGAAGTAATAAATTTATTGAATTTAACTGCCGGTGGATTTGTGATTTCGATGGAAGTTAAACTTGATTATCCGTCTGATACAATCAATCATAAGTTAATAGGTGGTGAGGCTGCATATCTGTTGAAATTTGCAAATAGTCTGGCGAAGTTGTTCCCAACAATAAAGCATCCGAATCAGATAATGCTTGAAGTTTATGATGCTGTTTTTTGCAATAAAATTCACACCACACTTCCCGGAATAAAAGTATGCTTAATCAAGGCAGTAACTTTCCCGAAACTTATAAATGACGCTATTGCTTCGGGTTACGATGGAGTTAGTTGTAGTATAAATGAATCAACACTAACAGTTGAGGAAGTAAAAAGGGCACGCGATAGCGGACTGATTGTGCAATTATGGACACCGGATAATAGGGATGATTTAACGAAAATATTTAATCTGCATCCAAATTATATTCAGACTAATAATTTGAAAGCTATAAGTTTACTGAATCTGAAAGTTATTCTATAAAAAAAATTACTTACAGAAGAGGCCGGTTTCCCGGCCTCCCTAACTGTACCCCTGCTATGAAAGGTCTCCCGACTTTTACAGGTGCAGTTATTTTTTGACGTAATAAATGAATATGACGGGTTCCCCTTTTTTAAAGTTCTCCCCTAACTGTTTCAGGTCTTCTGCCTCTCCACAGATAAAGATAAGTTTTGCAGTCTCAGTTGAACTCAAAGTACCGTTGTATTTTTTCAATATGGCCTGAATAGTTGCAACAAGTTCCGGTCCCATTGTGGCTTTAACCTCAATTACATCTTTGAAAGTCCCATCAGTACCTAATGTTTTAATTGACAATACATTACTAATCCTCATATCGGCTGGGACAATCTCCGGCCATTTCACACCAGGGGCAATTGTCCCCGGTTTTACCGGTTTCAAATTCTGCAGGTTTGATTTTGATGCCATTTCTTCCATTGCAGCTTTGGCAACATTTCCGCTAACGCCAAAAGTGATAGCGACTTCAGCTTCGGGTAACGCCACAATTAAAAAGGTTATATCCGAGAAATTGAAATTGACAGTCTTGTAACCGTTCCAGGTATAAGGGACGGCTTCCTTTTTCATCATTTTGTATTCATCGAACTTGTCGATGCCTGCTACCCTCAATTGCAGGGCTTTAGTAGGGCCGCTTCCAAGCATGGCGGTATATTCGGCGCCATCCTGTTCACTCTCCATAAAAGGATAACCTGTTATTTTGATCTGCTTGGCCCATGCCTGAAAATCGGAATAAGAAACTGCAAGCTTCGCCTGCGCATCGGCGAATATTGCCGAAAAAATAAAAATTGATACAAATAGTAAACGTTTCATAATTATATTGTTTATTTTATGTTTAATTTGGGTACCGTTCCTTTAATTATGTAGGTAGCTGCCCCATTGGTTTTCTTGAACCAGAAATCCTCACCCTTTTTCATTTTCTCAACAACAGTGGCATCTACTTTTGCATCTACTACCCCTGTAAGCGGATTCGATACCAGGTCGCCTTGTACCTTTGACAAATGATCAAAAGTTTCGGAAGCTTCCAATTTAAAATACTGCATCTCTTTTCCGCTGTCTTCCA
>JBAXXU010000283.1:0-1941 GCA_037127735.1 Bacteroidota bacterium
AGAAAAACAATGCCGAAACAATTAATATATTGTATATCTTTATATTAGGTTTTTTAATGATATGCTTGATTAGAGATTGTGCCAAATCGTAGGATTCCCAAAATCTTAAAATTTACGGCAGTGGGCAACATGGCAAATTAAGCCACAAAGAACGCAAGGAATTACAAAGAGGGCACAAGGTTCTCTATTTATCGGCACGTACCCTAAGATATCAGGTTGTTTTATGTTCATAATATATTGTATATCTTATGATTATATTAAATCCCCCCTGCCCCCATAGCCGTCAAGTTAAGGGTTGTCACCTACATTTTTGCTTGACAACTGGGTTAACTTAGGTAAGAGTTCAATAACAGTGGAAGACGTAGCCTCCAAATTATCGGCGAGGTTAACAGAATTTTTCAAATCAGAAGAAATTGAAAGGTTAGGGCGCGAGAGCGGGTTTATTCAGCGGCGCGGCACTTTAACAGCAGACGGCTTTGTCAAAGTTTTGATGTTCCCGGATTTTGACGGCCATGACAGAAGTTTGACCGACATTGTTTCCTGTCTTTATCTGGAACATAGCCAAACTATAACAAAACAGGCACTTGACCAACGGTTTACATCCCGGTCGGTTTTGTTTTTAAAGACATTGTTGGAAAAGTTCCTTAAAGAGATGTTGCCAAATGAATCAAAACTTGAGCAGTTTCTACACTTTAATTCGGTGCGGATAAAAGATTCAACCTGTTTTCAGTTGCCACCGGCTTACGCAGCTCTTTATCCAGGTAGCGGTGGGTCAGGATCAAAAGCAATGATCCGCATCCAATTTGAATACGATTTTAAAAGCGGGACTATATATGACCTTAGTTCCCATGCATTTAACGAGCAAGACCAAATCGACAGTAAAAGCGTATCCGAAAATATTCAACCAAAAGATTTGTTGATCAGGGACTTAGGGTACATAAACCAAACCTATATAAAGGCGATAGACAAAGCCTCTGCTTACTATTTAAACAGGCCCGGGGCACCTGTTGGGATGTACGAACAAGTTAAAAATGGAAAATTTAAGCAACTTGACTATTCCAAGATAATGGAAATGATGAAAGCCGGCAATATAAATACCATTGAAAAGGATGTTTACCTGTCCAAGGAGAAAGATATTAAAACGCGACTCGTGATAGAATTGCTCCCAGAGGAGGAATATGAAAAACGTGTAAGGAAAATCAAGCAGGAGGCACAGAAAAAAGGACGGAAGGTGAGTGAGGACCGTTTAGTCAGGGCTAGGTTAAATCTTTTTATTACCAACATACCCAAAGAGATGCTTGCACTTGATAAATTGAGGGACCTTTACCGCCTTCGCTGGCAAGTCGAATTGATCTTCAAAACCTGGAAGTCCTTCTCCAAAGTCCACGAAACCAGACCAATGAAGATTGAACGGTTTAATACTAACTTGTATGCAAAGTTCCTTTTGATACTGATGAACTGGAAGATTCTTTGGGATGCCCTAATGTGGCACTGGGAATCAAATGGTATATTGGTTAGTTTAATCAAATTCTATAAAAGGCTTGTCAGCCGTCAGAAGGAAATAAGCAAAACGATCACCCTTGCAGCAGAAGAATTTAAAAATGAAATCTTAAAATTATTGACACTTCCCAAAGCAATGATCGAACTGGAAAAAAAGAAAGGGAAACTTTCACTACTTGAATTAATACTTATGCAGTAGATTCGGAAATATATACCAATGTTACTTTGTGGCCTAAGTCTGCAAAGTGGGGTTCTTATGCCCAATAATATTATAAAAATATATTCGTATATTATTGATTATTATTTGTTTATATGAAATAATTGTGTTACTTTTACGCCTGAAATTAAGTTAGTAACGTGGCAATTGCCACATAAAAAAATTAGGTATGAGACTGACTTCGATCTTCGCGGGCAGAGTCCCGTACTCTGCTATTGTATATA
>JBAXXU010000284.1:0-1926 GCA_037127735.1 Bacteroidota bacterium
CCGTGGGTGAAGCCCACGGTAGCGGAAAATCATGGTCAACCCCAGCCCTGAAAGGCATACGCGTCAACTTAAGAAGACATTTCGAAATAACTGTCTTAAATTAATTCTCTTGCGTATGTCGTAAGCACAATATTTAATTATTTTCAGATCAAAACTTTTTGTATCACTCAGGTTCTTATCAAGGATACTCATTGCCATCAAATTAAAAACCTCCTCCAGATTTTTTTCGATATAATTCATAAACTTTAACATGCTCAAGTCTCTGTTATATTGCTGGCAGATCCTTTTAGAAATAGGTAAGAATAAGGAATGGGTGCATAATACGATCATCGTTAGCCTGGCTGTAAGCAATACCTGTAATTGATTAAATGACACATTGTGGATTTTGTCAAACTGCATGTGACTTTTCCAAGTTTTAAAAATAATTTCAATCTGCCATCTTAACTGATACATTTTTGAAATTTTGTCGAAATCTGCTTCCGAACGCGGTATTGTGGTTATGAAAATTGTCCAACCCATAAGAGCAAGCACATCGACAGATGGGTTACGTCCATGAATCTCTTTTTTTGCTTTCATTCTTCGGCTATTTGCTACTTGTTGACTAACCGGTGCTGCCAATAATCTGACTGTTGTTTTTTTAGTATTGTTAAGGCATATATCTATATCAAGTTTGTGGTTCTTTTTCAGTAAAGCCAACAAGTTGATTGGTTGACCGGAAACAGGATCAAGGTAAATGGTTTTACACTTGTGCCTGTAAATACAGTCAGCCCCTGCTTTCAGATGACGTTCAATTTCCCCTAAGGTAAAATATCCTCTGTCCCTTAAAACAAGATCGTTGTTGCAAAGTTCCAGATCAGGGGCAGCCAATAAATCATTTTTGCTGTAAGGGTCAATAGAAAATTGTAAAAAGCAACCGGAAAGCAGATCATAAATTCCTTGTATCCGAGCATTACAAACAGATGTATGCCCATTCGAAACCCCAGAAAAATGGTTAAATAATCGAAGTGGTAGTTTGATTATCGTACTATCCTGAACGATCACCCGGCGGTACTTCCCACATGCTTTCATTGTTTCAATCTCATGGCTGGCTATTTTTGATCTGATAAGCTGTGCCAAAACAGCCTGAAAAAATATAACACAAGCTGAATTTACCCTTTTCCAAATGGCTTGTTTGCTTGCTGAAATCTTATAAATGGCATCAAAACGGGCAACAAGGTCATTATAGCTTGGGGAGCCTTTCTGCGATTCCAGACACATTAAAGCAAGAAAATTCGCAGTGGATATTTTTCTTGGTCGTCGTTTCATAAATCCAGTATCAATTGCCAATTGCCTTAACTGATTATTTGACAGTCCTTTGAATTGAAGTAAATCAAAAATGTCGAATTTTGGGGTGTTTTTTTGCCATATTAGTGAATTATTATTATTATTGCAATAGTATATATACTATTATTAAAAAACAAGTAAAAAGCAATAAAAATGGGATATAAAATTAAAATTCAGCGAGTTGAACGGGGTTCAACAAAATCCTTTTATTTGAATTTCCCTGCCGCAGTAGCGGAAGCCGCAGGAATAGAAAAAGGAGAAGAAATGGAATGGCACATTCATGACCGCAACACCTACATATTGAAAAGAGTTAATAAATGTAAGTCATTGATTAACAAAAAGAAAGAAGCATTAGGTTGACGCGTATGCCCGAATGGGCGCAATATGTTAGCGATGGGTGCAGCCCATCGGTTTTTAAACGACGGGATAGCCAATCAATGTTGCGGGTAGCCCTGAAAGGGCGCAATATAATAGCGATGGGTGCAGTGCAGCCCATCGGTTTTTAAATCATGGGAATAGCCCATCGATAGGGCCTATTGAAAGAAAAGTTTCGTACCTTTGCTTAAAGGTGTAATATGAACCCAGAGATTAAAAATATTATTA
>JBAXXU010000285.1:0-1852 GCA_037127735.1 Bacteroidota bacterium
ATAAATGCCATCGCGTCCCGGACCGCGCCACTGTGCTATATCCTGTGCAATTACGTTGACTTGCACCATGCATGCCATAAATACCAAATTCAGAAGGTTTCTCATTATTTTCGGAGTTAATAGTGAATTGACAAGACTAAAATTCATTTAACAGCACTCATCTGAACCGTGGCAGAGGGTACTTTCTGCTTTCAAAAATAATAAAATATTTGATGTTCCCGTAAATCGTAATTCTATCAATTCAATCTGATGTCGTAAATTATAAATCGTAACTATGTTTGGCCAACTTGTTATAGCGTCTCTTTTATTTGCTCTATCTTATTATGTCTGTCAAATGAGTAAGTAGAACTGGTCTTGTCTAAATGCTCGTAAATAATCAATGACCGCTCGTAGAATTTTTTCATTTTTCCGTTATCTGTATCCTTGTGGTTAAGTTCTTCCGCAATCAGAAAAAGTATTTCCGCAAGATTGTCCAAGTTGTCGTTGCTCAATTTCCTGCGATCCTGTAATGTTTTAATAAACTTTTCTGTTGGAATGGAGGTCATGTCATCAATATTCAAACCTAATTCGTTTATTAATGCCTGATCGGCGGCTTCATAGCCCACGCCTGTCTGTCCCTGGTTTTTAAGTCCGGTTAAATCGGCGAGTATCTTTGCAAGTACCCTTCCGAGTTGGTCAATTTGGCGTTTAATATAGTCTTCCTGTTCCATTTGTTTATCTCATTAAATGCACTTTATTCTGCATGATATTCTTTTCATCCATAATGACCGCTGCCACCTGCCATTCATCCCACCCGGATAATTCTGATGTTTTTCAAATGTTTTTATCAAGACAACCAACTCACCTGCCAATGTTTCAAAAAACCAGGGGTGAGGCCAAGGTTATATGTGCAAACCAGGGGGTAAATGTACAATTAGAAAACGAAATATTGCAGAGGCTGTAATGGTATCAACCAATGAAACCAAACCCTTCGAGGGTCAATTATGCAGTTGCTGGGGGTTTGTACTAATTACGAATGACCCTCAAATAGTTTTGTGTGTGGATTTGTGGTTATTCTGAATTGTCCTTCAATTGATCAGCAGGTGGTAATTCTGTCTCTGCTGCTTTCTTTGGCAACGGTTTACCCATCGGAGTTAAAATCACTCCCCGTCTTTTGAATTGTTTTCTCTTCTTAATAGACTTTTTGGGTATGATGGGTTTATCGGGTTTGGATACAATCGTGGGTAGAATTGGTTCTGGCACAGGCGTCTCTTCTAAGACCGGCTTCACTTTTTCCTTACGCGGTTTCCGTTTTTTTTTAATCGTTTCTTCAACCTTAACTTTGGGTTTACGTCCTCTTTTTACTTCCTGAACAGGTTTTCCCTCAATAATAACGTCAGGTTTCTGACCACGTTTACCTTGTTTCTTCTCTGTGATTACTTCAGTTTTCACCGGTTTTGATTCAACAAGTTTGGATAAAATAGTCTTTATACTTTCAACATCCTTCTCTGCTTCGACCAATTCTATTTGGTAGTATCTTTGAAGGTGATCCAATTCCTGTTCCGTAAAATTTATAGCTTTCATACTTTTTATAGATTTTTTATGGACAAATATACATAAAAATTACGATTTTTTAATATACCACCTAAAAAAATCTGTCATTCTGCCTTTTACCTAACCTGGACAAGCCAGAACCAAACAAGTGCTGACAATAGTTAGGAAGGGAAACAACAGCAACACCCAGCCCCGGAGTTATCTTTACAAGTGCTTACAATAGTCAGGAAGGGAAACAACAAAAACAACCAGCCCCGGAGGGGCGTTATCTTTACAAGTGCTTACAATAGTTAGGAAGGGAAACAACAGAAACAACCAG
>JBAXXU010000286.1:0-1852 GCA_037127735.1 Bacteroidota bacterium
GCCCAACCAGCCAATTGATATTGCATCCTGGGTAATGGATTTTGTAAAATCATCGGAAGGATCATTTGATTATATGGATAATACTGCCAAAGCGATATTGTGTTATCTTCCGGGATACACATTGGTAGAAAAAATTCAGACCATTGTCAATAAATTCCGAAAGGAATCAGGGAACAATAAGAGCAAATAGAAATAAGAGGCTGCCCCCGAGGTGCTGAACAAACAGGCCCAGCTCCTATATGGCCAGCGGCCCGCGATGATCAAGGGACAAGTGTTATCTTTGCTGCTATAATTTCAGGTAAGTGAGTAAATTTCAACAGTCGGTAATGAATTGTATCAGGTCCACAACACTCTTTGTCGTCATTGCTTTACTGTTCATTTCACCTTTGAAGAGTTATTCAGGCAGTAATACAAAGACGATTGTTGTCTTTTTTGCGCTCCATGCCAATCTGCCAGCTTACCAGAACTTGTTGGAGGGTTTTCGCACTACCTTTTCAGAAGAATACAACCAGCCCTACAATTTATTGATTGAATATCTCGATATCGGACGATTGGCCGATGATAAGTATGCCAAATATATTATAGAACAATACAACGAAAAATTTAAGGATACAAAGATTGATCTTCTGATTACTGTGACACCGGGTATCATTCCGGTTCTTGAGAAATATGGTCTGGATGCGCTTAAAAAGAGTCCGACGATAAGCATAGTCCTCGATTCGCTGCGTGCTGATCAGAGGCTATTTAAAGCTGAAAACATTTTAGAAATCAAAATAAAATTCAGGTTTGCTCATTCTATTCAATCAGCCTGCGACCTCTTCCCCGGCTGCAAAAACATCTACATCATCAGTGGATGTTCACCAACAGATATTTATTTCACATCACTTGTCAGAACTGGTATCAAAGGGTTTGAAAAGACCCATAAAATTGTTTTTGTAACAGGTCTTTCCCTGGATTCCTCCTTGCTGGTTGCAAGGAATATTCCTGAGCATAGCATAATCATTGTTCCTACCTTTCTTTCAGATAATAAAAAAATTCAATTTTCGACACCGGAAATTATTGGTCTCCTTGCGGCCAACTGCAGCGCACCAGTTATTCCCCTTTTCGACAGTTTTATCAGAAGAGAGGGAGGAATTGGCGGGTACGTTTGCAGTTATAGTGCATTGGGATCTGAGACAGGCAAGGTCGCAGTTGAGATGCTTAATGAAAAACCGCTGAGAGAAATTGTTGTCCATGATGATTTCTACAAGAACATATTTGATTGGAGAGTTTTAAAAAAGTGGAATTTGCTTGGGTCCAAAGCCTTGCCTTCTAATAGTATCTATTATTACCAGCAGCGTAATTTCATCTCCGAATATAAGTGGTATATCATTGCTGGTATTATATTTCTGATCCTTGAAACATTTTTAATTGCATTTTTATTTAAGCTTAATGTCCGTCAGAAAGCTGTTTTAAAGCAGAAGGCAGAGGCAGAAGATCTTTACCGTATTCTGGTTCGGGAGGAGAGGCTGATGATGATGGTCGAATTGACCGCTTCGCTTTCACATGAGTTAAGTCAGCCGCTCACGGCAATTTTATACAATGCACAGGCCTGCCTCAGGTATTTAAAATCAGGTAATGCCAGCGAAAGTCAGATTGAAGAGTTACTCTTAAAAGTCATTAAAGATGATACAAGGGCCGGAGGCTTGATCAGCAGTGTACGAAGTTTAATGAAACTGGAAACAAGGGCCAAAGAGCAGGTAAACATTATTCCAATTATATAGGAGACAGTTGCATTGTTTGCGCCTGAAGCGGCGCATCAACATATTGGAGTTATTGTCCATAATCAGGATCAACCGGCCTATGTTCTGGC
>JBAXXU010000287.1:0-1808 GCA_037127735.1 Bacteroidota bacterium
TCCTAACGGAGATTTGCTGCGTGAACTTGTATTTAAAATCCTTCATTTATAACATAAAAAACGATGACATTAATATTGGTTCTGATAATTAGTTTAATCTCGGCATTTGCCTTTTCGCAAGGGGAAGTTATGGCAAAAATGCAGTTCAATGCCTACAAGATTTATCATCGCAGGCAAATCTACCGCATGGTTACCCATGCATTCGTGCATGCCAACTGGGAGCATCTGATCGTAAATATGATCGTCCTCTTCTCATTTGGAAAAGCCGTTGAGCATTTTTTCGGGATATATTTTGGCGCCCTGGGAGGGGCTTATTACCTGTTTCTCTTTTTTGGATCTGTGATTTTTTCAACGCTCTATTCGCTCTATAAAGAGAAGAATAATCCTTACTACAATGCAGTGGGAGCATCCGGGGCCGTTTCGGCAATACTGTTTACAGCGATTTTCTTCGATCCGTGGAATAACATCTATTTTTTTGGCATCTTACCGATTCCGGGAATCATTTTCGGAGGACTTTACCTCTATTATTCGTATTACATGAGCACCAAAAAAGCAGATAATATTGGTCATGACGCCCATTTTCTGGGGGCAATCTTTGGATTTTTCCTCCCTATTATCTTAAAACCATCCTTAATGTTTCTATTTTTCGATTTACTCTTTGGCAGGATTTCGATGTAGTTTACACGACCTCTGACCCAAAAAGTTCGGAAAATCAACAGCTAACAGAATTGAACAGATACTTATGAAAGGCGGATTTAACCTCTTCAACGGCAAATTCTATCGCGAAAGTGACCATTTGTTTACCGGAACGGATCTGCAAAGGTTAAATGAAGGAATATGTGAATCCTTCAGGGCTGAATATAACCTGGCACTTTTTGCCCGGGAGAACTATGACTACCTTCTCGATTCACTTAATGATATTGGATTGGCTGTTCCAAATGAGTGGGATTTACCCCGTTTCACAAAAGATGTGTCGAGGTTATTGAATAAAAATCATCTTTACCTTGCTGCTAAAATAACGATCCATCTGATTCCTGGTGTTTCAGGCACCGAATATTTAATGACGGCAAAGGAGATTCCCGGCGGATTTTTCAAGGTTACAGATGTGGGAGTACTTATCGACTTTTATGAAGAAGGGGCCAAGGGAACCTCCAACTACAATTCGTATGAACCATCAAGCAGGATTTTGTGGGCGACCGCTAAAAGGGCTGCCAATACCCTGTCGCGAAATAACTTAATCCTTCTCAACAATAAAGGATTTGCCTGTGAATCAATCGAAGGCTCATTCGGCTACCTCAGCGATCAAACGGCTATTTTCCCTGCCCGGGAGTCGCAAGGATACTCCCCACCGATTCTAAATGTTGTGAAAAATTGTGCTGAGGAATGCGGCTTTACCATCGAGGAGAAAAAAGAGATCAAACGCGAGGAGCTGCTCAATGCCGATGAGCTGTTTTTAATTAATAACTGTTATGGCATTCAGCCCGTTTTAGGATTGTATGCCCGACGATATTACACTACAGAAACACTCCAGATTGCACAAAGGTTGAGTGAAACGGCACGGAAAGAAAACAGTTCCGAATAGTTAAATTCCTTTTTATTTACCGTTAATTCACTATCTTTAAGTTAAAATCTCATCCAATGGTACAGATAATTGCTTTTGTAATTTTAAGTTTGCCGGTTATACTTTTATCGTGGTCGGCCATGCTTCGGGTTAGGAGCCATGGTTTTTACCGTTTCTTCAGCTGGGAATCTATTCTCTGGCTGCTGGTTTGTAATCTTACTTATTGGTTTGATGACCCATTTTGTTT
>JBAXXU010000288.1:0-1794 GCA_037127735.1 Bacteroidota bacterium
CTACTGGGCCCACCCTAATAATCAAACACTTACAAGGTCGACTTGTAGGTGTTTTCTTTTTTACGCCAGGAAGACGCCAGGGTTTTGAGGGGTTGAAGGTTTCTTTTTGAAAAAATCTGTATAGAAGTTCGTTTATTTTTAAACGAAATGAATGAGTTATAAGATGAACGGTTGATTGAGATGTTCTGCGATGGAGACAGTATAGATTATTTAAGAGGCCTGAAAACGGATGTGGGAAATGGAGAAAGAGGTCCAGGTTCTGTTCCCTATACCGACAAAGGCTTTGTTTGGGCCATTCCTACTACCGAAACAGATCTAAATTTAGGTTTTAAATAACCCACTGTATGAATAAGTATGCTTTGGAAGCTATATTTTACAAATAGTATAATTGAATGTATATTTTAGAGGACGCACAAGTCCAAAGCATAGTTAATAGTTAGAGAGAAAGGTTCAGGGGATACCAATAGGTGTCCCCTGATATTAATCGCATGTGCTTGAGTTGAAAGCCCTGCCCCTGGAAAACGGGTTCCTGGGAGCGATGGTTTACGGCGATGTAAATAAGGAGCGGATTCAGCTAAACGAAAGGAGTTTGTGGTCGGGAAGTGTTGACGACAACAATAATCCGGAAGCAGTTAAATCGCTGGTAAAAATCGTCAAAAATGAAGAAAATTTTGGTAATTTTATCGACACTGATCACAGGCATATATTTGATTTATAAATTTGAATATCAGAAACATAAATATATAAATCCCCCATATATCATCCTTTTAACAATCTGAATCTCTTCATCAAACTCGCGTTAAATTGTATAATGAACAAGTTATTGAATTTTTTTTGCATCATCTTGCTATTCTGTTCGGGTGTTACAGCGCAGAATATTCGTTTAAAAAAGCTGAAGTCTCCTATCCTTTTTGCAGGTAACGATACCACAGCATATCGCAATCCGGCAATTTTGTATCACGATGGAATATTTTACCTTTTCTTTAGTCTCAAGGAAATAGAACCCGATGGTCGGATTTACAGTGTTATCGCATTATCAAAAAGTACTGATCTGATTCGCTGGACTACTCCACGAAAGCTAACTGTAAAAGATCAAAACCTCGACTATTCAAGCCCCGGAAATGTTATTTGGTTTCAGAATGAATGGATTCTTTGTGTGCAAAGCTACCCAAGACCCGATTACACGGTTGATCAAAAGCCCCGGTATGGCAACAGTTCAGCGCGACTTTTCATCATGCGAAGTAAAGATCTGGAAAAATGGAGCGAACCTGAACTAATAAAGGTAAAGGGTCCGAATGTCCCGGTTGCAGAAATGGGACGCATGATTGACCCTTATTTGCTTCAAGACAAAGACGATCCGGCAAAATACTGGTGCTTTTACAAACAAGACGGTGTAAGCATATCGTATACCACCGATTTCAAAAATTGGACGTACTTCGGGCATACTGAATCGGGCGAGAACACTTGTGTGCTGATCGAAAATAACCAATTTGTTCTATTTCATTCTCCATTAAATGGTATCGGCATCAAAAAGTCTGACGATCTGAAAACCTGGACCGACTTTGGCAAATTGATTACATTGGGTCAGGCAGATTGGAATTGGGCAAAGGGAAGGATTACTGCAGGCGTCGTGCTTAAACTATCAGGTAATAAGGAGGCAAAATACCTGATGTTTTTTCATGGTTCGGGCCCATTAACCGAAACTCAGGGCGATTTCGATAAAAATGCCTCAATTGGAATTGCCTGGAGCAATGATCTGGAAAACTGGAAATGGCCAGGAAAGCGATGAACAGA
>JBAXXU010000289.1:0-1752 GCA_037127735.1 Bacteroidota bacterium
TGTCTTGGTGGCGAGCAAAAATTGTGACAAGCTTTTTGCTTATACCCGCTTGTTAGGTTTTCGTTGCAACTACATTTGTCCGGATGAAATATTGTCTCAAAAATCATTTGTCCGGGTAGTCTGAGCTCTCTCGCCAATATTAGTCTAAGTGGCCTGAAATCTGATTGTCAAGGTATAAACCCTCTCGACGCTGTTAGGTTTCGTTGCCTTCAAGTCCCGGTAAACGACACAGAAGCAGGCTTGCTAAGGGATGGCAAGTGAGTGATGGGGCAAGCCGGACTCGTCAAGATAAAACTTGTAGATGGCGAAGTCCCGGTAAGTGGACGAAATTTATTTGTCAAGGTAAATTATGTAAAAGCAGAGTCAAGGTTTTCTAAGTAGATCGGAACATACTTGTCCGGCAATACATTCTATTAGGAGACCGGTTTTTTCGGCGGCAATGAAACCTAACGGCCAGCGGGTATGAGCAGAAAGTGTTGGTGGCGTAGCCCGCCGTTACGAGTCCCGGTACTTTAGCCAGAAAACTGTCCCGGCGGGCAAGCCACCATGGCGCAATTTTTGCCAGTCCCGGCGAAAGATTAAATTGTCTCGGTTGAAGGAACTGTCCAGAGCCGGTTTTGCGAAACTGGTAAACGGACGAAAAGTTTTGTGTCACGATAAAACTGTCTTGGTGTGGTGCAAAAATTGTGACAAGCTTTTTGCTTATAACCGCTTGTTATGTGGTCGTAGCAATTAGTATCTCGTCCGTAAGTGAAAGCGCTATTTTTGCAGTCCCGGCGAATGATTAAACTGTCTCGGTCGCAGGAACTGTCCAGAGCCGGTTTTACGAAACTGGTAGACGGACGATAAGTTTTGTTTAACGATAAAACTGTTTTGGTGACCAGCAAAAATTATGACAAGTTTCTTAACTATAATTGACCGTGTTAGGTGTTCGTAGCGTATTGTTTCTGGTTATTTCTCCCGATTTAATTGTGTATGATCGCCGACTCCAATCATCTTGAAATTTTCTGAAGTATTCTTTTTGGAGTTTATTAATTTAAAAGTCATTGTTGTATCATTTACCCATGTATATATCGACTTATCATAATCATCTTTTGCACCTACTATAAAATCATACGACTTTAGTTTACCTTTATCATTACGATACATATAGACCATGTAAGAATTCTTGCCAGGTCCATCAATTCTAGTTATTTTAACATCTTTGTCCTTATGGGAATTAACTGCTTCAACATCTGGTTTGGATTTCCTTTCATCGATAATAGTTACTGTTTTTTGGCCCTTTAATATGCTACAAGTGCAAATTAAAGTCATGATAATAAGAATGAGTTTTGTCTTCATGATAGAATCAGTTTTAGTTAATAGAATTTGATTTAATTTTATCCGAATACCCTCCGTATTTATTTTCACAAACATCTAAGGTATTATTTTTTATGTTAGGTGGCTTATTAAAGTCCCGCTAAGTGGGCAGGATTTTGGTGTCACGCTAAAGTTAACTAGATGGACAAGTCCTGGTATACGGACGAAATCTAAGTGTCATGATAAACTTGCAAAGTGATACCCTGCCTTTGCAACACGCGCTATGCCACTTAACTCGTTTGTTATGTGGTCGTAGCAATTAGTTTCTCGTCAGGCAGTGAATTTGTCTCTTGATTCTTTGCCTCGGTGTCTGGTGGTAGAAAATTCTCCCTTATGCCGTTATGTGGCGTAGCTTTTTAAAGTCCCGCTAAGTGGGCAGGATTTTGGTGTCAC
>JBAXXU010000290.1:0-1727 GCA_037127735.1 Bacteroidota bacterium
GGTGAAACCCTCGGGAAGTAACCCCTCTTTTTTTTAGTCGGTCAGTAGTGATTTTATTTATTAAGTCTACTGATTCTTGTTTTTACAGGATGCAAAAAAGACTCTGAACCACCACCTTCCCCATCCCCAACACGAGCATCAATTGTTGTAACCCATGATCCTGGGAGCACCACAGTACCTTACGGTACAATTTTGACGACTACGTGGAAGTGTTCAAATGCCACCACTTGTAGTCTTTCAATTAATAATGGAACAGCACAGTCAATTCCGTTAAGTGGAACAAGAAAAGACACAATAAAAGGAAATCTTATATTTTCATTTACTGCTTCAGGTTCAGACGGAGTCAAGGCAACTACTCACAATGATACCATTATTACATCTATACCTGTGCTCACCGTTTACGCGGATTCTTTGCATCATACTTTTGGGGTAGCAGCCAAAATCATTATTTTTGTTAGCGGCTTAGATTCTGTGAGTTCCAACCTGCCGGTTTTCAATGGACATAGCGGTACTTATACAACTGATCCGTTGATAACACCTGTCAACAAATACCATTTCAATGGTTATCTGGGAGGAAATATTGTTAGGGCAAATAGTGTCGTTGTTTACGTAAATGATTCAACGCCGACAGCAATCTTTTGTCAGAATATGGGCTTGAAATTAAGAGAAAGATATATTAGTTTTGATACTTTAGTTTCTAACCCTTGGACAAAGTATGTTTTACCGACTTTTGTTCTTGATCAACTACACTTTTTTTACCCAAATGGATTATTTAAAATCTATTTTCAATCCACGCAAGTTCTTTATTGCGCTGGTTCATGGAATTTCTTTTATTCGGGAAGCCAATTCAAGATTAATTGGGGCGGTGTAATTTACAGCGTAAATAAAATTACTCGTGATACTATTGTATTAACGGGTAAGGAAATATGTGCAGGTTGTCAAGAGGGAGATTCCTTGTATGCCAAATACATATATACTCCAAATGCTATTCCATTCATTCTTCCGAAAAATAAATAAATTGTAAAAAGAGGTTTTTGAAATTTTATCCTGATGGATTAGATCCACAGAATCAGAAAAAATATCAGCCATATTGAAACTATGTCAAAATTGTATGCTTTCATAGTATTATTGAGATAAACTCTTGACAACATTGTCATAAATTAGAGGACGCTGCAATTTATCATCATACTTCTGCAGAAGGAGTTTCCCTGCTTGACATCTTTGGACTGGATCACATAATCATTGCCAATTACCGGTATTATGTCTTTGCCTACAGCGCGGACTTGTAGCTGTTTTAATAAATTGCTTTGAGAGGATTGTCCGCCCGGTATACCCATCGAGTATTTGAGGGCCTGATTATAGCCTGATACTACATGGGACCTGGTTCCCGGGGTGGCATTGGTCACTCCGGAAATCTTGTTTTTAGTCGAATAAAAGGCAGCGTAGTTGAGAGGATAGGATTTATAATCCTATCTTTATCCCGGACTCAAGTCAGGAACAATGATGGTCGCCGAGGATGTTCCTGACAACCCCGACAGAAAGCTTCGCAAGGAGATTTTTACCTGTTCCCTGCAGTCTTGGAAAAATAATTCGGAAAATGTTGGGAAATGAGAAATATCGTTAAATTTGATGGAATGCCTGATTACGTGATTGTATAATTAGGAACAAATTCGATTATGCATAAAATGAAAAAGCCCGAATGAACTAACATTCAGGCTTTTAATGTA
>JBAXXU010000291.1:0-1727 GCA_037127735.1 Bacteroidota bacterium
AAAGTACCGGGACTCGTATCGGCGGACGGCGCCGCCAACGTTTACTCCCTCAACTGCCGGGTCGTTGAACTAAACCGCCAAACGGCGGTAGCTGTTTTATGAAAATTAATCCCTTGTATGATTATGCACTTAATAATCATGCTATCATGAAAAAAAATCATTAGAACAACAGGTTCTGCGGGAGATGCAGACCCGTAATTACAGTACCAGGAGCATTGAGACTTATGTTTATATGCTCAATTCTCTTGAAGAGTATCATAACATCTCCGTTGATGAAATTTCCATCAATCAGGTTAAGGATTTCCTTCAATACGTTATTGAAACAAAGAAAGTGTCTGTATCCTACATTAACCAGGTAATCAGTGCTGTAAAAATTCTTCAGCACGATGTTCTTGGTAAGGAGTGGGAAGCGATAAAGCTTAAACGACCAAGACGAGTAACTAAACTACCTGTTGTCCTTTCAAAAGAAGAGGTGAGATCATTAATTGAGACAACAAGGAATTTAAAACACCGGGCAATTTTAGCTGTGATTTATTCATCAGGGTTACGTATATCGGAATTAGCTAGCCTGCGCCCTTCAGACATCGATTCTGACCGAAAGCAAATAAGAATAATAGGTAAAGGGAATAAATACCGGTACACGCTATTATCGGAAAATACCCTTGACATGTTGCGAATATACTGGCGTGCATACAGACCTGAGCGATATCTTTTTGAAGGGCAGGTTAAAGGAAAACCAATCAGTCACCCCACGATACAGCTTGTTTTCAGGAATGCAATTAAAAAGACAGGTATAAAAAAAGAGGCAACAGTGCATAGCCTGAGACATTCTTTTGCCACACATCTTTTGGAAAGCGGAACAAATCTTAAGATCATTCAAATGTTACTTGGTCATTCTTCGCTGCGGACAACTTCAATATATCTGCATGTTACCAAATTTGATCCGGCGTCAATCAGGAGTCCTTTTGATGAAATAGCCGTTTAATGCTATGGAAAACAAAAGACAAAAAATCGAAATCGCTGATATTTTCAGACTGTTCGAATCAGATTATAATCAGCAGCACTATATGGCCCACGAACATCAGAAGGCATTTAGTGCTATTATGAATTGCCGGAGTCAGGAATTAGGTGGACATACCCTGAAATGTAATAACTGCGGACATGTTCAGCATGCTTACAACTCATGCAGGAACAGGCATTGTCCTAAATGCCAATATCTCAAACAAGTTGTGTGGGTTGACAAACTTAAAGCCAGGTTATTACCGGTAAAGTATTTTCATATTGTTTTTACTATCCCGGCATCACTGCACAAATTATTTTATGCTAATCAGAAGATATGTTATGATCTGCTTATGAAATCAGCATCGCAGGCGGTACTGAAAGCATGTGAAAATCCATGTTTCCTTGGAGCTAAAACTGGTTGTGTGGCTATCTTACATACATGGGGCCAGGCCCTGACATATCATCCTCACGTGCACCTGCTGGTCCCGGCCGGTGGCTTTGACAGCGACATGATTGAGTGGCGGCAAGCTGATGAGAGCTTCTTTGTTCCCATAAAAGTACTCTCTTCGCTTTTCAGGGGAATATTCGCTCAGAATATTTACAAGTATACTGGTGAGCTTATTGCGGCTGACAAAGGGGAAATCATAAATACTGATTTTCTCAGGTCCCTCATATATAAAACCAGATGGAACGTATTTGCCAAATCGTCTTTAAACAATGCCGGG
>JBAXXU010000292.1:0-1722 GCA_037127735.1 Bacteroidota bacterium
GCTTTACATCGGCAATATCGCGTACTTCGCCATTTATATGCAGACCGCTTTGCAGGTCATTTGTTACAGTAAAATTACCTTTCCCGTTTCCGGTAAGCAATAACCCCTTGTTCGCATCATACTCACCGAATTTAATTCTGGTTCCAAAGAAATTCCCGGTGACGATCATATCCGGGTTACCATCCTCGTTATAGTCTCCTGCCTTGATACCATAGATGGGTGAATATTGTGCTTCACGGGGAAGAGGAGAAAGTTCAAATTGATTATTGCCCTTGTTTTCCAGATAGCAACTTGCAAAGACAGAGGCTTTCAGTACCAACGCATCCTTAAGTTCTTCTGCAGAGAAAATATCGGTAATCGTTTGATTGGCATAGGATTCATAAGTAGGGTATTTCTTTTTAATAAACGGCAACTGAGCCTGAAGATCATCCTTTGCATAGAAAGGATAACTTTTCCCCTGGATAAAATAACACATCACGGCATCGGGCGATCCGTTATTGTCAAAATCCTTTGCATATATGGTGGCCGGTTCTGCAACAGATACCTTTATCTGGGAGTTAAGTCCCATATTGCCAATAACATAATCCATGTCGCCATCGTTGTCAAAATCCTCAGCAATTATAGTGTTCCACCACCCTTCTGAATCTTTAAGACCACATTTGTCAGTGATTTCAGTAAGATTCTTCCCGGTACTCTGAAATGCCCTGATTCCCATCCATTCACCCACAATGATAAGATCTAATTGCTTGTCTCCGTTGAAATCGGTCCATACGGCATCAGTAACCATTCCCGGATTCATAAGTGACTTGTTATACTGTTCAGTAACATCTTTAAAATACCCCTTTCCATTATTTTCAAGAATGTAGCTTCCCGGTGCAAGCGGATAAGAGCCGGCCACCAGTCTCCCCCCGACAAATAGGTCTAAATCGCCGTCATTATCAATATCTCCGGCTTCAACACATGAACCGCTGGTCAGCATTTTTGGAAGCCGATCAGTTGCTTTTGTGAAGATGCCGGCCCCGTTATTCAGGTACAAGCGGTCCTGTAGTTCAGGCGATTCCTTCGAAAATTCATTTCCTCCGCTAACTACATATAAATCAAGGTCTTTGTCGCCGTCAGCATCGAAAAAGAGTGCACCGATATCCTCACAACCTTTATCCATTTCAAAACACGATTGTACCTGCAATTCAAATGATCCGTTCTTTTTCTGAAGGTAAAGTTTGCCGGCAGTGTCTTTAGCACCACTGAAAAATAAATCTTCCAGCCCGTCATTATTTACATCGCCTTTGGCTATGCGAGGACCCTGGGTGGAAAGAAAATGAGGCAGTAAGATTTGTTTTCTGAAATCGACATATTCATTTTCAACATGCTTAAAATCAAGAATATCTTTGTTATTTACAGGAGCAAAAACCGGTTGATATACCTGAGCAATCTTCGGTTGAACTGTTTGCGCATCTTTGTTGTGAAGGATGATCGTTTGGTCAACCCCTAAGGCGGTTAAAACCTGTTCGCGGAGATCAGGCCATGTAATCCTGAGTTCATCGACTGTATCGGCTTTCCCCAGACCAAAGATCAGCTCGTGATTCATTGAAGACATGTATCCGCGTGAAGGCATAAATTCCTGAGTAAAAGTCTTATCCTTGCATTTAACTTCCACTTTAGCGCCAATCCCCCCTTTGTTAAGCCCTGTTCCATCGAACTTAATTTTCAAGAAGTGATTCC
>JBAXXU010000293.1:0-1719 GCA_037127735.1 Bacteroidota bacterium
GTCGCCTCCCTGTTAAATCGGTTTACTTACTGCAGGTTCTTACAAACATAGAAAGTTCTCAGAAGAAAAAATACCGTCATCATTATTATGTGGGGAATAACATGGGTAATTTCAGATTTCCGGATAAAGAATTGCTTGATCTTGGGGAACCTTACACAGAGCGCGAATTTGAGATCATCCAGTTAATAAAGTCAGGGTTTCGGAGCGAACAAATTGCTGAAAAATTATTCCTGAGCATTCATACCATCAACACCCATCGTAAAAATATCCTGGCAAAATCGGGGATGAAACAGATGTCGGATCTGATTGAAGATCTTATGACCCGGAGAGTGCTATAAGGAATTTCTCATGGTTCTTCATGAAATTCACTGTTCTTCTGCCAGGGGTTTATTCCATTCATCTTTGGGCACCAGTTTCGGCTTTTCGGGATCTCCTTCATAGGCTGGTGTCATGATCTGTACATTGTTTTCGTTAAAGACATCCAGGATGTTCTGATGCAGGAGGTTATAATAAGAGAACATTTTAGATGCATCATCACAATATGCATTGATCTGGTAGGTGATTGAAAATGTATCCAATGATAGTTTCAGGACATAGGGAGCTGGTTCACGCAACAGCCCTTCCGTGCGGGCTGCAGCGAGTTTTAGCATTGTTTCCACCAGCCTCCATGGTGTTTCGTAACCGATTCCCACGGAGGTGTGCAGGATTAAACCCAGATCCTTGGTCCTTTTGCTGTAGTTGATAATATTACTATTCAATAACTCAGAATTGGGTATCGATATTTCTTCATTCTTCCTCGAACACAACCTGGTATACAGGAGTCTTTGTTCTGCCACATAACCGACCTGGTCAGCCACCTGGATCAGATCTCCAGTCTTGAATGCAGCCCGGTATGTCATCGAATATCCGGCAATAATGTTCGAAACAAAGGATGAGGAACCCAACGACAACAAGACACCCAAAAACACTGAAATACCTTTAAAAGCGCTTGTTTCCGAACCCGGTATGTAAGGGTATGCAATAACCAGTGTAAATACAATGATGATTGCCCGCAATATCTTATAAGTTGGCAAAGCCCATTCTTCTTCAAATCTGTGAAATTTGATCCCGCCCTCATGTATGCTGATAAAAAATATTTTTATCAGTTTCAATAAATATCTTGTTCCCAGGTAGATGATAACAAGGAAAGACAGGCTGGGTAAAAAATTGATAAACCCTTTCCCGATGTAAATAACGGGATTCATAAACAGGGCCAATATGTATGAGGAAAAACCCATTGTTAAAGGGAACAGGCTGAGAATATACTGAAGAAATACAGCAGAGACTGCAATGATAATGACGATTTTTAATGTCCTGATTAACATATCGAGCCCTTTCCAAAGATGTGCTGATTGGATTATATGAAACGATCTGTCTTCAAGGGAGGTAATCTTCGTATTGATCCGGTTTTCGAGCCACTTGTTTAACCTTCTAATCAGCCACATTAGCAGCAATAAACTTACAGCAAGCAGAATTACAGCTGCAAGAGCATGGATCATACTTTTAACCAGCACCGGACCGCTGCGCAAATACCGGTATGAAGTAACAGCTTCATGGATTTGTTTCTGGATCCATCTGGCAAGAATTATCCGGTCAACCCCCTCTTCCTTGGCGTCTTCGCGGCTGATAATCATGATAAACTCTTTCCCTGCATAAATTTTTAATAGGTCTTCAGTTGCA
>JBAXXU010000294.1:0-1709 GCA_037127735.1 Bacteroidota bacterium
TTGTAACCTATAATACAAGAGGCGTTTATAGTGTCACGCTTGATGTTACAAATACCTGGGGGCACAGTATAAAAGTCAAATCTCCATATATTTATGCAGGATGCGGTGTCGGCATTGAAAAACTTCCATTGAGCTCTGTTTCGGTATTCCCAAAATCCGGTAAATGCTCTGCTGACGATTAAGGGAAATGCCCCGATTCTGAAAGTACGGATCTGTGATCTGACAGGAAAGGAAATATTGGCAAGAAATTTCAATAATCATCAGGCAACAATCCAAACTTCAGGTTTGAATGCAGGAATGTACAATTTGATCATTCAATTGCAAAATGAAACGGTAAACAGGAAAATTATAATCAAATAGTTTTCGTGGCTTCGCAAATATTTTTACGAGCTTTGTATTTTTAAGTGCTGTTGCAAACATACGCACTTACCGGTATTGATGGCAATATATACCCGTTGTCATTGGCAATTATGAATGGATGGCGGAAAATCTATAAACCAACACCTATAACAATGGCACAGAAATACCCGACATTACAGGAAATACTACCTGGGTTATCAGAATCTTTGCCTGATTTTATTCAACTATTACCGGTTCATTGTTTTTTTCAGGATAGTTACCGATTGAATTTGTAAGAAGATTATAAATGTCTGACCTTTACTTATTAATCAGGGTTGGTCTGTCTCCCTTTGTTTTCCACATTGGGAAGGAGCCACCGCGTCAACCTCCAGTTTAATAGCAGAATTAATGGAACAATCGGAATGCTCACGGCGGCAGTTTTTCAAATACCTGGCTTTGGCAGGAGTGACCCTTTCCCTGGGCAAAATAAGGTCAGTTGCAGCGAAGAATGCGAAGATCCCTGATCCTGTCCCGGCTAAGTTCGATTACCAGTTCAGGACCTTCTCTGTTGACCATCTGCAGGAGGTTAAAAAGTGGTTTGAGCAGTTGAAAAATGAACACCGGATCAGTAACAATAAGACATTTCAGAGTTATATCGGCGGATTCTGTTTTGATAAACGTGCTTATTTGCCCAATGCGAAATCTTTCATTGTTTTTTCCGTCCCGCAAAATCTTCAGTCGATCATTTTTAATCATGAGGGGGCAAAATATGATATCCGGATCCCGACGGGATATACCTCAACCGGAATGACAGGTGCAGCGCTCAGAAACCGTATCCGGAAAGATGTTATAGGGGATCCGTCAAAAAAACTGAAAGGCAATGAACATACTTTTCTGGATTATTGCCAACGCTGCAGCCAATGTGTCCAGGCATGCCCGACAGGGTTTATTCAACCTGCCATTTCGCAGGCAGGTATCGCAGGGGTTTGGACTCCCGTAGTCAATGCACAATCAGGTTATTGTGAGTGGAGCTGCAACAAATGCACCCAGGTTTGTCCTTCAGGAGCTATTGAAAAACTGACTTTGAAAAGAAAGCAGGAGTTTAAAATCGGAATTGCCGTTATTGATAAAGACCGCTGCTATACTTACGCCGACGGATATAATTGCTCGGTATGCCATGATGGTTGTCCCATACCTCAAAAGGCTATCCGGTACAGGGAAACGGAAACATGGAATTACCAGGGCAGGAAAGTGAACGTGAAGCAAATCTATGTTGATCCTGACCGATGCACAGGTTGCGGAATTTGTGAAAATGTGTGTCCACGGACTGATGCACCCGGAATATTCATTACAGCCCAGGATGAGTACAG
>JBAXXU010000295.1:0-1709 GCA_037127735.1 Bacteroidota bacterium
AAAACCTTTTCAATAATACGCAAATATTTGTCGGCATCGAACTGATTCCCGACATAACTCCGCCACTGAACTACATCGAGATTGATCATCACAATGAAAACAGTCATAAAAAATCTGCGTTGGAGCAGATAATTGAGCTTTTGGAAAACGACCTAAACTTAAAAATCGAATTTACGCGTGATTTGCAACTTATTGCCGCCAACGACAAAGGGTATATTCCCGGTATGATCACTTTAGGTGCTACTCCTGAAGAGGTTGCCGAAATCCGCCGCCGCGACCGCAAAGCACAAGGCGCAACCGATGAAGATGAACTTCTTGCCGTACAATCTATCAACGAAAACTGCACTTACGAAGGTGGTATAACCATAATAAAGTCGCTTACAACGAAATTTTCGGCAATTACCGACCGGTTGTATCCTTGTGAAAGTCTTTTAATCTATACCAAGCACGAACTAAACTACTATGGAAAAGGTGTTTCCAAATTGATTATTGCCTTCGATGATCTGATAAAACAGCAGAAAGCCTATTCAGGAGGTGGCGGTAATGGTTTTTTTGGAATCAAAACCGAATCAGATATTCAAATTTCTATCAATCAATTAATCAGCATATTAATAAATGAAAAACATGGAATAAATGGAAATTAAAATTATAAAAAATATTTTTCTATTGCAGGTAAACTATCAATAATTTTCTCTAATATTAGGCAATCAAAACAAATACCATGAAACAACCAAATTACCTTTTTCTTATCGGTGAAAATGACCATAAAAGTACATCAAAGTTGTATTTTTTAACATTCAGTAATTTCAGAGACGGACACCCAGCAACCGACAATTTTCATCAGGCTATTACGAAGCTCAGGCGGTATCAATACCTAATCAATAATAAACTGAACTTTGTTAGGACTGAATACATCCTATATATTGCTCCTGCACAGCATACAATAAAAATAGACCAACACATTGCGAAGTGTAATAAAGTTACTGAACTAAATCAGATAATGGAGCTTTATAAAAAACACGATGGTTTCAGAAGTGAATTTACCAGCAACTCACAGCTGATTTTGGGCAAGTCTATGGGATACTTACCACCTTGATTTAAGCGAATACCACTCCTGTAGAAATATCTTTGAACCTTAATTGCAGCAGAGACAAAAAAATCACTACTAAGATTTATTATAACATTAATAAAATTCACGTTTAACTATTTAACTATAAAAATGTATGATTATGAACAAACTGAAATTTGCCGTATTAATTGAAGCGACCTCCATACAGCAATATATTTTCAGCAGCAACAAGCTGCCGGAGAATATTGGGGCTTCATTTATTATCGAGAAACTGCTGTATGGTAAAAATGGCCTGATGGATGTGATTTTAAAACAAATGTTTAGTCGGGATTTTGACATCAACCTTTGGAAGGAAGCAAGGGATCTTGAACCCGATTCACCTTGCGAAGTGGGTTATATCGGTGGAGGCAACACCCTTGTATTTTTCGAATATGAAAAACATGCCAAATTCTTCATCAAAAGTTTTAGTACCGGGTGCCTCCTTAAATATCCTTCTCTGCGTATTGCAATAGGTGTAAAAAGCGATTTCAACACCACCCAATACAAAGATGAGTATGAAAAATTACTTGAGGATTTGAAAAAAAGAAAAGCAAGGCACATTCCCAATGTCAGCATTGCCAAACATGGCATTACAACCGAT
>JBAXXU010000296.1:0-1681 GCA_037127735.1 Bacteroidota bacterium
GTTCGCCTCCGCTGCGCGATCTTATTATTCCACTTAATCAGGAAAGCATAAATCTTTTTGCAGAGCATTTGTTAATTGAAATAGGGCGTGCGAAGAAAGATTCTCCATTGTTAGTTAACTGTGTTACAGCAATAACTGAATTTTGGAAGGAAAAGAACATTTTCACTCAGGGATTCTATCCCACAGACGGAAGCGGACTCTCGCGATCGAATGGGATTTGTCCACGTACCTTGGCTGAAATTCTTCATTTTATGTATCTTAGTCCGAATCGTGAAGTTTTCTTTAATTCACTCCCTGTGGCTGGAAAAAGCGGAACCCTTCAGTTTGCATTTAAAGACTCAAAACTTGAAAATAACCTTCAGGCAAAGACAGGATCTATGTCAAGAGTAAAAAGTATGGCTGGAATCTTTACAAATCAGTCGGGGAAAAAAGTGATTTTTGCGATTATCCTCAATAATTTCGAGGGTACACAGGCTTCTGTAAGCCGACTAATCGAAGAATTTTTAGGCAATATATATTCATTAGAACCAGTTTCAGAGAAAAAACAGTCTTTAATTAACTACATACCAATATTTTAATAATTTTTTAATAAAATTAGTTAAAGTTGAATTGACTGTTTTATTTTTTCAACGGGGGTATAAACTCCAAATATATGAAAATGAACAGACAGGAAGCAGAAACAGTATTACAGAATGTTTTTAAACTGAGTCATTTTTACGATGAACAGTGGATAACCATTGAGAAAATCCTGAATGGAGAAAGGGTATTGCTTATCGAAAAAACAGGATTTGGCAAATCGCTATGCTTTCAGTTTCCGGCAATCCTGAACAGCGGAACAACTGTAATATTCTCACCTTTGATTGCCTTAATGCGTGATCAGGTTAAAAAACTGAATAGTCTGGGTGTTTCTGCCAAATGTATAAATTGCGAGCAAACTTCAGAAGAAAACTCTCATATAATTGAAGATGCTAAAGCAGGGAAACTAAAAATCCTTTATATCGCTCCAGAAAGACAGGAAAACTCAGAATGGATTGAGGCAACCCGTCTTATGAATCTTTCAATGGTTGTTGTTGACGAGGCACACTGTATTTCCGTGTGGGGTCATGATTTCAGACCTGCTTTCCGAAGAATCATTAACCTTGTAAAACTGTTACCCAAGGGCTTGCCTGTGCTGGCAACTACCGCAACTGCTACAAAAAAAGTTGAAGCTGATATTGCACAACAAATGGGTGATAATCTATCAATTATCAGAGGAAACCTTATGCGCGACAACTTTAAACTATTTGTCGTAAAGGTGACTTCTGAAGACGAAAAACTATTATGGTTGGGGCAAAACCTCAATAAAATACCCGGTTCTGGAATTCTCTATACAGGTACTCGCATTGATACCTGGATTTATTCAAAATGGTTTGAGTATTTAAAAATTTCGTCTGTTGGTTACAATGCCGGATTAGATCCTGAATCAAGAATTGCAGTCGAAAACGGATTAATGAACAATCAATGGAAATGCGTAATCTCAACCAATGCTTTAGGAATGGGGATTGACAAACCAGATATCCGGTTTATTATTCATACTCAGATGCCACAGTCACCTGTTCACTATTATCAG
This sequence comes from Bacteroidota bacterium, assembly GCA_037127735.1. Classification (GTDB taxonomy): domain Bacteria; phylum Bacteroidota; class Bacteroidia; order Bacteroidales; family VadinHA17; genus LD21. The sequence continues at coordinate 1,610 of JBAXXU010000296.1, forward strand.
GAAATCGGGAGAGCAGGCAGGGATGGGAACCCTGCATATATAATCCTGTTTTATAACCCCGAAGACCGGAAA
>JBAXXU010000297.1:0-1678 GCA_037127735.1 Bacteroidota bacterium
TGAAGGATTACAGGCTATCAAGGTTTGATTGCTGAATTTTACCCCTCGCTCCCGCTCGATTGTACCTAAAATCCGTAAGTCTTAAAAATTTCCAAAATGATCAGGTTTATTTTTCAATTTTATAGATGAGTGAACTGTTTTTCGTTTGGATGATGATAAGCATATCAAAAAATGTAGGGTTATATTACCGGTAGTAAGACAAAAAGCAAGGTCACCTTTCGTAACGAATATAACATACCCATTATAGCAAAGCTATTTACGAGTAGATTTCTATGAGATGAGTGGTTTGATTGAAGTCAGGTAAAATGTGAACCGTATAATCTTAGATGTCTTGTACGTCCTGAAACGGTCCATTTGGCAGGTATGCAGATGAATCTGAAAATGAATTTCTTGATTCTAAAATGAGGAGACAACGACTTTATTTTTTCAGAGAATCTGACAATCATGTGCGCATATAAATTCTTACACATAGCCATAAACAGGAGAAATACTGTATTTTGCTCTATTTTAGAGAAAGGCATTTTGTTCCATCCAAAATCATTTTTCAATTCGTCAAATTCTTTTTCTTGTGCCCCTCTGGCATTGTAAAAAAATACCACATCGTCATCAGTCATATCAAAGTCATTGGTCATGATGGGGCTGTAATTGAATGCCTCACCTGTAAACAGGTTAATTTGCCCGTCTTTTCTGGCTTCTTTGGTAACCACCAATCGGTATTCATTCAATGACCCAGTCTTGTCTTGGTTGCCCCTGGCAAAACGGATAAATGGGGTAAAAGTAGTCGAACCTCTGAAAATGATCTCGTCGCCTAACTTGACTTCTTTCCATTCTTTAATGTCGGCAATCGCTTTTTCCAACGGCTCAGACATCCGGGCCTTGATGAAAATGCGCTTGGCTGTTTTTTCCATCGATTTGATAATGTCATAAGTATAGGATGCCGAATCTGCCCTTATCACATCAATGGTTATCCCTGCTTCTCGCAGGAGGGCGGCCATCCGTTCAATGGTTTCATGCTGCATCACATGGGCACTGCTATTCCCGTTCCTGATCTCGACATAAACTACATGTTTCCCAATCATCCCTACGCCCGGGAAATAACCATTCGCTTTTTTGTAAGTCATCCTTGCATCTGCTTTTTCGGTAAAGATGAGCGTGTTGTCGTAATCTAATACAACATTTGTTTTGTTAAACCCGGGCAGCAACGACAACATCCTTAAATTCAGTCGATTTAACCCTTCTGCCAAAGAAAACTGGTGTTCCTTTTCTCCTCTGTTCGCTGTGCATATTTGAGTGCTGTCTGACAGAGATTTGATGCGCTCCAGCACCCGATCAGGGCTCGGAATGTTGATATAAAGATTGTTGTTTAAACCGTTTTTGAGATTAATAGACAAATCTTCTGCGCAGTCACCTCCACAAAAGAACACCGACCAATAAGACATAAGGATATCGAACCAATTATACTTGCACTGTTGTGGCAATCTGGGTAGACTACTTGACAGTAATGTATTGATATTTAAGTCGATTGCTTCTTTGATGACAAAATTTATACCTCCAAAAGGCGTAATGGCTGAACTATTGTGTATCTTCATCTTGGTATTTTAATAGCAACACCAATTTAGGTGAAAATACCTTAGCTGTAAAGCTTTATATCATAAAGTTTTACAGCTTTTTTCAGAAT
>JBAXXU010000298.1:0-1645 GCA_037127735.1 Bacteroidota bacterium
TGGGAAGTAAATGTAAAGGGGTAGGGAAAAATCCAAGGTTGACTTTATTTTCCAATAGCATATCTTATTAAATATTATCTGGTATTTTTAATTAACTATATATTAATCTGAAAACGTTTTTCAAACCTGGTCCATGAATGCAAATTACTCTTCTGCATGAAGAGTTGCATGATTAGGATCAAGGTTCAAAAAACCATTGATATGGGTAATGCCAAGTGCTTTATCAATAGGCTCAACAACAGGATCAGACCCGGTCATTCCAAGGTTTTTCCGAACTTCTCTTCGTAATCACAAATATCCTGAATTCCACGAATAAAGGTGATGCCCATGTGGTTTACCGGAAACCGTACTGATCGATTCATGAAAGGCAGGCATAAGGGGCTGCTCCTTCTCCATTTTCCAGACCAGTTGATCGTGGCCCCATTTGGAGTTCCTACCATGGATCAAACCATCCAGATAATTTGCTCCATCATTCATTGAGGAACCAGGAACCTCCGTTGTTTTATACCCCGTTCGATTTTTCTTTCCCTATGAATGAATAAAAAATCCCTTTAGTCAGAACATTCCATCCGAAATCAATATATCCTATAATCCTTATAACAACTAATTAATTACCAAATCTTTAATTTTAGCTTAATGTATAATTCTATATCGATATTATGTTTTCCGAAAAAAAACCATGATATAATGAGTTCTACTTTAGAGGTCCAAAAATAATCCCCTCTGTTTTCCAACGATTCAGAAAATAAGGTATTGCTTTCTCAAAGCGTCCGAAATTTTTCTTTTCACCAGAGGTCCAGCCACACTCGGCATAAGCAGCCAGGCGGGGATATACCCTTAAATTCATACTTTCAGTTGTCGGAATAAATTCTCCCCACATCTGGCATCCCAAACCCAATACTTTGGATTCCATATCTTTTGGTAGACCTTTCGGAATTGGATTGAACGAATATGCTTTAGACAAAGGGATAGATTTATAATCGTAGTCCAGATAAGTGTATTCGTGGTATGAGTTTACAATTTCATATCCTTTTTTTATTGTGCTCAATATTAACGATGAATCACCCTTCCAGAATTGGACAATTGTACCGTCGGCTAGTTTTTGACTAACTGTTTTGGCATCAGCGTCCGACTGATATTCATGCAATTTATCGCCCGTGATATCATTCCATCCCATCATCCGTTTATTTTTGGAATGTAACATATTGGATATATTATTAGTGAAAAAGAGCTGTAACTCGGCCGGTGTTTTGAGTCTGTTTTTAGCCATAAATGATTTAACCTGGTCGGAGGAATTCCACTGATTGTATCGAACTTCGTCTCCACCGATATGGAGTACAGAGGAGGGAAAAAGGGTGATCACCTCATCGATCACATCATTAAAAAATCCCAATACCCGGGGATCGGTTACGTTAAATATATCATATTGAACACCAAATTTACAGGGAACTTTAATCTCTTTCCCTGTCGTGCCAAGCCATGGATATGAAGCAATTGCAGCACTCGAATGGCCGGGCATCTCAATTTCCGGAACAACCTGAATATGTCTGTCGGATGCATATTTAACAATCTCCCTGATATCCTCCTGAGTATAGAATCCACTATGTGGTTTACCATCAAAAACGTTACTGTTGAAGTGGCTAAT
>JBAXXU010000299.1:0-1636 GCA_037127735.1 Bacteroidota bacterium
TTGGTGAATGCCAGCGCCCGGAAACTGCCCGCATTGTCGGCTGCCGGCTTGTTAGCTGCCGGCCATTGTTAAAGATCCGCAGTTTGGTTCGCTGGCAGCAGGTCATTTGGTTGCAGACAATTTGCCCCTACAAACTTTCCCCTGTCTAATTGTACGTTTACTCATTCTGCAACCGGAAGGTTTCTCGTCAACTGTGAAAGGGCCAATTAGAATTTTACCTGCGCTTCTCAAATTGGCTGCAACCCGCCGCACGGCTTAGTAAAATTTTAAAAACCTTGCCACAACGGAACCAACTTTCCGGCCTGGATTTATTTTCAAAGAACATCAACTGCCTTTTTTTTCTCTTATGGCTGGCAGCTAACGGCCCATCGCTAAACGCAGCAAAGGTAGATCCTTTGTAAAGCAACAATACCTTGGTTTTGTTGCGGTTAGCGATTTGTTAGCGGTTGTTAATTCGTTGTTTAATTTTCATCAATCCAGAAAAGAGTATATTCATTTTGGATATATGCTTTTCAAATTTTAAGGGTGGAATCATAGATATTTTATCAAGGTCATTTTCTGTGAGATTCAGGTGGGTCAAAACATTCTGATAATTCTCAGGTTTTACTGAAATGTTATCCGCGGAATATAATTCAAGCGCTTTCTCCCTGTTGATTTCATTTCGTCTTATCATATTACTATACTGGCATAAACGTCTTTCATACCCATAGATTTTATTGCGGATGTAATTAGTGAGTGGTTCGGCAATGCAATCAAAGTGTTTCGAATACTCTCTGTTATCATCCTCTATCCAATCAAGTTCCTTAGCTATTATTTCTCCCATTTCTTTATCCGTGGGATTATCGATGTAAAACAGGGGAGCTATCTCTTTTGCAAATTTGCCGGTTTTCTTGTAATAAGAGATTTTAAAATGATTAAGATCCGGATATATCAGAAAGTCATCCACTTCTTTTGGCGAAAGATCTTTAGCCTTCTTTAAAATATATTTCAATCGTGCAACATCCTGAATTGAGTCTGAAACAAAAGAATCTTCTTCTAATGGAGATGTCCCGTAAAGAATTATGGGAACCGAGTAATCCTGTGCAACTTTAAAAATATTGACCTTGGTTCCAATGTCACAAGCTCCGCAGATATCCCCTGACTCTAAAAGCATAGTTCGATAGATCTTCATTAACACCGTCTTGTCCGGTTTCCGAAATACATGATCTACCCTGGTCTTTTTTATGGCTCGTTCAATATTTTCCAATGCAATTTGATTAAAGAGCCCATTATCGTATGTCATCGTTAATACCTTGAGCTTGTATATATTGACCGCTAAATGCAGGATGTAGGAACTATCCTTACCTCCACTTATGGGGACTAAAGCATCATATTCTGACTTTTTATTCTTTTTTGCATTCTCGAAAATCTCTAACAATTTATCTTCTCCAATTGGTTTAAAACCCTCGTATTTAATGCACAGAGAACAAGTTCCGTTTTCATTGAATTGAATTTCAGGATAATTGTCATTGATAATACACTTGTTGCAGGTTCTCATAATGAAGTTTTTGTTGCATGTAAAGTTTCCAATTAATAACCGCTAACGGATCGCTTGCAACCGCAGCAACTATGAATATTTGCTAAGTGCCGTTAATGT
>JBAXXU010000300.1:0-1633 GCA_037127735.1 Bacteroidota bacterium
AATATTGCAGGATTGCCCGGGTTTTGCACGACCTGAAAAATGCACATCTTGGGCATTTGGGTCATCCACTCAATGCCATGCTCGATATGCACACCGACGCTACAATGCTCACCTCCTTTTTTGGAAGCCATATCGTTCAATGTGAGGCGAATCAGTTAATGAAATGTTTTGAGCAGGTTTCCCCGGAGGAAATAGCAGTTGCAGAGAAACAGATTCTTGAGTTTTTCGACACTCCGGAACCTGTTTCTGATCCAATTTCGATGAAACTTACCGATGATGATCTGCAGATCGCGGCAAAGGTGAGTGTAGCCCTGGAAAATTTCATCAGATCAAATGCCCTGGATGGTCTGGCTTATTACTATGACGGACCAGAAGAGAGCGAAATAAGGAAGGTGATGTCTAACCTGATTGTAGGAAATTCACTTTTGACAGCACAACACATACCCATGTGTGGCGAATCGGACCTGAAGACGCTCATCGCTTTGTTTATTTTTGACCGCCTGGGAATAGGGGGTAGTTTTGCGGAATTTCACCCTATAGATTTTAACGAGGGTTTTGTCCTTGTCGGGCACGACGGGCCCCATAATATTTCAATCGCCGAAGGGAAACCGGTATTACGCAGCCTTAAAAAATACCATGGAAAGCCGGGTAACGGCGCCGGGGTTGAATTCAAAATCAAGGAGGGCCCTATTACGATGCTATCGATCACCTCAACTTATGAAGGAAAATTCAAATTCGTGATAGCCGAAGGGGAATCAGTAAGCGGCCCCATCCCCCCGACAGGGAATACAAACACCCGTGGCTTTTTTAAACCTGACATTAAAACCTTCCTCAAACGATGGGCAAGTGAAGGACCTACCCACCATTTTGCACTGGGAATCGGGCACCATGCAGCCACAATTGAAAAGATTGCAAACTATTTGAATATTGAATCAAAAATTGTCTCCTGAAAATGAAAAATATCTTAGTATATAGAACTCATTTTAAGGTTCTTTATCAACTATTTGTTCATTTTGCGTTACAGGAATTTTCCGGCAATCCGGATGGACCGAATTTAGAAAAATTTACCGGATAAGCTTACTCTGAAATAAAACTTTGTTTATGAGATACAACCATTTGCTAAAGCGATATCAGAATATTGTATTTACTCCACGTATTTTTGAAAATATTTATCAACAAGAAATATATTTAAATCAAACAACTATGGACAAAAAAGTAATCATTGTGTACCACAAAAAAAATCGGATTTTGCAATTGATGGCTATTCATCTTTTGTTTACGATTTGCCTAAGCCTATGTACTTCGTTTTCAGCAAGAGCCGGATTTTCCGATCAGGGCAAGGTTTTGCACGGAGTTGTTAAAGGGGAGGATGGGAAACCTTTACCTGGTGTGAATGTTGTGATCAAAGGGACCTTTATAGGGGCGATAACTGACTCTGAAGGAAAATATTCCTTGCAAAATGAAGGAAAGAGTTCCGTATTGGTTTTTTCTTTTATCGGTTTTATTCCTCAGGAAGTCCGCTTTGGGGCAAATGATATTATTAATGTTATCTTAAAGGAAGATCTGAAAAAATTGGATGATGTTGTTATTGTTGGTTATGGAACACAAAAGAAATCAACACTAACAGGTTCTA
>JBAXXU010000301.1:0-1628 GCA_037127735.1 Bacteroidota bacterium
GATAACCATTTTCTTATGTTTGGGTTTGTCATTCCAATCACTGCGATTCTAATGCCATGCCTATTAATTATAGTATATGGTTCAAAATATGGTCTGCCAGTTACTATATCAATTGCATTTGCAGCTAAATATGGTGCCTTTAATTCTTTATTTATCTTGTCATACACTGCATGACCAGCTTCAATGTCATGTTAAATACTCCCCAATAGTAGGACAGATTTATTCTGTTTCTAAGTAATATTGTTACAGTTTTGAGTGATTAAATTTACGGTTATTTTTTTTATTTCAATTATTTTTAATTTTTTATGCTACAGATTTGAAGTAGACTTGGTGTGGGGTTTGGTAATCTAGGTTTTCATGATACCTCTCCTGGTTATAGAAATTAAAATAGCCACTCAATCCCTTCCACAATGACAGCCCGTCTTCATAGGCATATAAATAAACATGCTCGTATTTAACGGAACGCCATAATCTCTCTATAAAGATATTATCCTTGTACCTACCCTTACCGTCCATGCTAATTTTTATTCCTTTATCCTTTAATAATTTAACATATTCTTCACTTGTAAATTGAGAACCTTGGTCGGAATTCATAATATCAGGGATTCCATAATTCTCAATGGCCTCTTTTATACAGGTGGTACACCACTCAGTGGTCATAGAATTACTAATACTCCAGCCAACTACAAATCTTGTATAATGATCTATTATAGCAAACAAATACATAAAACCCCGTCTCATTGGTAAATAAGTGATATCTATGGCCCACACCTGATTTACCCTGTTTATTTCCAGATCGTTCAGTAAATATGGATATTTATATTCCTTTGGATTGCTTATACTTGTTTTGCGTGTGGGATATATTGTGTTCCAATTGACCAGTTTTTTGAGCCTCCTTAAACGCTTTATATTTATCCTGTATCCAAGGGCTATAAGCAGGATTAAAAGCTTCTTTGTGCCCCAAAAAGGAGTTTTTATATATTGTTCATCCAGTTTCTGCATGATAGTTAAATTCTCCTTTGACTCAGGAATTGGCAGATAGTAGAAACTACTCCTATTAATGCCCAACAGGTCACATTGCAATGTTATACTAAGTTGATCCGCTCTGTCAATCATGCTTTTTCGCCTTTTAAATGGTATTACTGTAGCTTTTTTTTTAACCAATCGTTCGCAACTTTTAATTCTCCTATTTGGGCGTAAAGCTCTTTTATTAAAAGCTCTTTTTCGTCTTTGTCATTCTTGGGATTAGTGTCAAAAACGAGTGTGCTGTTTTCTAAAAACTGCTTTCTCCAGATGCTGATCTGAGATGGATGAAGATCGTACTTCTTCGATAGTTCCTCAATGCTGGAACGCTCCTTTAATGATTCTAAAACTACTTTCGCCTTAAACTCTGATTTGAACTTTCTCTTTGTATTCATTTTTTTGGACGTTTTATGCAAATTTAATCACTTTTGCATCTGTCCAGTTTTTGGGGAGTATTTTAATGGTTTCCAACAACAATAGCATCGTATTTAAGATAATTTGCCACTTTGCTAAAAATATTCACATCATTAGTATCAATAAAATTATAATAGTATACAGAATTATCGCCCTGAAGCTGATCTCCAATATCCAGTAAAATTACATTG
>JBAXXU010000302.1:0-1627 GCA_037127735.1 Bacteroidota bacterium
ATCAATTATAGTGTAAACAAGATCCGTTGGGAGAGATAATTCCTTTTATCAAACTACGTTGTCATTCATTCGGGATTGTTTACATTTGAAAGTGAGAATGAAAGACAATCTAAATATAACATTCGATTGGCAAAAGATAATGAGGTCTAAAGACCATATCCTTTGCCAATCTACTCGTTAGGTGCAAGTGTGATGACACCGCAGCGGGAAAACTATATGGTTATCGAAATTAAGGAAGTGTTTAAGATGAAAAAAAAATGGAGATTTTTACGAGAAACTGATGCTATGGCTAAAAAGGTAGGTATTGATAAAGATACAGGTCTGTTTAGGACTGGACTGGAAGATTATCTGAAAGTAATTTTTCCGAAAATAGACAGCTGGATACACGACAAAGCATTAGGTATGGTAAATGGCACACTTTACAGAAGTCGTCCCGATTACAGAAGTGAGGAATTAAAACTTATAATCGAATTTGACGGACTACAGCATTATATGAAACCCGATATTATTGGGAAAGATTTAAAAACTACTGAACTATACAAAAACTTTGGATATAAAGTTGTGCGGATTCCGTATTTTATACAACTGACCAACAAAGCCGTTAAAACTTTATTTGATGTAGATGTATCAGAAGAATTATTTGATGAAACAATATCTTCGTTAGGCATTAAAGGTAAAAATACGCCTGCATATTTATGTCCAGCTGGAGTAAAACGAATGGCAGGAGAATTTAAGAAATTCCCAGAACAATATAAAACGAATATAGATTTTCTAAAAAAACAGAATGACTCTTTTAGAAGTGGAGTGGAGTTTTTAGAAAACGAGTACAATAGTAAAAACACCTGCACCTAACAGCAAGCCGCAAAACGTTAGCATTTATGTCACTTTGCTATTTTCGAGACAATTTACTTAAAGCATGACAGTTACGTAACGGTGACAGATGGCACAAATGCTAAAAAAGACGGTTTAATTAATGGCCTTAGACAGCCCGGGCAGCTCTGTTATCTGCCCCCAAAATCTATAATGTAAACTTTTTCCCCGCTTAGAAATTTTGTGGTACCCGGACTAATCCTGCAACCGAGACAACTTTATTGTTCGCCGGGAATGGCAAAAATTGCGTCATGGTGTCTTGCACGCCGGGAGAGCTTCTCGGCTAAAGCACCGGGACTGATGGCCGGCGTGACTGCGCCACCAACGCTTACTGCAACAACCCGCCGCCGTTAGCAGTAAGCGTGTGCCTTGAATGACAACGACTGCAAAGCCGAAGTCAATGCTGTAACTAAGATGGAGGTAGGCCCTCCGCAGGTATCGTACAGGCGAGACCTGCAAAACGCCCCACGGTGCTTCCTGAGTGATTGGGGGGTATTGAACGGAATGGGAAAAAAGTCCTGTTAGAAGGATTAGTTAAGAATAGAAAAGATGGACGAAAGTGAACCTTCGATGAAGTGCCGTGAAAACGAACATCCAGTCAAAACCCATTGGTCGCTTATGCCGGGGGAAGAATGTAGCGGATACCTGATTTACTGGCTACGTGGCTGGCGTCATAGAGAAGGCATGAGGTCTATTCAGGCTTAGTTATGGAACAAGGGAAGTCATACAAAGATGCAAAGGGAAAGGCACAAGCAGG
>JBAXXU010000303.1:0-1614 GCA_037127735.1 Bacteroidota bacterium
AGAGACCGATCCTGGAGTAAGTCCTAGATATTTCATCATCCTTTGGTCTGAAGCAAAAGTGAGTTTTCCTTGTTTGAGTCTTTGTTCAAGGTCTTTGATTTGTATGTTGTGCGAATATTCAAAGATGACCAAATAATGTTTATTTCCTTTGTGATTTCTGAAAAAAAGATTTTTGCAATGTGTGGCAATAAGATCTTTCCAATATATAGCAGCTTCTCGAACAGTAGGAACAGGTGGGTGTTCGTGATAATCGAAAGGGATATCAAGTTCTTTTAATACTTCGTATACTTTTGGATCACCGTTCATTTTTAGTAAATAGTTCATTTGGCTTTTTTGTTGCGGAGGAGTCTAAGGGGGAGTTTAGTCATTTCATCGATTCCGTGTTTTTGAGCGGTAGTAATGCTTCGTGCGATATTATGTTGAGTTCTGAAAATGGAAATATCCCAGTAGAGCTCTCCCTTACTGGAATTATTTCAGAAGATAACGGGCAATGTCTTGTCGCTGCAACTGATATTTCAGAACGTAAAAGGGCTGAAAAGGTGATTAAAGAGAAGAATCTGGAACTTCAGAGGATTAATGCCGAGAAGGATCGTTTTTTTTCGATTATTGCTCATGATCTTCGCGGTCCGTTTAACGGATTTTTGGGGCTTACCGAGTTAATGGTTAACGGCTTATCCGAAATGCCACTTGAGGAGCTCCATAAAATTGTAGTAATGATGAGAAATGGAGCAACGAATCTTAACCTGCTGCTTGGAAATCTGCTGGAGTGGTCTCAAATGGAAAGGGGGATGTTTGCATTTACACCGAAGTTTTTTAAAATCAGACCAAGCCTTGATAATAGCCTGGTTTTTGTCCGGGAGAGTGCCAGCGAGAAGGAGATTACACTTGATTGTCAGATTGCTGATGATTTAGTTATATATGGTGATGTTGTTATGGTCGATTCCTTATTCCGGAATTTAGTATCCAATGCCGTGAAGTTTACCCATTCCGGCGGCAGGATTACCATATTCGCGGAGCCTTTCTCAGATACTTATATGGGGTTTAGCATCAAGGACACCGGGATAGGGATGGACAAATATTTAATTGATAATCTTTTCCGACTCGATGTTAATGTTGGTCGGAAAGGTACAGAGGGTGAGTTAACTACCGGTTTGGGGTTGAATATTTGCAAAGAGATCATTACCAGGCACAAGGGGCGAATATGGGTAGAGAGTGAAACGGCAAAAGGGAGTATATTCCATTTTACGCTACCCCTTCTGCCATTGGTGTGAATTATTGTCTTGTTTTTATTTTTTTTAAGTTGTTAATAGTATGGTTTTTAATTCCGAAAAAATAACCGATTTTAGTTTTTATTGATCGCTTTAATGTATATTTTTAGGTGCCTAAAAAACTCTGAAATATGGAGCGTTATAATTTAATACTTCCTTATTCTATCCTCCTTCCCGGACTTTAGGGACTAGGTGTGAAATTGCGTAAAAGTCTCAATTATAAATATGTAAAAAGAGCTATGAAAATGAATGCCATAAAAAACGTAGTCGAAAACCATGATAAACCTGAATTTAAGATTCCTAAATTACAGATTGATTTTCCGATAGTAGGTATTGGAGCTTCTGC
>JBAXXU010000304.1:0-1613 GCA_037127735.1 Bacteroidota bacterium
TTTTTTTCTATATGGCAGAGACCATCTTCATCAAGTTTAATAATCAGGTTAACGGCCTCATTTTCAGGCAATCCATAATTCATAATTATTTCCTTCTTTTTCCCCCCATGTTTGCCTTCTGTTATATCACTCAGGGTCGGACTTCTCTGGCTGGTAGCTATGATAATTGAAGTATGGTCAATTTCCATGAAGGCCTGAATAAACTCATTAATATCTTTATACTGATCACCAATTGTAGTATTATCAAGTATTGATTCAAAATTATCAAGGATAATTAGTCTTTTGTCACGTGTCAGAAGACGACCTATAAGAAAATTGAGTCTATGGGATAAACTTGGTTCACTATTCCATGCGTTAATGAAATCAATAGCTTTTCCTTTGGAAAAAGTTTTATTAAGCAGGTTAAATAATGCATCAACAGATCTGTTTTCTTCTGCTCTGAAATCAAGCCAGACTATGCTGTCAATGCCGCATTTAAAAATCGAATTATCCAAACTGTAATGTTCAGTTATTTCGCATATAAGCTTCTCTATTACTGCAGACTTTCCATACCCTCCAGGTCCGGTAAGAAGAATGAAACGTGTATTAGCATCATTAATGAAGTTCATTAACATTTCAAGTTCATTTGTCCGGTTGATAAAATGGTCTAATGAACCAGAAAACACAACAGGGACGATTCTTTCTCTATCACTTGAGGTATCTTGTTGAATGTTGTCCTGATGATTTTTTGATTTTCCTAAAACACCTTCATTTTTAAGACCAATTACCAGTGAATCAATGGCCTTATTAAGATCATGCGAAGCATTAATACCGGTTCGTGACTGAAGGATACTTCTCCAATCAGTTTTAATCTTTAAAAAATCTTCCCAGCAACGATTAATATATACTGGAAAAATTGGTTTATTTTCTTTGTCCGCTGTCTGTAATTCAAAAGTAACTTCATCGCTTAACATAGAGTTTTCAGACATAATGAAAATAAAAGCAGAACTTTCACGAATTACCTGCTGAACCTGATTTCGATGAAATATGCCACAATACCCATGTTCTTCATATAGCCATACATCGTATCCTTTATCTTCAAGTGCATTGAAAAATAGATGTGAAATCGCCGTATCTTTGGCCTGGTAACTAATAAAAATATTTTTCATAGGAAACTTGTTAGTAAGATTTTATGTGTTCATTATAGCAAAAGTAGAAAAAATTACAAACGAAAAACAAATTTATGCAACAGGATCTCTTCATCAGTTACTCCCGAAAAGACAATTCAACGGGCAGGGTTACCGAGCTGAAAGAAAAAATTGAAACCGAATATCTTGAATTTGCAAAAGAGGAACTGAAATGTTTTTTTGATAAGGATGAAATTAAAGGAATGGATGATTGGAAGCAGAGACTTTTACAGGGGTTAAAGGATTCTCATCTCATGCTGTTGATTCTCTCCCCTAATTATCTGGCAAGCCCTTATTGCGAATGGGAAATTGTGGAATACCTGAAGTATGAATATGCCCGTGCAACGCAGGGTGACGGGGTTGCACAGATCTATTTCATGGAAATACCGGGATTGGATGAACCAGGATTTCAGGCCGAGGCGAAAGCATGGCTGGAAAAGATAAGCT
>JBAXXU010000305.1:0-1613 GCA_037127735.1 Bacteroidota bacterium
TTCTTAATAGGATTCCAAACAAGAACAGGATCTGCCACACCATCATAAATCGGGTCACGGAAAAGTGGGGCAGGAGTGCTACTTGCAATTATGCTTGGGTCACTTACCGAAACTTGCCCTTTCACTCCCTGAGCCTTAATTTCCACAGTTGTAAAACAGATGGTAAAAATAAGAATCAATAGACTAATAATAAGCGATTTACACATTGTTTTTAATGATTAAAGTTATATATCCAGTTAAGGCTTATTTTAGTTATCTGAGTAACAGCCAACCCTGTACCTTTCGAACGATTACCGGCGCAATATCCAAGTAATACTTCTTTCCCTGTAAAATGTATTGCAATATAGCAATACCAGCCATCAGGGTCAACTTCTATGTTCTTAATTTTTTGCCATGTTTTACCTTCATCTTTAGAAACAGCAACGGTTAACGGTGTTCGTTTACCTTTTATATTTGGAACCTCCCCACCGTTGTTGTTCCAAACCATTAGCAGATCACCGGTTGACGGAATTCTCTTTATAGATGCAGGAGATACAGGCGATTTAATGTTACTTCGTTCTACAGGTCTCCATGTCAGACCCTTGTCCGTGGAAATTGAGGAACACTGAAAACCAATATCGGAACGGATGTTCATAAAAATATCTCCGTTTTTCAATTCAACAATGCCTGGTTCCTGAGTCAGGAATTTATTTGGATTTTCAATCTCAATACCTGATTTCCATGTTTTTCCATTATCATCCGAATAATAACTCCATAAACTACCCTGATTTAAAGGTGATCCTTGAGGAGTCTTGTACAGATTTAAAGCCATCAAAATCCGGCCATTTTTTAATTGAATTACACGGCTGTTATTTAGCACAAAATATCCTGACTTATCTGAAATACAAGGTATAGGATCACTCCACGATTTAGCTTCGTTGTTTGAAAATCTCACCATTGGGATACAATCGGTCGTAGAATTTTTCTTCAAATAAAACAAAGCAATTTCGTCATTTTTCATCCTGAGAAGAGAGACTGACATAACATTCATATTCCCTTCATTTTCAATAATTTTCAGATCATCGGGTGACCATGTTTTTCCTCCGTCATTCGAAAATCTCCCAGCAAGATATGCGGGAGAGTGATCTCCACCATTATCCCCGGTATAATGGCTGTAAACAAACAAGATACGTTTATCTTTCAGGCTAATGAAGTCACCTTCACTGTTTCGTGGATTATTTGGTCCCGGTTCCAATCTCAGAACGACAGCTTTCCCCTTAACATCAGATTTGGGTTTGAAACCAGAACAAATTAGCATAGTAATACATAAAGCAAAGATAGGAATCCAACCTGATCTTTTCAATATATTACAATTTCGAGAAAAGATGCTCCATTTTGAGTGTTCTGACATCTTCTTTAAAATTTTCGTAATTATTCAATCCCATGTTTTTCACCGGTGAGCGGAATTCGCCGCATTCAAATCCAATATAGCGCATATAGGCCTTTCCTGTTGCAATACCTCCATATTTTCCTAGCAGCCTGATCATGTCTATGGATTGCTGTTGAAGTTTGCGGGCAGTAACAAGATCACCCCTGTCGAATGCTTCAATCATCTGCATATAAAGCGGTGCAGC
>JBAXXU010000306.1:0-1580 GCA_037127735.1 Bacteroidota bacterium
AATTCCCTCTCCTTTAGGAGAGGGTTAGGGTGAGGTGATTTTGGCTTTTTAGACCCGACTCATTATTCAGGAAAGAACTGTCCCGGGAAGCATCTGATGCGATAAATCATAGTTTAAAGGTTTATCATGAATTCCGTGAGGTTGGCATCGCGGTCGAGCCGGAGTTTTTTCCGTATCCGGTAACGGCTGATTTCAACACCACGGGCACTGATATTCATGAGGGTTGCGATTTCCTTACTCGAAATATTCATCCGAAGGTAAGCACATAAGCTTAATTCGCGTGGTGAAAGACCCGGATACCTTTCTAATAATTTTTTGAATAACTCTTCATAAACCTGTTCAATATGCAGGTTAAACACCTTCCATTGTTTTTCATTATCAATTTCCTTATCAATCCTCTTTACGAGGCTGACAATACTGTTTTTTGCCTCGTCATTGCCTAAGGCTGAATTTACATCCCGCAAATCGCTTTGCAATTTTTTAAGGATGTTGTTCTTCTTGATAATCAGCATGGTTGAATTAGCGAGTTCTTTTTCTTTATGGATCATTTCGAGGTTTAACGTCTCGTTGCGAAGTCGCTGCAACTCTTTTTCAGCAATCAGCGACTCTTCTTTACATTTCCGCACATGGCTAAGATATTTTTCCTGTTGTTTCTGCTTTTCAACAAGACGTGATTTTTCAATTCTGTAGAATAAATATCTTCTCCCCAGGTAAACAAGAAAAATTAACAATACAACATAAATAATCATGGCATAAACTGAACGATACCAAGGCGCCAATACAATGAATTTGAAAGACAGCTCAGAAGGAGTGGTCAGTTCGTTGTTGCGAGCGCGGAGCATGAAGGTATAATGTCCGCCAGGAAGGTTTGTGTATTCTTTAAAATTCTTGGTCGTCCATTCCGACCATTTTTCATCAAAACCCATTAATTTATATTGAAAAAATATTTCAGCAGACTCAAAATTGTTTGCTGAAAAAGAAATGGATACAGTGTTGCTTTTATACTTAAAAACCGGTATCAAAGTTTGACTTGACCTCTTGCCATCATACCTGAAGATACCTTCCGCTGAATCGCTTGACCTGAGATCGCTGATATAGATTGTACACAGTCTGGAGTAATCTTTTTTATATTTCGAAATGTAATTTGCAAATCCCCCTTCAATACCAATAAGAACATTATTTTGTTCCACTTCTTGAATATTCTCAAAGGATGAGAGCGTAAGATTGGCTAATTTCAGGAATGGAATTGTGATCTTTTTAAAGGAGCCATCTTCCTGCCAGCGCAACACGCCTAATTGTTTATTCTCAGAGAACCATATATTCTGCTCCGAATCCTGGTACAGATAATCAACAGACATTTCTTTGTTGAAATATGATGCAAATCTTGGCGCCTTCTCAAACATTCCGGTCTTATAATTGAATGCATATATTCCGTTGGCCGAAGCAACCAATATTTCGGACTGGATCCTGAACAATAAATTTGACTGATCGGAAGGGAGACCGTTTTTTGAAGTAAAAAACTGCATATCCAATATATTTCTCCACGAACTATCTGGTTTGAGCCTGAAAATACCTTTATA
>JBAXXU010000307.1:0-1576 GCA_037127735.1 Bacteroidota bacterium
CCATAAGAAAAGGGTTAAAAATAGTGGCTGAAGCGCCAATCATGCGACATTTTACAGCTACCCTTGATTTTGCCTGATAAAACCCATGTACATTGAGCTTACAGGTCAGTTTACCGCCAGTTCAATAATACTCCTGCCAGTTTTTGTTAATAATACTTTTGTAATAGCAAAACCGCTACCGGCAAATAACTCTGTATATTCCTGCAAGGTTCTTTCCTGCCCCCCTACCAAAATAAAAAAATTCATATCCATCCATGGAGCGAGGCTTTCGGTACTTGTATCATCGCTCATCAGATGTTCGATCACTAAAACCCGTTTTTGTAAAGCTTCGGTTGAACTGATTATGGCCAGATGTAAATTCTTCATTATATGCATTACTTTTTCTTCAGGCCAGTTATGAAGAATATTCTTCAAAGTATAAAGATCGCCATCTGCCGGAATGGATTGAAAAAAGTCCCCTCCTTGCAGAGTGATCCTTTCTGTTACGGCATCATGCGGTAAGTTAACCGATGCCAATGTTTCATCAAGATCGAATATAGTTCCGCGCATGGTCGGATTTGATTCTAATATTGCCATGAGGAAAGTACCATGTCCTCCGCCTATATCAATGATATGTTTATAGCTACTGAAGTCATACTGGTTTGCAATGTGTTCATTCTCTGTTACCGAAAGATCTGACATGGCTTTCTGGAATACTTCCAGTAATGCCGGCTTATCCTTCAAATAATCAAGAGAACCATGTTTATGCGTTTCCGAAAATCCATCGCCACTTCCCGATTTTAGCGCCTCGGTTATTTTTCCCCATGGCTCATACCGGTAAAATGCACCATTCAACAGGGCTGTATTGCGTTGACTGCAAGGATGGTTGCTAAGCAGGTATCTGCCAAATTCAGTTAACGTAATATCTTTAGTATCAGCAGCGATCTGAATAAATTGAAGTTGCGCGCAACATCGGAGAAACCTGAAGAGCGTTTTAGGTTCTATGGCTGTTTGTTTAGCCAGGTATTCCAGGCTTTTCGTACCATCCTGAAGGGTATCGGCAAGTTCTAATTCGGCAAATGTATAAGTTATACTTGTTTGCCAGTTTCCATAAATCAATCCCCGCATTCGGGCAATAAAAGATTCCTGTGTTTGTTCCATTTTAATTCGTTCTATGGTTCATATCAATTGCAGTTGCAGATCAGGCAGTAAGTGTCTTTCCCGAAAAAACGCGACAAGCTCTGCCAACTCTTCCTCGTTGTTAAACCCATATTTTCTTTTGTGTTGCTGACTCTTGCGGCAATAAGTCCGGCGGCTGTTTGCCCTGCTATAATCCAATGCAACTTGTTTTGAACCGTGGCAAAAAATCTTTCTCCAAAATGAAAAGCACCTAAAGTCCCCTCATACGGATTAGTTTACTTTTTACTTGCTTTGATTGTTCTTTCAAGTATGATTTTATATCTCTCCAAGCTGTTATCATTTTGGGCTGTTGCCAGTTCTATCGCTTTTTTAATACTTTTAATCGCAAGTTCATAATTGCCAGCAGATGAATATACTTCTGCAAGGTAGCTATAGGCCTCCGGAAACTCAGGATGTC
>JBAXXU010000308.1:0-1561 GCA_037127735.1 Bacteroidota bacterium
TCCCTGTGTCATGTTAAGAATGATCTGGGAAAAACTATTTCTCATTCCAAACTTAACATGCGGGGTTATGTCCTTGTCGAAATTCAGGCGAAAACTTGTCGTCTTTGCCTGTGTGTTTGTAACGATACCTTTAACGTCGTCGAAGCCAGCCGATATCAAATAGTTGGAGGTACTGCTTTTCCCCGAAACAGAAACTCTGTGATGCTGACTGATAGATGATTTCATAATGTAATCCTGCCAGTCAACAGGTTGCACAGTCATTCCTGAATCAGGATAGGCTGGATTTACGAAAATGTTTTTTAATGTTGTCGTAAATCTTGTACCGGTAAGTGTATCTCTTGCGAAATCAATGTATTGGTCAAGGCTCATAAGCGGTATTTTCTTTCCTGGAAAAGAAATGTCCATTCCTGAAGACCATTCAACAGAAGTACGATCACCGGTACCTGTTTTTGTTGTGATCAGAACAACCCCATTTGCCCCCATAGCACCATAAATTGCAGTTGCTGAAGCATCTTTGAGAATCTCAATACTGGCAATATCCTGAGGGCTGATACCCATTAAACCGTTTGTAGGCTGATCGGAATTATTATTACTCTGTCCTGTTGATATCATTTTCCCATTATCCTGTGAAGGAGAGTTAAGAATTACACCATCAACAACATAAAGTGGCTCACTTCCTCCGTTGAACGAACCAGTACCACGAATCCTGATATTAACTGAAGCTCCAGGTGCGCCTGTTGTACTACCTACCTGAATACCTGCAGCATGTCCCTGCAACAACTGGTCGAATGAATTGATCTTTGCTGCCTTTGTTTCATTTATCTTAACTGAGGAAAGAGAACCGGTTACATCGCTTTTACGCATGGTTCCATAACCTACTACAACCACTTCATCTATTGTTTCGGTAGCCTCTTCCAATACAACATTTATCACTGTTGATAAGCCAATGACTATGGTTTTAGTTTCAAATCCTAAAAATCTAACTTCGAGTTCCTTCCCCTTATTCTCAGGAATAGCCAAGGAATATTCTCCCTTTAGATTTGTTGCAGTACCTATTGTAGTATTCTTAACCAGAATTGATACTCCCGGAAGAGGCTCGTTTTTTGTATCAGTAACTACTCCTTTTATTCTAACCTGAGCTTCTGTCATCAGACCTGTAAATAGTAGAGCGATTGATAGAATTACTATTGAAATATTTATTCTTTTCATAATTTTTCAGAATTAAATGTTTTAAAATGTGGCATTAACACCAATAGTGAAATATCTTGTTTCAGGATAAGCACCATAAGCAATACCCAAGCGGGAATTATCGAAGCCATAGCTATTGATCTCCGGATTCCAACAATTTGAATTTGAGAACGCTATTGCGTTGTGGGCACTAAGATTCAGCATAAACGACTTAACCCATAAGATTTTTTCAACTGAAAAACGATATCCCAATGATAATTGTGACAAACGCACATAGTCGCCCTTATCAACATATCTATCTGATATTTCCGGTAATTGTGTGGTCGTGGAACCTGTGATCGTCTTGTATGAATCGATGCTCACATTATTAGTT
>JBAXXU010000309.1:0-1551 GCA_037127735.1 Bacteroidota bacterium
AGGTTCAAGGTTCAAGGTTCAAGGTTCAAGGTTGGGGTTCGTGGAACTTTGAACTTTGAACCTGAACCATTTACGCCTTCACCGCCAGGTTACATCCCCGCTTCCAAACTTCCAATTCTTCAAAGAAACGGTACATGAATCAAATCTTAACACTTAATCACTTAACACTTAACACGTTTTAGTTAAGAAGGTTTCATCCTGGAAACCTGCTATCACAAGAGAGACGGGAATCTGAGATCATGGGAGATCATAGAGTCCCTTTAATAATGTCCCCTGCAACTATAAATGACGATATCACTATCAGATATTTTATAAACCAATCGGTGGTCATCAGTAATTCATCGCGACCAGAAGCCCGAAAGCTCATGCTTTAAAGGCTCAGATTTACAACTCTTTTCATTCCTGACCGATCAATTACTTATTCAATTTATCAAGTTCATTATCAGTAAAAGAAACGACATGGCCATTTTCTACATTTTTAGCGGCTTTAATTAATCTGGCAATGTACTCTTCTTTCGTTTCAGTTTTATTTAAACCAAAATCAGTAGCAGAAGATATTGTGATTTCAATTTCACTATCTTTTTTAAATAAGTCTTGATTGCTTTAATAAAATCAACATCCAAATCAGAAACTTTAATTTTTAACACTGTCTCCATAATTCGTTTTTTCAACTTAATTACAAAATAAAATCATTCATAATAAGATTAGTGTTAAGTGTTAAGTGATTAAGTGTTAAGTGATTAAGTGTTAAGGGGGTGTTGCTTTGGTTTTTTCGGGTTGGTTGACAGGTGGGCATGTGGAGATTCAATCGCAGATGCCAGAATGATTGCATCTGGCAGTTTGATTTTATGCTTTTTGCGGAAATTATTCACTTTTTTAATAACTTCATCAGTGAGATGAACCTTTATCAGATTATTCCCACTCATTGCGAAGATCCTTTTGCCAGGTTTCCGGGTTCTCTATTTCTTTAAACAGTTTAGATACTGCCATTTATTGTGTTCATTCAGGTATTTGACAAAATTTATTCCTATTCATGCATTAAGCAAAAGTTAATTCTTCTTCATGTAACATTTCTCCTTCGGGTAGATATTGTTCACGAATATACTCGAGATACATTTCTAAAGAATCAACTATGTTCTCTTTAACTTCTTCAACAGTTAATCCTTTTGTAAAAACGGCAGGCAATTCTTTCAATTGCCCTATCAGGTATCCATTTTTACCTTTTTTTATAACCAATGTCAGAGTCATTTTTACGTTTTTTCTCAATAACTTGTCTGAAATTTGGATGCCAACAGGAGAAAATGTGTTAAGTGATTAAGTGTTAAGTGGGGGTTCTTAACTCTTGACTTTTAACTCTTGACACTATTTTCTATAGTTTCTCAATATCTTCTTTCGTTAAACCTGTTTCAATGGCAATTTCATCCAGAGGGACACCGCATTTTTTCATCTGAATAGCTAATTTTATTGCAAGGATTTCTTTTTGTTTGTTTGCTTCCTCTTTTTCGTTCAATGCTTGTGCTATCTGCTTGAGATACTTTGCTTCCTGTCCAT
>JBAXXU010000310.1:0-1546 GCA_037127735.1 Bacteroidota bacterium
TAAAGAAAATCTAAAAATACTGTTCGACTTGGAATAATCCACACCGCATAACGAAACCGGTTGCCGCAATGCGGGTGACCCACGAACGCCAGCCCTCAAATTACCGGCTGGCGCCCGTGGACAAGAAAAGCAGCAACAAGTAATTCCCGCACTGCGGCAACCGGCCCAACGGTAAGTTGCATGTTTCGAAAAACTTCGTGGATACTGCAAAATTTACTGAAAAAGTACTTATATTTGTACTTTATTAACGATTTAACATTATCAACGATGAGAGCAGCAAACTTCACAGAATTTAGAACGAACCTTAAAGGGTTTCTTGACGACGTTGAAAAGAACAATGAAACTTTAATAATTAAAAGGGGAACCGGACATGGCGCTGTGCTTATCTCGTTAAATGAGTTCAATTCAATAATTGAGACAATGCATTTACTGAGTTCAAAAGCAAATGCGGATAGATTGTATGAATCAATATCACAAATGAAAACCGGAAAATCTTTTCAAAAGGAATTTATTGAAGAATGATGAGAGTGATTTTTTCAAAGAATGCATGGGAAGATTATACTTCGTGGCTTCCGGAAAGCAAAAAAATTCTCAAAAGAATAAATGATTTGATAAAAGATATACAGCGGACTCCATTTACCGGAATAGGCAAACCAGAACCTCTCAAATATGATTTGTCAGGATATTGGTCACGACAGATAGATAGAGAACATAGATTGGTTTATCAAGTAATCGGAGATGATATATTGATATACAGTTGCAGATATCATTATGATTAGTAACCACCCAACCTAACGAGCCGGCAGCCGACAATGCGGTGTACTCTGGTACGGAGACTGGTTGGGGCTATTAAACATGGAAACGGAAATCGAAAATTTGACCTGATATCGCCTGCACATGCGGCTACAGGCGGGGCGATGAGATCAATTGCTCTTTCATCTTGTTCTTCAAGTCGTAGCGACCGCTTAGAACTGAGGTTACTGAAACCCAATCTTCATGCCTTTTGCAGTCCGCTTATCAGTGTCGTAGCAGCCGCTTAGAACTGAGGTTACTGAAACGTTAGGCGGCATTATACAAATACACCTACCAAAATGAATTGATAATGAACACACAAGATAATTAAGATAAATAGAATTTATGAAGAAAAGAATTGGATTTATTTCGTCTGTAATCATTTTGATTAACCTTATCGTAAGCGCTAATCTGCAAGCTCAGGAAACGAATAAAATACCCGGCTTAGATAACTGCATTTCGAACATATTTAAAAAATTACAGATTGACACAATGCCTGGCGCTTCGGTATTGATTGCCCAAAACGGAGATATTGTTTACCAAAAAGGATTTGGGTATGCCGATATTGAAAAGAAAATTCCGGTTACACCCGATACAAAGTTCAAAATAGGTTCTATTTCAAAACAATTTACCGCTGCTGCAATTCTTAAACTTCAGGAAGAAGGCAAGATAAAGACAGAGGATAAATTATCAAAGTATATCCCCGATTTTCCGCGTGGAAATGAAGTGACAATTTATCAACTTCTTACGCATA
>JBAXXU010000311.1:0-1543 GCA_037127735.1 Bacteroidota bacterium
TTAAACCACGAAAATGTTTCAGTATAGTTTCAGTAGTCATAAATGAAAAAGCCCCGATAATGCTTATTATCAGGGCTGTAGATGAAATAATTTGTTGACCCACAGGGGCTCGAACCCCGACTCTTTAGAACCAAAATCTAACGTGTTGCCAATTACACCATGGGTCAGTCTGCTATAAAACGAATTGCAAAAGTAGAATATTTTTTTGAAAATGATCACCACTAAACGATTTTGATACGTTTTGAAAAAGAAGTTGTATAATAATTATAAACATAAAAGAAAACAGCCAGTCTGTATTGGACTGGCTGTCTGTATTTTATTCTATTCTATTCGCAACCGTTTAGCATCTGCCAACCGCATTCAGATCAATAAATGCCTCCTTCAGCCTCGCTATAAAGGTCTCTTCTCCCTTCCTGAGCCATACCCTCGGATCGTAATATTTTTTATTGGGTTTGTCCTCTCCTTCAGGATTACCTATCTGCCCCTGCAGATAACCATACTTATCTTTTGAATATTTGTTAATCCCATCCCAGAATGCCCATTGCATATCGGTATCAAGATTCATTTTTACTGCTCCATATTTAATGGCTTCGGTTATGAGATGCTTCTCAGATCCCGAACCGCCATGGAAAACGAAATTCACAGGGTTTGGTCCGGTTTTAAATTTATTAATAATAAAATCCTGTGAGTTCTTCAGAATAACCGGCTTAAGCTCAACATTACCAGGTTTATATACTCCATGAACATTCCCGAATGATGCCGCGATGGTAAACATGTTACTTACTTTTGAAAGTTCTTCATAAGCGTAGGCAACATCCTCGGGCTGGGTATATAAGCGCGAGCTGTCAACACCTGAATGATCGACCCCATCCTCTTCTCCTCCGGTTACTCCAAGTTCAATCTCGAGTGTCATACCGATCTTGCTCATCCTTTCAAGATATTTCTTACATGTTTCAATATTATCTTTCAATGATTCTTCGGACAGATCAAGCATGTGGGAACTAAACAGAGGCTTCTCGTTAGCTTCAAAAAAATCTTCGCCTGCATCAAGCAGAGCATCAATCCATGGAAGAAGTTTACGCGCAGCATGGTCAGTATGAAGAATTACGGGAATACCATAATGTTCCGCTACATTATGAACATGAAGAGCGCCGGATATTCCGCCGGCAATAGCGCCAACCTGATTTTCTTTTGGCAAACCTTGTCCGCCAAAAAAATGTGCTCCTCCATTTGAAAACTGGATAATAACGGGCGAATTCACGTCCTTTGCCGTTTCCAAAACAGCATTTACAGAATTAGTACCTACAACATTTACAGCAGGTATGGCAAAGTCATTTTTATTTGCATAATCGAATAGCGATTTCACATCATCTCCGAAAATCACTCCCGGTTCCAGTTTTAATCCCTTATTAGTCATATAATTAATTAATTAATAGATAAAATGTTTTTATTATCGTCACAAAGATAACTAAAATTAAAACTTGTGTGAAATAATTTCAGAACTCCTTACCCCGCGCAATCTAAATTAGCGGTAATTTGGAAA
>JBAXXU010000312.1:0-1540 GCA_037127735.1 Bacteroidota bacterium
AAAAATGCAAAGCTGTGGGCATGAACGATTACATTGCCAAGCCTGTTGACGAAAGGATATTGTACAATAAAATAGTGGGGCTGGTTAAGAAACCCTTGTTTGTAGAAAATGTGGAAGAAAAGGAATCGGAAATCAAACTGGGCAAAAAGATTAAATGCACCGACCTGGCTTACCTGATTCACCGTACGAAATGCGATTCCACTCTGATGATGGAAATGATTTTGCTTTACCTTGAACAAACGCCGCCCCTTATCAACGCCATGAAACAAAGCCTGAAAGACAAGGATTGGAAAATGCTGCATTCGGCGGTGCATAAAATGATTCCTTCATTTATCATTATGGGTATCAATCCTGATTTTGAAGTGATGGCCAGAAAAGTGAAGGATTTTGCAGATACGCAACAGCAATCGGATGGAATTTTTGAAATGGTGCAGCAGCTCGAAAACGTATGCTTGCAAGCTTGCAGAGAATTAGAAGAAGAATACAATACAATAAAGAATACAAATTCATAAGAAGTAAAAAATGATTACCCCATTGAATTACGAAAAAAAATACGAACATAAGAATATACGAAGCGTTTCGTGCATTCGTAGGTTCGTAAAAAAATCGTATTTCGATGGAGTTATAAAAAAAATGAGATGAAAGACGACAAAAAGATTAAACTTTTCCTTGTAGATGACGATGCACTGTTTTTAAAATCATTGGAAATTGAATTCCTCCAGCATGCTGATTTTGTCATTGAAACTTTTGCAACTGGCGAACTTTGCCTGCAGAGTTTATCGCACAATCCCGATGTAATTATTTTGGATTATCTGCATAAATTTTGTTCTACAGCCAGGCTCTTTTTTTCTGGATTCATAGGTATTAATTTTTGTAACTGGTTTTGTCCTAAAACACCCGGCGTCCACGCTATCAGGGACTTCTTGAACTGTCTGAACTCTCCTTTCATCTCCATTTACTACACTTTTTGTTTCGGTTCTGCCTTGATGACCTGGATGACCTGGTTTAATTATAGATTTATCCTCCGCCCCTATGAAGTCATCTCCGGTTCTGACCTTTGTATGGGGCGCCCTATGCGATTCTGGAAGAGCGTGTATATCAGTGCTTGCGTTAACTGTGAGTGTATATATTCCCATCAACATTCCGATTTTTAATAAAACTTTTGATATTTGGAATACCTCATTATCAACTCAAGAAATAATCAATGAATATCAACGATTTTTAGATAAGGCAAAGCAAGTAAATCCACAATATGAATTTATTAATGAATTGATTCAATATGCATACCCACAAAATTATGTTTATGACGATATAGATGAAGACGTATTTTCTTCACATGAAAAAGAAATTGAGCAAGACAATCTTACTCATGGCTTAGATAAAAAATTAGTGAGAACATACAGTGATGGTATTGATGTCAATCCAGTTTATGCTGTTAATGGTGATGAGGTTCGTGACAGTGGCTTTATTGAATGGGTTGAAGGTGGCAACCATTGGGTTGATGCCGACCTACCAAAATCAGAACAAAAGTACGCTAAAC
>JBAXXU010000313.1:0-1531 GCA_037127735.1 Bacteroidota bacterium
GAACTCAAAGGATTACACAAAGGTTCACCAAGTAAATGAATAATTAAGGTTAGATTCTTACTTCAAATTTTTGTGTCAGAAATACAATTTTTTAATATCTTTGTCTTTTACAATTCATAAATAATGGACAACCCTATGAAAAAACTATTGTCTCTTGCACTGATAACTCTTCTTTCCGGAACTCTTTTCACGAGCTGCAAAAAGGATAAGGGAGAACCGCCGGTTTTACCACCGGTGGAATCTATGACAATTGATTTCAGCAACTTCGCTTCTTTGAAAAAATCTGCCGATCTGCCGGTTGGACAGAAGGGGAGCGAAAACAGCAATTGGGAATTTTCAGCAGCAGTTGCAGGGGTGTGGAAATTAATCATATCAACAACACTTGCTGTTCCTGTAGCTTCTTTTAAATTAGCAGCAAATCAAATTCCGGTTTATCTCTCTGAAAAAAACTGGCAATGGAGCTATACCGTCCCTGTGGCAGGCGTAACTTACAAGGCACGGTTGACAGGGGTGATCGGAACCAGTAATACCTGGAAGATGTATATAACAAAAGAAGGAACAGGAGGCTTTGCTGAGTTCCTGTGGTTTGAAGGAACATCCAAACTTGACGGAACAGAGGGCCAATGGATTTTCTACGAGAGTTCCCAATCGCAGGGAGCAATTCTTCAGGTTGACTGGGCAAAAACCGGCGCTTCAATCGGAGGCATAAAATATACGTATGTAAAAACCGGTGACCCGTTTAAAAACAGTTATATAGAGTACGGTTTGACAACTTCTACATTAAACGCCTATTTTAATATTCATTACTTTAACACGCTGAAGTTTTCAGATGTAAATATTGAGTGGAATACAACAACTAAAAATGGCCGGGTAAAATGTGTGGATTACCTTGGTGATACTGATTGGCATTGTTGGAATGAAAATAAGATAAATGCTGTCTGCCAGTAATAAAAAGATAAATATATTAAGAATCCCGGTACATTCCGGGATTTTTTTTTGCATTTTGTCAGCCCTCTGTAAAGTATAATTTATATGAACACACAACAGCTCATTCTGATTATTTATAAGGATAACTTTCCGGTTTGGAACAATTTTTGTTGTTAATAAATTAACAGTACCTGCTAACCTTAACCGGATATGACAATATTCAACCTGTTTGTTTTAATATTGGCAACATTATACAGTCCCTCTTCTTATGGGAACAGTTTAAGTTCTCAATATCCTTCTGCTGATGACACACTGAGAATTGTTGAGAAAGTATATCTGCATACTGACCGGGATAGTTATTACCCGGGCGATGATATCTGGTTCAAAGCATACCTCATTGAAGCTTCAAACAGATTACTTTCCAATCATAACAGCAATCTGCATGTTGAACTGATCTCCCTCGATTTTAAAATTATTGATAGTCGCGTTGTAAAACTAAATGAAGGTTTAGGGAATGGCGATTTCCATCTGACTGAAACATTGCCATCAGGTCGATACCGTATAAGGGCCTACACAAACTATATGCGGAACTTCGGTGACCAAT
>JBAXXU010000314.1:0-1526 GCA_037127735.1 Bacteroidota bacterium
AAGGTAACAAATGCGGGAGGTTTTCTCCTCTTTTTTTGCTGTGGGAGTATTGCCCGCAAAGAGGTTTAATAACCCATCGAGCGTCTGTTCCCACTTTTCCTGATGCGTAATCATACTCATCAAACAGGGTGGACGGGCAGGTAACGGATCTATTGCGTATGCGATAGGCGGGACACTAATTCCCAGTTTTTCCATAATATAGATCACTTCGCGCAAAAATAATCTCTGCCCGTTATTTCGGAGTTTGGCACATAGGTAGGGTGATAATTTTCTTATTTTTTCGGACAATTCACCATTAATAACATATTCCGTTATCAGAAAAAAGAACGAAAAGATATCGGGTCGTGAGGTAAATAGGGTGTCAGACAATTCAATCAGTTCAGCCTCTGCCTTGATTCTGTCCTTTTTGATGATATATAAAAGCGGAAGAAGTATTTTATCATGGTCGTCTTTGCTCTTTTCAACTTTTCTAATATAACTATCGAGCTTTTTAAGGTTTAATCCGTTGGGGACAATCGCAAATTTGAGCCAGAAAAAGAATTCGTGATAAAAACCAAATTCCATACGTGGCATCCTGAATCCCTCTGCATCTGTTATCCGATCCTCTTCAAAAAGAGCGATTGTCGCCCCAAATTCACCATTAAAAAGCTCAATTTGTGATCTTAACAGCAATGACCCATTGTTATTTATCGGTCTGATTTTTTCTGATTTTTCAAGCAGAACTCCTCTTTGAAAGGCAATTTCTCCCTTTAGAATCTCAACCTGATGGCATAATCCCGTGTATGATTTGTTCCGTTCAAAGAATTGGAGCGTAACATCGAAATTATGGAAGTTCGCTAAATTATTGAGATGGACAATTTGCATCATCCTGAAAAAAAAGAGGGGGGAGTGCATCAGTGCCCGATCATATTCAGGTCGGCCAAACATCAACTCAAAGAGACGATATGCTTTTTCCGGGGCATCATTCAGCTGCTTTGTCGCACTGTTAGTTTGTTCGTTCTCCTCCACAAAAGTGGCAAACAAATAGTCGCGGAAATGTTGTTCAATGGGTGGTCCGAACCATCCAAATCCTTTTTTTTCGGTCTGCTCGCTTTTTACGATTTTAATGAACTTGTCCTGATGAATCAACCCCGGAAATAATTCTATCATTAATTCGTGAGACACCGAATATTTGTTGTCTTCAAAGATCACAAGGGCTCTTTTCCCTAAATCCTTTAATATGGTTTGATATTTATTCAGCGGGTATTTGTCGCTGATATATTTTTGTAAATAACTGCATGTATTATAGTTATCGATACCAGCAAACTTAACCGACAATAAATCGATTACCTGCCGGTGCATTTCGGGCAGTTCATAATAGGATTTCAGTAAAACCGATACAGTTGAAGTCATAAGAATCTTTGATCTTTGCAAATTAAGAAAATAATCCAATTGATTCAAAGTATTGATGAAAAGAATAGAAAATAGGAATACCTTATTTCCGTTCCTCAACCTTTGTTAAATCCCGAATTAATGTTCCTTTACAC
>JBAXXU010000315.1:0-1515 GCA_037127735.1 Bacteroidota bacterium
ACAGTTCTGATTTCGCTATTCGTTTGTTCGTTGTTCTTAATTCATTAAAAAGCTTCTTATTAAGCTCCAACGGAGCGTGACCACAAACCATATTACGCCCTTTCAGGGCTTGATATCTGTTTGTTGGCCAAAACCCCCGGCCGGCGCCGGGGGTTATTCATATCAGGCCACATTCGTGGCATTAGTTATTGAAATAAAAATTATCACTAATTCCTTAGATTGACGGCTATGCGTCTGGCGGGCTGCCCTGGGCTTCGCCAGACTTCTTCCTTTGAAAAGAACAATATTGAATTTGAAGAGGAATACCTGTTTGAATTTTTTAGTGACATTTATGATTGGGATTAAATATTGCGGTGCCCCGGGCCTACGGTTATGTGTTCTATCAGATAAAGAGTCCGCCTGCCACATTAGATTTTAGACTAAGCATAGCTATGTATTCAAAATAGTTATAAATTTACTACATAAAAGAAAACAACGAAAATGACACCACCGTCATTGTAGAAAACTCTGATTTAAAGTTCAAGAAAATTAATTAACTTTGTAAACAAAAAAAACTTGATCATGGGAATCGAGACAATTGACATTAAAAACAATAAGGGAGTGCAAGCTATCAGGATTCCGAGGAAAATGAGAATAAAAGATGACAAAGTTTACCTCAAGAAAGTTGGAAATACGCTTTATATTATTCCATACCATAGTCCTTGGCAAAATTTGATTGAAAGTACAGACTCTTTCACATCTGACTTTATGGATGAAAGAAACCTACCTGTTCAGCAACAAAGAGAATCCTTCGACTAATGGAGTACCTGCTCGACACAAATATCTGCATATACATCATCAAGAAAAAACCTGTTGAAGTTTTTGAGAAATTCAAAAACCTGACTATTGGTGACATAGGGATTTCTTCTATAACTTTGGCAGAATTACAATACGGCATCGAGAAAAGTTCAAATACTGAGAAAAACAGAGATGCTTTGGAGAAATTCTTAACTCCCATTGAGATTATTGATTACGGTTATGAAGCAGCTGTTGAATATGGAAAAATACGTGCTGAGCTAGAGAAAAAAGGATTTCCGATTGGACCATTGGATTTGCTAATTGCTTCTCATGCAAAGAGTCTTGATATAATTTTAGTGACTAATAATGTGAGAGAATTCGAGAGAATAGCCGGGTTAAGAATAGAAAACTGGACAGAATAGAATAACGAACCGCCAAAAAGGCTATATTCCATAAGGGTATCAGTGGTATTTTGAGCATTCTGCCCACCAACACCATTAAATTTTGTTTCGGTTGACAATTTTTATAGCCCGCAATCCGAAATCACCATAATTGCAACAGAATTAGGGATATCAGTTTTGATCCGGGGCATGAATTTACCGGGAATTAATTGGGCAGGTTTTGCAACTCTGCTGCATTTTATAGCCCGGAAAGGGCATAGCCGTCAACCTATGGAAAAATGTAAGTATTATGAAGTCTCAGAATACATTTTAACTATGACGAAGTTCTTCGCCAGGC
>JBAXXU010000316.1:0-1509 GCA_037127735.1 Bacteroidota bacterium
GAGGGCCTGACACCGATTGAGTCTGTCGGAATTCCGGTCTGGAATTTTTCCTTTTCTTTCGAGTCAGTAGCATGAAGCCATTTTTTGATATCGGTCATCGGCATACCGAAGGATGCCATATTCCCAAAATCAGCCAATTCTTTTTTGGTAAAACTGACCTGATATTGTTTGCCCATTTCGGTAAGGACATTGACACGCGTATGAGTGGTCGTGTCTTTTCCGTTATCTATATTATAGAAGACTTTGCCACTTTTATCAATGATGATCGTCATGATATTCTTATCCGGCGCCTGTTTTTCTGAGACAGAATTAGGGCTCTGGATAATGGCTGCTTCCTGTGGACGGAAAGAGGTTGTAAGCATAAAAAACGTAAGCAGCAAAGAAAATAAGTCCACCATAGGCGTCATGTCTATATGCGGACTTCTTGCGGGTGCTTTAATTTTAGGCATGGTAGTCTATATTAGATTGATGACTGACAAAATGAATGTACATCGTGTATTGTCAACCCCTGGAAATTACTTTGCCTGGGCTGCAAATGATTGTACAAGACTAAATCCTGCTTCATCAATTTTAAAAGTAAAGCTGTCGATCTGTGTTGAATAGAAATTATACATCACGATAGCAATCAACGAACCACCGATACCGAATGCAGTATTGATAAGGGCTTCTGAGATACCTGTTGCAAGAGCCAGTGCATCTGGTGCACCTGCCTGTGCAAGGGCAGCAAAAGCGCGGATCATACCAAGTACTGTTCCCATAAGACCGATCAAAACGGAGATTGAGGCGATGGTAGAAAGGATAACGAGATTCCTTGATAACATTGGCAGCTCGAGCGCCGTAGCCTCTTCAAATTCTTTCTGTAAAGCAAGGATTTTCTGGTCTTTTGACAGCGTAGAATCTTTCTGCAATGAACGGTAGCGAACAAGCCCTGCTTTCATCACGTTGGCGAGGGAACCTTTTTGTTTATCGCATGCAACGATAGCTTCTTCAATCTTGTCGTTCGCCAGGTAATTCTGGAGGTCCTTCACAAAAACATTGATTCTTCCTTTTCCTCCTGCACGAGCAAGCGTAATGCCTCTTTCTATAGAGAATGTGATCAGGACGAGTAACACGGTCATCAAAAGAGGAACAATATAACCTCCTTTGAATATCATTGCCAGATAATTACCTGGTACCGGGTGCCATTTGTCTGACGGGACATGGTTCTTTACTAAATCATATCCTCCTTCAAAGTTGATCGCGGCTCCCATGATGTATTTGTAGACCAGGTAAGCTATCAAAAATGAAATCACAATAACAGCCACTGTAAACCACGACTTTAAAGCGTCACCAATGGATTGACCGCCTTTGTTATTTGTCTTGCTCATCTTAAATTTGTTTTTTAATTATTAATATTTGAGTTGATAATTTCTTAACAGTATGCAAAAATATTAAAAAAATCGAAAAAAATCACTACATTCTTTAATTAATTGCTTTGTTCTTAAAGGATTCCTGCAGCCCACCAAATTT